>JBAQCV010000030.1:0-12357 GCA_049294475.1 Candidatus Moraniibacteriota bacterium | reverse complement strand
GTTTCGAATGGATGCTTCCGACCGCGATTCCGGTCATTCCGCCGGATCTCCGGCCGATGGTGGCGCTCGATGGCGGCCGTTTCGCGACGTCCGATCTCAACGATCTCTATCGCCGCATCATCAACCGCAACAATCGCCTGAAGAAACTGCTCGCGATCGGCGCTCCGGAAGTCATCACGCGCAATGAGAAACGGATGCTCCAGGAAGCCGTGGACGCGCTCTTCGACAACAGCGCCCGCCGCGGACAGGCATCGACTGCCGCTTCGACCGGACAGCGCCGGGCACTGCGCTCGCTCGCTGATGCGCTGAAAGGCAAGCAGGGCCGTTTCCGTCAGAATCTCCTCGGCAAGCGCGTCGACTATTCCGGCCGTTCGGTCATCGTCGTCGGACCGAAACTGAAACTGCACCAGTGTGGTTTGCCGAAGAAGATGGCGCTTGAACTATTCAAGCCGTTCATCATCAACAAGCTCATCGAGAAAGAATACGCCCACAACGTCCGCACCGCCGGTCGTATGGTGGATTCGGAAACCGAAGAGGCCTATGAGATCCTCGACGAGATCATCGAGCACCACTATGTACTCCTGAACCGTGCACCGACGCTCCATCGCCTCTCTATTCAGGCATTCCAGCCGGTACTCATCGAAGGCAAGGCCATCCGTCTGCATCCGATGGTCTGTTCCGCGTTCAATGCCGACTTCGATGGCGATCAGATGGCGGTCCATGTGCCGCTCACCGATCAGGCGCGCCACGAGAGCGCTACGATAATGCTTTCTTCGAAGAATCTCCTCAAGCCGGCATCCGGGGAACCGATCGTCACCGCGACGCTCGATATGGTGCTCGGCGTCTACTATCTCACGCATATCAAACCAGAGGGCAAAGGCAAGGGCAAGATATTCGGATCGATGGATGAAGCCATTCTCGCCCACCAGAACGATATCGTCGATGTGAATGTCGCCGTGAAGCTCTCCTGGAAGGGCGAGCTCATCGAGACATCCATCGGACGTATCATGTTGAACGACATCCTTCCCGAGAGCCTTCGCTTCATCAACGAAGAAATGGTGAAAAAGGATCTCAAGGTTATCATGTCCCGCATCTTGGAAACCTTGGGGCAGGACGAGGCGGCCAAATTCGCCGACCGTCTGAAAGATCTCTCCTTCCGCTCCGTGTCCCGTTCGGGGATCAGCTGGGGGATGAATGATCTCATCGTACCGAAAGAAAAAGCCGGCTATGTGACGGCGGCCGAGATCCGTGTCAACGAAGTGAAAGACCAATACAATACGGGACTCCTGACGAATGAGGAACGGCGCAACCGTATCATCGAAATCTGGAACGAGACCAAGAATCAGATCACCGATGCTGTGCGTCTCCATCTCGACAAAGAGGGCCCGGTATATGCGATGGTGTATTCCAAGGCTCGCGGTTCCGAGTCTGTCGTCGTGCAGATGACCGGTATGAAGGGGCTGATGGCCGGGCCGACCGGCGAGACGATCGAGCTTCCGGTCAAGAGCTCTTTCAAGGAAGGATTCAACGTGCTCGAATATTTCATCTCGACACACGGTGCCCGCAAAGGTATGGCTGACACCGCGCTCCGTACCGCGACCGCTGGATATCTGACGCGCCGTCTCGTCGATGTGGCACAGGATATCATCGTTCGCGAAGAGGACTGCGCCGATATCGAAGGCGTGTATCTCTACCGTGAGGATTCCGATGCCATCGGGCAGAGCTATGCTGTACGCGTCGAAGGCCGCGTGACCGTGGAAGCGCTCAAAGACCCGGCGACCAAGGAAGTGATCGTGAAGAAGGGCGTGCTCATCTCGCGAGAGCAGGGCAAGGAAATCGAGAAGAGGAATATCCCGAAAGTGAAGATCCGCAGCCTGGTGACGTGCAAATCGCGTCGCGGTGTCTGCCGCATGTGCTATGGTATTGACCTCGGCAGGAGCGCGCTCGTCGAGCTCGGTGCCTCCGTCGGCGTCGTCGCCGCCCAGGCTATCGGCGAGCCGGGTACGCAGCTGACGATGCGTACGTTCCATGTCGGCGGTGTCGCCGGTTCCGACATCACGCAGGGACTCCCTCGCGTCGAGGAAATTTTCGAGGCGCGCGTGCCGAAGACCGAAGCGATCCTCTCCGAAGCGGATGGCCAGGTGAAAACGATCGTCAAGGATAATGCGAAAGTCGTGAAGATTTCCGTCGAGGGGAATGACAAGAAACTCTACGAGTATCAGGCTCCGGCCAATGTGGCGCTGCGCGTCAAGGAAGGTGATCTCGTCGGTACCGGATCGATACTCTCCGAAGGACACCTCGATCTACGCAAGCTCTATACCGTGATGGGCCAGGAAGCGGTCCATCGCTATATCATCCGCGAAATCGAGGAGATCTACGCCGCCCAGGGCGAAGGCATCAACGATAAGCACATCGAGGTGATCATCCGCCAGATGATGTCGCGCATCCGCGTGATGGATCCGGGCGATACGCTGCTCCTGCCGGGCGATATCGTGGAGAAAGACCAGTTCCTCGAATCCAACGAAGAAACGCTCGGCAAGAAGGGCCGTGAAGCCGTCGGTGAATCGATGGTGCTCGGCATCACCAAGGTGGCATTGTCGACAGAATCCTTCCTCTCCGCCGCGTCATTTATGGAAACCGCGCGCGTCCTCATCAACGCGGCCGTCCAAGGCAAGGAAGACCGTCTGCGCGGGCTGAAGGAGAACGTCATCATCGGACGTCTCATCCCGGCCGGTACCGGCTACCGCGGCCCCGGATCAGCAAAAGCATAAACACTTGCATGTGACGAATTTGCCGAAACACCCCTTCATCAGGGGTGTTTTTGTGCTGGAATTTCAGCTATTTGACAACGAACAACGGGGGGGGTACTATAGAGGTGTTGGGTATAATTTTTCATCTAATTATATAATTTACGATTATGCCGGATTTTGAAAAAATTCAGAAAACAGTCAGCACGGAAGAAGGCATCAACGAGAAAGGCATCAAAAAAGATGTAACAGGAGAGGGGGGAGAAGCAACGTTGCCGGAAGACATCATAACTCGAGCTGAACAAATACAGCAGGCCGAAGAGGCTCATCAACAAGACCTCGAGGCGGCTGACGCGCTTGCGGAAAAAATCAAAGGAGGTGGGGGAGACGAGGCATCCTTTCCTGAAGTTGTTGAGCCACAAGAAAGTCTTGAGGGGCTTAAGCAACAACTGGAAGACGCATTGCAAGAAATCGGGAAGAGAAACGAAGCGATCGCGGCGGCTCTTGAGGAACAACCGAGTCTGCGCGAAAAAATTTCCGGCACCGTTGAAAAAATGAAAAAGGATTTAGCGGAAGCTACTCCGAAAATATTAAAAATAGCCGGCGTTGCATTGGGCGGAGTGGCAATAGCCGGAGCAACCATCAATATGGCAGACTATATCCCTTTTCAAAATATGATATATGATACGATGTCTTATCTAACGGGGCATGGTGATGCTATGGCGCGTTTGGCATCGATAGCTACAAGTGCCGCAGAGCAGGGGAATGCCGCAACATGGGCAAGTACTGAAAAAATGATAGAAATTTTAGAGGATGGTTTTTGGAATACCGTAGTCAAACAAGCTGGGAACAGTTTTAGTGCCTTGGTTGGTATGGCTGGCGCTGTTGCCTATAGTGTGGGAGATAGAGCTCATAAGCAGAGTATAAACAAAATACAAGGATAATCAAAATAATGATCAGCTATGCAATCAATTACAAACATAGAAGATTTGCTTAAAATGTGTGAGAAAGTAGAATCTGCTCTTGATGAAAACAGTAAGAGAGCTATTTACGCGGAGCTTTTCGGAGTCATTGAGAAGTATAAATCCAATCTGTCGGAGATAGAAAAGGTCATAGATCGAGAACAATAGGGATGCCAGCGCATTGTAAACATATCCCCTAGTCGAAGTATTGTGTGAAAAAACACTTTCCAATTGGAGAGTGTTTTTTTGAAGAAAGCCTCCTTTTTAT
Organism: Candidatus Moraniibacteriota bacterium; assembly: GCA_049294475.1. Taxonomy (GTDB): domain Bacteria; phylum Patescibacteriota; class Minisyncoccia; order Moranbacterales; family UBA1568; genus UBA1568. The sequence continues at coordinate 8,380 of JBAQCV010000030.1, read as the reverse complement.
GCTATACTTCGGTCATTGGGGCAACATTAATGCTGAAATATGGGACGGAAGAAAAAGATGCCGGTAGAGGCGGAGGGAGAGGACGGATTCAAATTCGAGGATATCCTGCACAGCGATGCCAAGCGGAGCATCGCGGCGGTTTTTCTGTTCGCTTTGTCGCTTCTTTTTTTGTTGGCTTATTTCAGCGCGGCGGGTGTGCTGGGAGAGTGGTTGGATACTATGCTCGGGATGCTCCTCGGCTGGGGGAAATGGTTGTTGCCGCTGCTGCTCGTGGCCGCAGGCATTTTGTTCCTCAAGCGCCGCACGACGACGCTCGCGGATGCGGTGAGATTCATCGGGCTTATTCTCGGATTCTTTGCCGTGCTGGGACTCCTGCATCTGTATAGCGGCGATGAGACCAAGGAGCTTCTGAAAGTCGCGCGCGAGGGACAGGGCGGCGGTTTCATCGGATTTGGCTTCGCGTATGTGCTGGGGAATTTTACCGGCAAAGCGGCCGGGACGATCATCCTTATCGCGCTGTTCGCAGCCGGTGTGATCGCGGCGTTCAATGTCTCGCTTATCCAGTCATTCGAGCGTTTGCGGGATGGATTGAAACGCAAAACGGAAGATGCGGGGACGGGAGAGCCGGGAGTTGTCGAGCCGATAGCCGCGGAAGAACAGAATGAGACCGCATTTCCCGAGGCGGCACGCGACACGGCTTTGCCGGCGGGCGCGGGCGACAGTCTGGCAGCGAACAATATCCGCAATCTCCAGTTTCATGACGAAAAAATGGAAATCAGCATCGATGAGGAAATGAAGCCGGATGATAGCGCTCCGGCGGCTGTTCCGGCGCCGGTCCGCAAACGCGCATCGCGCCGAGCCCGTCTGGTGCGCTGGGAATTGCCGCCGGTGGATCTGATGGAATCGACGACCGGCCAGGCGATCGGAGGAGACACGGAGCGCAACAGGCACATCATCCAGAGCACACTCAAGTATTTCGGCATCGAAGTGGAGCCGGGAGAGGTGCGCGTCGGGCCGACCGTGACGCAATATACCTTCCGTCCGGCGTTCGGCGTGAAATTGTCGCGCATCACGACGCTCTCGAACGATCTCGCGCTCGCGCTCGCCGCGCAGTCGATCCGCATCGAAGCGCCGATTCCGGGACAATCGCTCATCGGCATCGAAATCCCGAACAAGGCCGTCGCCGTCGTGCGTTTCAAGGCATTTCTCGAGAGCCGCGAATTCCGTGACCGCAAATCCGACCTGATGCTCGTGCTCGGTCAGGACGTCGCGGGCAAGAATCTGCTCGGGGATCTGCGCAAGATGCCGCACCTGCTCATCGCCGGGCGCACCGGGTCGGGCAAGAGCGTGTGCATCAATACGCTGCTTCTCTCGCTCCTGTATCAGAATTCCCCCGAGGATCTCAAGCTCATCCTCGTCGATCCGAAACGCGTGGAACTCTCCGCCTACAAGGGCATCCCGCATCTGAAGACGGACGTCATCGTCGACAACAAGAAAGTGGTGAACGTGCTCCGCTGGGCGGTGGGCGAGATGGAACGCCGTTACAAGCTTCTCGAAGAAGCGCATGCGAAGGATCTCGCCCTGTATCGCGAGAAGTGCGCGCGCGGCGAGATGAAGACCGTCGTCGATGCGGAAAGCGGCAAAGTGCGCGAAGAGAATCTCGAGCCGCTCCCGTACATCGTGATCGTCATCGACGAGATGGCGGACCTGATGGTGGCGCATGGCAAAGAAGTGGAGTCGGTCATCATCCGTCTGGCGCAGATGTCGCGCGCCATCGGCATCCATCTGATACTCGCGACGCAGCGCCCGAGCGTGGAGGTGATCACCGGCCTGATCAAGGCCAATATCCCGACGCGTATCGCGTTCCAGGTGACGACGCAGATCGATTCGCGCACGATCCTCGATACCGGCGGAGCGGAGAAACTGCTCGGCAACGGCGATATGCTCTATTCGCCCTCGGAAGGGACGGAGATCAAGCGATTGCAGGGCGTGTTCGTATCAGACGATGAAGTGAAGCGTGTCACGGCATTTTTCCGCAAGCAGAAAGAGGATCTGGGCGAAGACGAGATCGGCGAAGGTTTCGATGCGCCGGACATAGGGCAGAGCAGCATCACCGAGGCGCTGGACGCGATGGATAACGGATCCAAAGATGACGACATGTATGAAGAGGCGAAGCGTCTCACCATAACGACCGGAAAAGCATCGACCACGTCTTTCCAGACCGCATTCAGCATCGGCTATCCGCGCGCCGCTCGCCTGATGCATCTGCTCGAGGAGAACGGCGTCGTGGGGATGGTGGACGGCAAGAAAAAGGTGCTTCTGGGCAAGACAGACAACATCGCGAGCGACACTGATAATGAGAAGAAATACGGAGACGATCATATGTCCGATCAGGGAGCGCGTGACAAGTGGCAACTGTAGGTGCTGATAATTGATAAAAGATAATGGATGAGAGATAGGGTGGCGGGAAAGAAAAGCTTCTGTATCATGCATCTTGTATCTTCTGTCGTATGAAAGACGGGTTTACGCGGAAAAAAGTCGAATCGCTCACGCTCGGCGAGAAACTGAAAAAGCTCCGGAGCGATTTCCGCATGAGCCTGTCCGAAATTTCCAAGATAACGAAAATCCAGGTGAAGTATCTCGAGTATCTCGAGAATGGCCAGTATGACAAACTGCCAGCCGATGTCTATGTGCGCGGATTTCTCCGGAGTTATGCCCGGTATCTGAATATCGATGAAGGAGCGCTTATCAAGCTCTATGAGCGCGAGTGCAACATCCAGGCCAATCTCAACCGCGATGTCGCGAAGAAAACATTCACTGTCAAGAACCTCGATATTTCCGCGCTCGTGATCACACCGCGCTCCATCGTGATCATGATGATATTCCTTCTAGTAGGAGGAGCGTTCTTGTATCTCTATCGGGAATTCCGATCATTCGCCGGCGTGCCGCGTCTGGTCATATTGGCTCCGGCAAACGGCGCGGTCGTTGAGGCGAGCGAAGTCATCGTACAGGGAAAGACGGACAAGGGCGCGCGCGTGTCCATCAACAATCAGCCGGTATTCGTCGGGATCGACGGGGAATTTTCCGACAAGCTCATCCTGCAGCCCGGACTCAACACGGTGACGGTCGTTTCTATCAACCGTTTCGATAAGGAAAAATCGGAAACATTGTCCATCGAGGCGCAGTATACCCCTTCGGCTCCAAGCGCACAGACAGATGAGACGAACAAGGCGAATCGCCCGGAGATGTTCCGTATCGATGTCGGCGTACTCGAGCCGACGAAGGTCACGCTGGAAGCCGATGGGACGATCGTTTTCAGCGGTATCCTGAAGCCTGGGGAGCTACAGAAAGCGGAGGCGAAGGAAAGAGCCGAGATCTCATCCGATAATGCGGTACAGACCCTGACCAGCTTCAACGGTGCCGCGGCAGAACCGCTGGGGAGTGAAAGGGTGGCTGTGAAAGATATTATATTTACTGCTGCCGGGAAACAAAGGTAGGCGATATTTTATATCCGAACGGTTTTTTTGCGACTTACGAAAAACCGCATCTCCCAGTGTCATGATATGAGTTTTGGAAAAAAAAATACTGTCGATCCCCCAGTGTTTCGCCTCGCACACTTTTTTCTCTTTGGACTTTTAATTTTTTCTTTTATTGCTGGTCCCCCATCGCCTGTAATGGCAGCCGGACTTGTACCATGCGGACGCAGTGCCGATGATACGACAACACCGGGCACCAACGAAGCGGACAGGTGCACCATTTGTCACATCGTCATCGGCGGCAAAGGCATCATCGATTACGGACTGAAGATCATGACGTTTGCGGCGATCGCCGTGATCGTCGCGATGGGCGTACTCTATATCGTGTCTACCGGCGATGAGGGGATGATGCAGACAGCCAAAGGCGGTCTCAAAGCGGCGCTGATTGGGTTCGCGGTGATGCTCGCCGCCTGGCTCATCGTCAACACAGTGCTTAATGTTCTCGCCGTCAAGGATACCGATCCGAAGAATCCGTTGTTTGGATTGCGGAAAAGCGGCGCGTTCACATTCTCTTGCGACACGACATCATCAGTAGGGACGCCTCCTCCTGGGAAGTGTATGGTTGAAAGCCTTCAGTCTATAGAGATTCAATGCGAGAATGGCGGCACGGACTATCTCGCGCTTGGGACTGATAACGGAGAGAGACCAAAGAGCGCGAAAATCAAAGCCGTCGGAAAATACGCCTGTAGCACTGGTTCTGCCGGTGGTAACTCCAACACCGATGTGAACGGGCCGTATATCGAAAAAGACATTACGAATATGGTATCGTGGATGTCTGCGGATGAAACGGTAGCCAAAGTGGCAAGTGGTACCGTAGAAGCCATAGATAGCGGCATCACCTCTCTAGAGGCTACCTATGAGGGGAAAACTTCCAATACTATGGAGACGTATGTCAATGCTTGTCCTATTTCTGGGGGTGCCAGCTCAGCATACTTTCTGGACAACGAAAAAGCTCGCTCGAATAGTTCTCTGATGAGCGTAGCAACGGTTCAGGCACAAAGTAATGTGTCTTGCAAAGGGTGTTCGCCATATAAGGAGGAACCGCTGTGTAAGTTTGTTGATGGGAATAAGAAGGGGGATTTCGCAATCGTTGCAGTGCCAATTGACAAGGCAGTGCTGCCGTCTTTTTTTGGTATCATTGATCAGGATAGATGGGAACAGCCTTGCTCTGGCACCATACTATCATGGGGAAATAAAAACAATCCATCTGGCTTTGACAACGTAGTGAGCGAACTTAGAAGCGGAGTGAACTCTGCGAGTATTGTCGTTGGCAGATATGTATCTGATAGCGGATACCCCTTTGCTCTGTATAGGGTAGACAAACCATTTGCGTCGGATAAGGACGCCAAAAACAAGGTGGCTCAACAATGCCCGGAGCTGAAAAACAAAAAGCTAATAAGTTTTGCATTCGTTCAGCGTGGGGAACCTCAACGTGGTGATGTAGTTACGTATCTGGCGTATGCTGGGATCGGTAGTGGCGAGACATGGTACTGTAGCGGGGAGATGTCTAGCAGGATATTTGATCATGAACAATTAGGACATGCTATAGGGGCGCTTGATGATGAGTACTTTCATGCGGAGGGGCAAGCAAATTTGTCCCCCCACTATAACTGCACTCAAAGTCCAGCATGTAAGAAGTGGCAGAACATAGGAGGGAAATCTTTTGGAGAATGTTTTCAGGGCTGTAGTCTTTCTCCATCCAAATATTTCAGATCGTCTGACACGAGTATTATGAGAAGCGCAAATTACATCGATTCTTTTTCTCCTTTACAGACTCATATTATCCGATATCGACTTAAAAATTGGCCGAGTGGACCGTCGTATCTTCAGGAATCCTTTTGAAGCTATAGCGTATGTGCAAGCGTAGGAAATATATCGGTATACTTGCCCTTTTGCTAGTTTTGGTTTTGGTTACTGATGCCGTATACGCCGCAGTACTTGTTGATAGAGAACCGTATGGCCGCACAGAAAAGACGATCAGGCTGTCTTTGTACAAGGAACATGAGCGGTACATGGTGCGTGCTATGGAGGTTACTCTTGCGGATATCCCCTATGAGAAAACGTATGATCTTTTCAAAGGGAAAGTACATAATGGCTGTATCGTGTCGTTTCGTAAGGAGACGCTCGGATGTTTCGGCATAGAAGCGATGAAAATCATCCTGTGCGCCGAAAGCTTCGCTCCGGACGGAACTATCAGCGGCGGGTGTGAAGAACGTTCAGAAGGTGATATCACAGCGAGCATTCCGTACTTTCCGAACGGGGAATATGCGGATATATATGATCCGGAAGGGAAGAAGGTGTTTACCATTGATCTTGCTGGCAAAGCGACATGCGATGAGAATGATTTTTGTGACCAGCCAAGAGAGGATTGGAAGAATTGTTCGCAGGATTGTAGAAATAAGGAACCGATTGTGAGTCCGCATGTCAGCCAAGAAACACAGAAACAAAATAGTAGTGTTTCATCCGAGAAAGTATCATGGGGGTGGATTACTGTCAGTGTTGCCGCTCTTATCGCTGTCGGGGGAGGAATCCTTGTGTGGCGGAGGTGGAAAAATAAGGACTACTACTATTGAGCCAATCGGTCAATATGTGGTACTATGTGTAATTGAGAGCCAGCAGTGAACGATTGCCATACAGGGGATGGTTTCATCGGTATTATTTGTTGAGTAATTAACACTTTCTTACTTATGGTGAAGAAACCGCAAACAGGAGAAGGAAAAGGCAGACTCGAGAGCGTCGTCAATGCGATCGAAGAGAAATTCGGCGAAGGCGTGATCATGAAACTCGGGGATATCCGCAAGGTGGATGTGGAAGCGATACCGACCGGTTCCGTTTCGCTCGACATCGCGCTCGGTATCGGCGGCGTGCCGCGTGGCCGCGTGGTGGAGATCTATGGGCCGGAATCCTCCGGAAAAACGACGCTCTCCCTCCATATCGTCGCCAATGCCCAGAAAGTCGGCGGCGTGGCGGCATTCGTGGATGCCGAACATGCGCTGGATCCGGAGTATGCCAAGCGCATCGGCGTCAATATCAACAACCTGCTCATTTCTCAGCCGGATAACGGCGAACAGGCGCTCGATATCGTGGAGACGCTCGTGCGTTCCAATATGGTGGATGTCATCGTGATAGATTCGGTCGCCGCGCTCGTGCCGAAAGCGGAGATCGAAGGCGAGATGGGGGATTCGCATATGGGCCGTCAGGCGCGCCTCATGTCGCAGGCGCTCCGCAAACTGACGGCGATCATCGCCCGTTCGAACGTGGTGGTGATCTTCATCAATCAGATCCGTATGAAAATCGGCGTGATGTTCGGCAACCCGGAAACGACGACCGGTGGGCAGGCGCTCAAATTCTATTCTTCTGTCCGCATCGAAGTGCGCCGCAGCGCGCAGATCAAGCGGGGGGAAGTTGTGGTGGGCAATCGCGTCAAGGCGAAAGTGGTCAAAAACAAGGTGGCTGCGCCGTTCCGTACCGCGGAATTCGATATCATGTATAACGAAGGCATCTCATTTTCCGGCGATCTTCTCGACGCGGGAGTGTTGTACGGTGTGGTGAAGAAATCCGGCAATTCATTCGCATATGGCGAAGTGAAGCTCGGTGTCGGCCGCGAGACCGCCAAGGCGTTCATCAGGGAGAATCTGAAGATCGGCAGAGAGATCGAAAAGGCCATCCTCAAGGGGGCGAAGGACGGGACCATCGTCGTGAAAGCTGAAATCGAGGAATAGCGCCGCATTATTGCATACAAGCTTCAAAACCTTTTAGATGAACTGCGCCGAAGCAGTAACGCCCTCTGGTTCCCTGCCTGAAGCGCTACATCGCTTCCGGCGGGCCTAAAAAACATTTTGGAGTCTTTTTGCTTTTATCAAAGCTTCGAAAGGCTGTTGTGGTATACTATACTTTGTATGAAAAAACAAAAGCAGAACATCTTTTTTCTGCTGACGCGCGGAGCGGTTTGCACTCTCTTCTTTTTGGCGTTTGCAGGCAGTATGCCGGTGTATGCGGCAGAGGATGCGGAAGACATCGAGAGCGATATCAGCGCGTTGGAGAAAAAACTGAAAAAAGAAACCCAAGATCTCAATGCGCTGCAACAGGATCTGAATCAGATCAATTCCTCGCTTACCTCCACGCAGCAACTCATTCTTCGGGTGCAGAGCCTGCTCAGTCAGACCGAGCAGACCATAGGGCAGAAAGAAAAAGAGATCGCCAACCTTGAGCAGCAGCTGGGGCTCGAGAGGCGCGTTTTGAAAGGGTTGATCCAGGAGATGTATTTTACGGGCGACATTCCTCTCGTGGGAGTCGTGTTGGCTGAGTACGATCTGCTCGGCCTGTTTCAAGGCAATGACAATCTTTTTTCCACTCAGGAAAAGATGCAGGAAGTCATCCGCGGGATCACGGAGGTGCGTACCAAAGTCTTGGACGAGAAATCCGCGCTCGAGGAGACGAAAAAAGACCATGCGCAACTGCTGGCTATACAGAACAGACAGAAACAGGCCCTCGTTTCAGAGAAAATCGATACGGAGGATGATCTGGAAGAGCAGCAGGCGACCATCGCGGAACTGCAGTCCAAGCTCAATGAATTGAAAGGCGATTTGAACAAGTTGCTGGGGAAGAGCTATGACGCGAAAAATATCAAGGATGCCATCAAATTCGCTGCGAGCAAGACCGGAATCCGTGAAGGATTCTTGTTCGGGATGCTGTCAGTCGAATCGCGCCTGGGGGCGTCGGTCGGCGGCTGCGATTATAAGCAGAGTCGGATGAGCGCATACCGTCTGGGGATTTTCAAAAGCATCGCCAAGGAACTCGACTATGATTATAAGAAACTGAAGGTGTCCTGTCCGCCGAAGAGC
>JBAQCV010000029.1:0-3108 GCA_049294475.1 Candidatus Moraniibacteriota bacterium | reverse complement strand
CTTCTATACGCTATCGTGCTATACTATGTGCATACAGGAAACAACTTTCGAGCGGTTTCCAGTTGCACATTTTCATACGCTGTCACGTTATCGAGTGCGCATACCGCGTATGCCTCGTGGTCAGAGGGGGGGGGCGACCACGGATCGGACGGACCCGGCGGGATTCAGGGGGGGGTATCAGCCCCGTTAGAACTCTGAATGTGATGTCTAGTCAAAGCAAACGGCTAAAAAGACTCAGACAAAAGAGTGCTTAGGGGTGGTTTTGGCAGACTTCTAACAGGGTTGACCCCCTCACCTTTTTATGAAGGGACGGTGATGATTGTCCATGTGAGCCGATAAGCGACTACGCCTTATACTTTTCATTATTGAACGTTTCTCAAAAAAGGTGAGGGGTTGACAAGATGACAGATAATTGCACACTTCAGTATGTGACCGTGCTATAATATGTGCATATCGGGAGTGTTGACTATCACACACTCTGATGCGCTATCGAGCTAGACTCTGTGCATATAGGAAACAGTGTTCGAGAAGTTTCTAGTTGCACATTTGTATGCGCTGTCGCGTGATACAGTGTGCAGTAAGGATGAACACACATAGATACGCTGTCGGGCAGTAGAGTGTGCACCGGATATACCGTACACATACGAGGGGAGAAGAATATCAACACAAACAGGCTATGACCGCAGGGAACACAAGAGTGGACGTACACCATATACTGCTGACCGAAGCGGGGAGCGGTGTGTTGAACGTGGAAACTCTTGTCGCGAATGCCCTGTGTGTCCTAGCCGCATCCAAAAAGAACGATAGGCGATATCGTTCTTCTTATTATGTCCAAAACGCTATCGACAGACTACAGAAGAATGGTTTGTTGGCTCTTGATAAAAAGGATGATATCTCTCTTGCCCGATTGACCAAAAAAGGGGATCGGGAACTTGCGAAATACACAGCGGAATCAGAAACGCTGAAACCGCAGAAATGGGACGGGAAATGGCGCCTGGTCATCTTTGACATCAAGGAGACCAAGAAGGGACAGCGCGACAGGATCAGGCGCAACCTTGCCCGCTTCGGATTCGAGAAATTGCAGAACAGCATCTGGGTGTACCCGTACGAGTGCGAGGATCTGATTACGTATCTCAAAGCCGACTGCAAGATCGACAAGGAAGTCCTCTACATAGTGTCGGAGAAGATACCGAATGACGGCTGGATAAGAAAGAAATTTGGACTTTACCCTGTGTAATCCCGCTTTGCGGGGTGCTCATTTGATGAGCAATTACACAGGGTAAATGAAGAGGAAGCAATAAAAAAATTTATGTCTAAAAAAATCGCGATTTTTGAAGGAAAAACCATTCGTCGGGAGTGGAACGAAAAAGAGGAGAAATGGTATTTCTCGGTGGTGGATGTTGTGGCTGTACTTTCAGAGAGTGAAAACCCAGCGGTATATTGGCGCGTCCTAAAAAAACGTCTTATTGATGAGGGTTCAAATGAAACCGTTACAAAATGTAACGGGTTGAAAATGCTCGCTACGGACGGGAAAATGCGGCTGACTGATGTTGCGGATACCGAGGTGATGTTGCGTATCATCCAGTCTATCCCATCGCCGAATGCCGAGCCGTTCAAACTCTGGCTGGCGCGCGTCGGTTATGAGCGTATCGAAGAAACGCATGATCCGGAACTGGCTATCAATCGAGCGCTCAACACCTATCTCAAGAAAGGATATTCAGAAAATTGGATCAATCAGCGCTTGAAGAGCATAGAAATTCGCAAAGCATTGACCGACGAGTGGGAAAAACGCGGCGTGAAAAAAGGGGATGAATTCGCGATTCTTACTGATGACATCACGCTTGCGTGGGCTGGAATGCAGACGCGGGAATACAAGAATTTCAAGGGTCTCAAAAAAGAAAATTTGCGCGACAATATGACCAATCTCGAACTGGTGCTCAATATGCTAGCAGAAACGGCGACAACAGAACTTTCTCTAAAGCGCGAGCCGAAAAATATCGATGAGAATAGAAGAGTGGCACAGGAAGGCGGGGGCGTGGCAGGTAGTGCACGGAAGACTTTGGAGAAGAAATTAGAAAAACCCGTGGTAAGTCGGAAAAGGTTCCTGCCGATAGAAAAGAAGCATAGAGGCATTCGTTCGCGAGGAGTCCTCGAATGAGAGCATAGCGGACAGCGGAAGATCGAAAAGAAAAACAATGAACAAGTATAATCCACAATTGAGACACCGCATCTTTGCTGCCACCATCGCAGGAGCGTTGAGCGTGTTCGTGTGGTTTGGCGTACAGCCTGTTTTCAGTCAATCCACGGAAAACTCCATCAATCAGATCAGCCTCTCCGCCTCCCTCTTCGGCAGTGACAATCGCATCATCCCCAATGGCACCTACGCAGTCCGCTTCGCCCTCTATGCCACGGACCGCACCACGACTGATCCGTATCCTTCCGTCTCTGACAACCGTCTCTGGGAAGAGACACAGACGGTGACGGTGAAGAACGGCATCTTCCGCGCCTTCCTCGGCTCCATCACTCCGCTGCCTGATACCCTCACCTTCGCCGATGGCAACTACTTCATCGGCATCCGCATCGGTACTGATTCCGAGATGATCCCACGAAAGAAACTCGGCTCCGTCCCCAGTGCCATCAACTCCCAGTTCCTCCAAGGAAAAACCATCGGTACCAAACAAGGCAACATCCCCATTCTCGGTAAGAGCGGCAAACTCGATATCAAGAATCTCCCGACCGGTACGGGAAGCAAGCAGTTGGTGCTTGGCAACGATTCCCGTCTGCATACTGCCCTCACCCTCTCCGGCACCTACGACTATCTCACCCTCTCCGGCCAGGACATCGAGCTCGGGCAGATCGATCTCGCGACCGACGTCACCGGACTCCTGCCGGTTGCCAACGGGGGCACGGGTCTCTCCGGCGCCACAGCCGCCAACGGCACCCTCCTGATCGGCAACGGTTCGGGATACGCACTAGCGACACTCACCCAAGGCGCGGGCATCACGGTCACCAACGGAGCGGGGAGTATTACGATCGCCTCCACTCTCGGTACCGCCATCGATACCTCGGAAATCACTGATGACACCATCAAAGAAGCCGATCTCAATG
>JBAQCV010000028.1:0-2329 GCA_049294475.1 Candidatus Moraniibacteriota bacterium | reverse complement strand
ATATACCAGTCAGCCAAGTGCTGGAGAATGGAAAACGAAGCGGAAGTCCGGGGGGGGGGGATTCATGGAAGTCTTTTTGAAAAAGTGATCAGTCTGGAAAATCTGTTCGTCGCGTGGCGCGAGTTTCAGTGCGGGAAACGCTTCAAAGAAGATGTGCTGGCATTCGGTATGGAAGCGGAAGAACAGCTGATCCGATTGCATCGCGATCTGGCAAGCGGCAGGTACGCGCATTCACCGTACATACACTTTATCGTTTCTGATCCGAAGCCGCGCGATATCCATAAGGCCTCGGTACGGGATCGCGTGTTGCATCATGCCATTCACCGTGTGATCGAACCGATATTCGAGAAGCGCTTCATCTATGATACCTATTCCAGCCGCAAAGGGAAAGGGACGCATCGTGCCGTGAAGCGTTTCGAGCAGTTGGCTTGGAAACTGTGCCGCAACCGCACCCGGACCGTCTGGGTGCTCCAGTGCGATGTCAGGAAGTTCTTTGCCTCCATCGATCATACTCTCCTCTTGGCGGCTGTGACGCGGGCGGTGAAAGATAAGCATTTGCTCAAGCTGCTTTCGGATATCATCACCAGCTTTTCTAGTACACCGGGCACAGGCATTCCTCTTGGCAATCTTACGAGCCAATTGTTCGCCAATATCTTTCTCGATCCTCTGGATCAGTATGTGAAACGCGTCTTGCATGCACCGGTATATCTGCGGTACGCCGATGATATTCTGCTTGCTCATACGGACAGGTATCAACTTCTCTTGTGGCATGACCGCATCGGGCAATTTCTGTCAGTCGATCGGAAACTTGTCATTCATTCTCACAAGACGACGCTGCGCAAGTGGCATCAGGGTATCGATTTTCTTGGGTACGTATCGTTTCCGACGCATCGTGTGATACGTACTCGGACGAAACATCGGCTTTTGAGACGTCTTTCCCCAATGAATGCCATCTCGTATTTCGGCATTACTATTCATGCCAGAGCATTGGTGTCGAAAACCCGGTGTCTCTGTGCTTGGCTCAAGGAAGTGATGCGCGCGACGAAAGAGTAGGCATCATTTATCCGTCTGGAATTCGCTGTGGCGGAGTTCGCGGCGGATGTGGGATTTGGCGGACGAGGTCTTCACGAAGTCGAGCCAATCGCGGCTGGGCTTTTTCTTTTCCTTGACGGTGAGAATCTCGATCACCTGGGCGTTTCGGATGTGATAGTCGAGCGGCACCATCTTGCTGTCGGCTTTGGCGCCGACGGCGCGGTTGCCGATCTCGCTGTGGATGGCGTAGGCGAAGTCGATGGGCGTCGCTTCCTCGGGAAGCTCGATGATATCGCCTTTGGGCGTGAACGCGAAGATATGGTTCTTGAAGAATTCTATCTTCAGCCCCTCCATGAATTCCTTGTCATCGCGGCCGATCTCTTTTTGCCATTCCTGTAGCTGCTTGACCCAGGTGAGCTCCTTGGGCTGGGAGGCGAGGGATCCTTTCTTCTTGAAGAAAAGATTACGCCAGCTCGGACGTTCTTTTTCGGTGTACATCCAGTGAGCGGCGATGCCGTACTCCGACTCGTCATGCATTTTCTGGGTGCGGATCTGGATTTCGAGGATGCGCCCGTCCGGACCGAAGACGGTCGTATGGAGCGATTGGTAACCGTTGGGTTTGGGGAGCGAGATGTAGTCCTTGATGCGGCCGACCATCGGGCGATATTCGCGGTGGATGATGCCGAGCGCCTCGTAGCAGTCGGCGATTTCCGGGACGACGATGCGGATGGCGACGAGATCATAGATGCGGCTGACATCCATATCGTGACGCTTCAATTTCTGGTAGAGACGATAGAGGTACTTCGTACGGCCGCTGATATCGATCAGACTAATCTTTTCCTTTTCCAGCACGCCGCGGAACAGCTTCACGACGCGATGCATGTATTCCTTGCCGTCGCGCAGGTACGTATCTTCGATTTTTTTCGTTTCAGCGTAGTGTATGGGATCGATGTGCATGAAGCAGAGGTCCTCGAGCTCGCCTTTGATCTCGCCGATGCCGAGACGGTTGGCGATAGGGGCGTACACCTCCATGGTTTCTCTGGCGATGCGTTCGCGTTTGTCTGGAGGGAGATGCTCGAGCGTGCGCATATTGTGGAGCCGGTCGGCGAGCTTGATGATGACGACGCGGATATCCTGCGCCATAGCGAGGAACATCTTCCGCAGATTCTCGAGATAGTATTCCTCTTTCGTTCCGCGCAGCTTGATCTTTCCGAGTTTGGTGACGCCGTCGATGAGATAGGCGATTTCCGCTCCGAACCTCTTCTCTATTTCGGCGAGCGTCACCTCGGTATCCTCC
>JBAQCV010000027.1:0-5789 GCA_049294475.1 Candidatus Moraniibacteriota bacterium | reverse complement strand
AGGATACCGAGCACTTCTTCGAGGTTGCCGGAAACTTCGCCGACACCGACCATATTGACGAACAGCTCATTGAACACTCCCGGATGTTGCGCCATGCCTTCCGAAAGCATCTTGCCGCCCTGCACGTCGTCATAGATGCCGAGGAGGATCTTCTTGAACCTCTTGTTCTTCGTCTGCACGCTCAAATTGTGAATGGCGCGAGACACGGTCAGCCCGGATGAAACCATGACCGCCAGGTTCCGCGTGAACACCATCTTCTCCTTGAGCGGCACCGATATGAAACGGTCGAAAAACCTGATGTCGATGGTTTTCGCCGCCTCCAGTTCCTTGTGCGATGTGAGCAGGAACCCGCGCTCCCGGAGATCGCCGGCCAGCGTCTTTTCGTCTTTGGCTTCTATTTCACCGCCGGAATTCTCGCCGGTGGTGATATTTTTCGCGGTATAGAGGAATTTCGGCATTTGTTTGTATTTTGTGCCCCTAGTATACCATACTTTCGGCTGAGACGGAGGGTTTCAGGCGCTCAGGCGCTCCTTGAACTTCTCGAAAACGCGCGGTCCTTGGGGATGCGGCAGGAAGATCAGGGCGCGGTCATGCGCTTCGATCAGGCTTCCGTCCGTCGCTGTCTTCGGATTGCGGCGGATCTTTTCCTGCTGCCAGGAAGCAAGCCATCGTTCGAGATCGCAGGCATCAAAAACGCGCTCGAGAGTCTGTCGGATACGCGCCGACCATGAGCCCTCCTCCACGGTCCACAGGCTCGGCAGCGTCGTCAACGCGAAATTCGGGCGATATCCCGCAATCCAGCGATTCTTCAGTTCGAAGACCTGAAACAGACGGAAGTTCAGGAGCGGGATAAAAAAACGGTATTCATGGGCGGAAAAAAGGTCTTTGGTGCCGATTTCCAGATTGTCATCCGTCACGAAATAATTGAGGCAGGCGCGATCCCGTATCTTGTCCCCATGCCGCCGTTTCCCTATGAGATGGAGGAATCCGGTCAGCATGGTCCGCCCGATCCAGATTTTCCCGGATCGCATGACGACGAACATATCCCAATCGCTTTCCCGCCCGCTGTTCTTCATAGCGAGGCTCCCGGTAGCGCCAAGCATCCGGAGATACGGGATGCACGCGAGGAGTTTCGCCAGGCCCCGCATCCGTTTCAGTTTCGAAGCGGATATCTTTTCCGCCCGGATACGCCCTGCTACGAGACCGGCGCGCCCGTGCAGGCAATAGAAGCCGTTTTTCTCGCTAATCTTCGCATCGAGCTGTCCCGATGCCAGAAATCTGACGACATCGCCGAGCGTGCACGGCTCCCCGTGTCCGTCCCCGGCATCCTGCGTCATCAGATGCTTCCATATCTCGAACGCCGAAAGCGGCATATCGAACACGTCATAATACGTCACCGTCACCACGATATTTTTTCCCAGAAGATAGCTCATATGTTGAAATAGCAGCGCATTGTCGAAAGGATTCCGGAAGTTTTTTAGGGAACCATGTGGCGAAACCTCTTCGGCGCGGTTCATCTAAAAACTTCCGGGATGCTTTCGATTCTGAGAAAAAGAGATTTTTTGAAAAAAAATTATAGATACTTCGCCGTGAACGAGCGCTTGCAGCTTTTCAGCTTCTCCGGCGGACCGGAGAAAATGAGCTCGCCGCCGCGCGCGCCGCCGTCCGGACCGAGTTCCAGCACCCAGTCAGAGGAGCGGATGACATCGAGATTGTGCTCCACGACGAGTACCGAGTTGCCCTTGTCCGTCAGCGCTTCGAGCACTTCGAGCAGGCGCCGCACGTCTTCGAAGTGCAGCCCGATCGTCGGCTCATCGAGGATGTAGAGCGTCTTGCCGGTCGATTTACGCGCCAGTTCCGTCGCGAGCTTGATACGCTGCGCCTCGCCGCCGGAGAGATTCGTCGCGCTCTGCCCGAGCACGAGATACCCCAGGCCCACTTCCTCGAGCACGCGCAGCTTCTCCTCGATCATCGGCTGGTCCAGGAAAAACCGCCGCGCCTCCGTGACCGTCATGCGGAGCACGGCCGCGATACTCATCCCGCGGTATTCGATCGAAAGCGTTTTCGCATTGTACCGCGTCCCCTGACAGACCTCGCACGGCACATAGACATCCGGCAGGAGATACATCTCGATCTTCTTGAATCCGCCGCCCTGACACGCTTCGCAGCGGCCGCCGCGCATGTTGAAGCTGAAATGGCTTGCGGAATATTTCTCGCGCTCGGCTTCCGTCGTCGTCGCGAACAGGTCGCGGATCAGGCTGAAGACGCCGGTATACGTCGCCGCGTTCGATCGCGGTGTCCGGCCGATCGGATCCTGGGTCACGGCGATCACTTTGTCGATATTCGACAGTCCTTCGATTTTCTTGTGCGCGCCCGGCTCGGTCTTGGCATGATAGAAGTGTTTCGACAGCGCCCGCGACAGGATATCGTGCACGAGACTCGATTTGCCGGATCCCGACACGCCGGAGACCGCGACGAGCATCCCGAGAGGGATCTTCACGTCGACATTTTTCAGATTGTGCTCCGTCGCGCCATGAATGGTGATCGCTTCCTCGCTCAGACGGCGCGCTTTCTTCTTGTCGGATATGCTGCGTCTGCCGGAGAGGTATTCGCCGGTCAAGAGTTTCGAACGCATCAGCTTTTCCGGCGTCCCGGCAAAGATGATTTCGCCGCCTTCGCTGCCGGCTCCCGGCCCCAGGTCGATGATATAGTCCGCCCGGCGCATGATCGCCACGTCATGCTCGACGATCACCAGGGAATTGTTCGCCGTCCGCAGGTCTTCGAGCGCGTTGATCAGCCGCTCCGTATCGCGGCTGTGCAGCCCGATCGACGGTTCATCCAAGACATAGATGATGCCGGAAAGCCCGGATTTCATCTGTACAGACAGGCGGATGCGCTGCGCCTCTCCTCCGGACAGCGTATCGGCGCCGCGCGATAATTCGAGATAGCCGAGCCCCACTTTTTCCACGGCACGCAAACGCATCTCCATCTCGCGGAACAGCGGGTCGATCATTTTTTTTTCTCCTGTTTTCAGGAATTTCTCACGAAGCGGCTTGAGCATCTCCAGGAATTTCTCCGTGCTTTGCGCCACGAGATCATTGATGGACAGCCCCTCTATCTTCACGGCGAGCGACGAGGCCTTCAGGCGCTTCCCCTCGCAGAGAGGACACGGCTTGGTCAGCATATAGGCCTCGATATCGGCTCGCAGATGATCCGATTTCGTCTCGCGATATTTCTTTTCCAAAAGCGCGATCACTCCGGGGAAAGCGTCTTCCTGCGCGCCCCCTTCTCCGTAGAGTATGAGAGAGAAATGCTTGGCAGCGAGTTTTTTCACCGGCGCATCGAGCGAAAATTTGTGCCGTCGGCTCGCATCGCGGAGCCACTGCATCGGCCCCTGTCCGCTGTGACGCTCACCGTTCATCTTGCTCCACGGGCGGATCGCTCCTTCGGAAAGCGAAAGATTCTTGTTGGGAATGACGAGTTCCGGATCGAATTCCAGCGTCACGCCGAGACCGGCGCACTTCTCGCAGGCTCCCTCGGGATTGTTGAAGGAAAAACAGCCCGGCGTGAATTCCGGCAATCCGATATGGCATTCCTCGCAACGGTATTCTTCGTTGTACACGCGCTCTTCGCCCTCACCGTTGATACGGAGTAGAAGCGTCCCCTGCCCCACGCGGAATGCGGTCTGCAGCGAATCCAAGATGCGCTCCTTGTCGGGACGGGCGAGATCGAGCGTCAGACGATCGGCAACGACCGCTATATCGGAGATGTCCGTAGCGGACGCGAGCGCCACCGCTTCGGCGATCGGCACAAGCTTCCCATGGAACAGCACCCGCACGTAGCCCCAGGTATTGATGAGCGCGAGCGCCTCACGCTCGGTCTTCTCGGCGAGCATCTGGCTGTACGCGATGAACGCGAGCGGCGTCTTGTCGGGCAGCAGCAGTATCTCGTCGAGTATCTGCCGCACGCTCTTGCGCGCGAGACGCTTGCCGCACTGCGGACAGTGCGGCACGCCGAGCTTGGCGAAGAGGACTCGCAGATAGTCGTAGACCTCCGTCATCGTGCCCACCGTCGAGCGCGGACTGCGCGAGACGCTCTTCTGATCGATGGAAATCGCGGGCGAGAGGTTGTGGATGGCATCGACGTCGGGCTTGTCGAAGCCGTCAAGGAAATTGCGCGCATACGAAGAAAGCGACTCGACATAGCGCCGATTCGCTTCCGCGAAAAGAGTATCGAACGCCAGAGAAGATTTCCCCGAACCGGACAGTCCGGTCACGACAACGAGAGCATCACGCGGAATATCGACATTCACGTTCTTCAGGTTATTGACGCGCGCGCCGCGGATCTCGATCACCGACTTTTTCTCTGGCATAAGACGCCTGCTATCTGTAAAGTATGTCTGAAAAAGATACGATTGTTTCCCAGCATACTCTCTTTTCGAGATACTGTAAAGAGCTCCGTCACGCTGGCAAAAGCGCCTTGTCGCGGCGCTTGCGGTGGAAGGTGATGGCGAAACGATGCGCTTCGCTATTTGCCAGAAGAATTTCTTTTTTGAAACGTTTGATGAGCGACTCCGGTCCGATGAGCCGCTGTGGCTGATGTTTGGCATTCTTCACCACGCCGACGATCGGAATCGTAAGTTTCGCGTCACGCAGTATTTTTTCCGCCGCACCGAGCTGCAGCTCTCCACCATCCACCACGATGATATCCGGCAGCGGCCACTCCGTATGTTTCAGACGGCGTTTCAGGATCTCTGCGAGCGCCGTCAGGTCGTTGCCATCGTGTCTGCCGCGCAGGATGAATTTTCTGTAAGATGCCTTGTCCGCTATCCCATCTTGCAGGACAACCAACACCCCCACGCTCGCGTCTCCTCCCAGGTGCGCCACATCATACGCCTCGACTCTTCCGTTCCATGATTCCTGATTCATCCCGTCGTCCGGCCGGGCGGGGATTCCTGATTCATTTTTCACCAATGCCATATCCTGGATATGTTTGAGGCCAAACAGCGTCTTCTTGATCTCGTTCGCGCGTTCGAACGCCAGATTTTTCGCGGCTATTTTCATCTCGCGCTCGAGCTGCCTCACGATGGTGCTTTTCCGCCCTGTGAAGAAGAGCTCTATAAGACGCATTGTCTTCGCATACTCGCGCGCCGTGATCTCCCCCGTGCACACTCCCGGGCAGAGCCCGAGTTGCCTGTTGAAACACGGCTTGGCATCGTGCTGCCGTGCTTCAGACAATTCTTCAGATGGGACACAACGATCGCGAAACGGAAACAGCTTGCGGATGATCTTCATCGCCTCGCGCAATTGCATACCGTGCGGGAACGGTCCGAATATGTATCGCACCGGATCGGTAAATTGTTTCTGCTCGATATCACGGCCGCGCACGATGAGCACGCGCGGAAACCGCTCTTCCGTGATGACGACGTGGCTGTAACTCTTGTCATCCTTGGCATCGGTATTGTACGGCGGCTGATGTTCCCTGATCAGATTGGATTCGAGGATCAGCGCTTCGAGGACGGAGTCCGTCGTGCGGTACGCGACAAAACGCACCTGCTCGAGCATCCGCGTGATTTTCGGACCGCGCGTCTCGGCGATATCACGGGAAAAATAACGGGTATCGCACTGCTGGGCAGACCCCGCATCGCAAACAAGCAGAGCTTGTCTGCCCCGCGAAAAATCGCGGGGCACTGACCCGATGTTACCGGCACTGCGCTCGGAAGCGAAAGTAAGCTTTCTCTTCACTCGCTTCGTTGGGTAATAGCTCTTCACCCGGTCACGGAGCGACGT
>JBAQCV010000026.1:0-10714 GCA_049294475.1 Candidatus Moraniibacteriota bacterium | reverse complement strand
CATACACAGCGCGATGAGACCCAACATATTGATGAGGAGCAGCAGGATGACCGGAAACGCGGAGAAAAAATCCAGACCGGTGAAGATACTGATGGCTGCAAATGGCAGATGCTCGCCGACGATGAAGTCCGCGATCGGCTGCGGGGCAGTCAGCTGGTAGGAGCTGTCCGCACCGGTCATGATTTCCTGTTTGGCATACAGAGGCAGCATCCCGGTCGTCGCGATGAGCTTGGACCAATACATATGGTGGCCGAGATCGGTCGCCGTCGGCAGCACCGCATGCGTGAGGTAGATCACCTTGATGAGTATCGTGAGCGCGATCATGATGATGAAAAGCCATCCTTGCCGCTTGTTGAAAGAGAATGAATGACTGTTTTCCTCGATCGTTGAGCTTCCGCTTTTTCTCAACCGGCGCATCGCGAATGCTATCGCCGAGAGCACGATGAGAGATATGGCTATCCCGACAGACAGCGAGAACATGTCGAGCATGATGCCTGCTGTACCGAGCGCTATCATGAGGAAATCGATGAGCCCGATACTGATACCGAAAGAGAATATCAGCGTCTCGAACGGGAGAAATGATTTTCGCTTGTCGAAAAACATCCGCAGCACGATCCAACCCGGCAGGAACAGGAGTATGCCGGTAGCGATGAAAAAAAGAGATGCGCTGATGAGATACATACGCTATTTCGTTTGTTTGATCAGTCTGTCCAAGGTTTCGATATAGAGCCGCGCGATGATATTCCAATGATAATGCGTTTCGGTATATCGGAACGCCCGTTCTCCCAGGGCGCGACGTTCACTCTCATTCCCTAGAAGCGAGCGGACGGCTGTTGCGAAAGCCTCTGGATTTTCCGGTTCGACGAGGATGCCGCTTTCGTTATGGCAGATGGCATCTTTCAGCCCTTCGAGATCCGAGGCGATGACCGGTCGTTTGCAGGCGGTCGCTTCGATGACCGCGATGCCGAATCCTTCCATATCGCCTTGGACGCGGATATTCGGCTGGATGAAGATATCGGCGGTATTGAGGAGCATATTGCGCACTGCGTCGGTGACGCGGCCCAGCATCCTGACTTGCGTATCCGTTCGAGTTTCCCGTATAGCGGCTTTGATATTCGCCTCTTCCGGTCCCGTGCCGGCAAGCACATAGATGACGGATGCTGGCAGCTTTGGCAGGACTTCGCGGATGAACCATACCGCTCCTTTGCGTTTGGCGAGACGGCCGGTGGTCAGGAGGACGTATGTACCATCGAGATTCTCCCCGAGCAGTTTTTCCAGGGCCGTTCTCTCATACGTTCCCTGGAATGCTTCTGTTTCGACGCCATTGCGGATGATGATGATTTTTCCTTCAGGGATATTTTTCGCTATGGCGGCGGCGCGCGTTGCTTCGCTTACGGCGATCAGCATATCGAGCGAGGGGAGGTATCGCTTCACCCAGAAACTCTGGTACAAAGCGCTTTTGAATGTCAGATCGAGGCCGTGCAAGATGGAGACGACGGTTTTTTCCGGATAGCAGCGCTTCACGCACCAGCCGACGATACCGAGCACGCCGTCACCGAGCAGCAGAACATCGTATGTCCGCATATTCCAGAGGGCGCAGAGCAGGGCGTAGGGGAGAAAAAACGGCAGAAATTTTTTCCCCTTACGATTGGCGATTGTCCTCATCGCCGCATATTTCGGAAGCCAGACCGAAAGCTCGTAGTTCTGGTTCTCGATGCCGCCTTGCACCGGAGGATAGGCGCGGGAGATGAAGAGAATCCTCATATTATTGCTTGTATTTCTCTTTCTTCAAGAGATACATCAGATCCTCGGTGAGTTTGCGGTTGGACTTGATCATATCGGCGATGAGCGCGAAGACGAAAAATTGCAGGCCGATGAGAAACGTGATCGCCGAGAACAGGAGATAGTTGCGATAGGGAGAAATCTTGAAGTCCTGGAAATAAAAGAACAGGAAGCCGATGAATACCGCCATGGAAAGCAGGATCAGGAACAATCCGGGGATGCCGAAAAATTTCATCGGACGGACATCACGCACCGCTTTCAGGATGATGCGGGAGCTGTTGCTGACGTAGCTCGCGATGCTCTTGACGACACGAGATTTGCGGCCTTCGAAATACGTCACCTCGACCGGTATCCAGAGCACCTTGAGATTCTTTCCGAGCGCGTCGATGATGACTTCCTGCGTGTAGGTATAATCGCCGGGGAGGTTGAGGCGGAGTAATGTCTCGCGGCTGTGAGCACGGAAGCCGCAGGTGAGGTCGGAGATCTCGGTATTCATGAAACGCCCGATGATATCGGCAGCGAAACGGTTGAGAACATCCTTGATCCACGGGATATTTTTGGCTTTATGCGATGAAAACCGGTCTGCACTGACCATATCGGCCTGGCCGGCCAATATGGGGCGGAGAAGCTTTGTGATATCCAGCGGATCGAATTGTCCATCGGCATCGATATTCACCATTATGTCGGCGCCGTTTTCGAGCGACCGTTCCACGCCAGCGCGGAATGTCTTGCCGACACCGCGATTGATGCCGTTCGAATAGACGAAATCCGCTCCGGCTGCCTTTGCCACTTCGATGGTCCGGTCCGTTGATCCGTCATCGATCACCTGGACGAGAATCTCATCGATGCCCCCGATCTGACGGGGGATGCGCTTGATGGTGCCACCAATCTTTTCCTCCTCATTGAATGCCGGCAGGTTGACGATGAGACGCATAATAGCTACATCAAAATTTAAAAATCAAATATCGAAATGATGATTATGGACCTATTGCTTCTCGATAAGCAGCTTGGGATTGATGCATTGGAAATCGCAGTTTTCTCTGGCACCTTCAATACCGCCTTTGATCAGGTCTTTCTGACACTGCTGGAGCTTTTCCTGGCAGGCCGCCTTGCGATCGTTCCAGTAATTCAGATTTACCTCGTAGCCGAAATAGGGCAGCGCGAAATAGGCGATAACGGCGACGCCAGCCAGCCAGATGATCAATTTGAGGATCGAGAACATAACAACAGTGTCAATAAGAGGATTAGCGGCCGATGCCTTTATAGATAATACCTGATTTTTCGAATAGTTGCTTGTCGAGGCAGTTCTTGCCGTCGATGATCACCATGATCCCATGCTGCTTGAGGAGTGCCGGAGTGATCGCTGCCTTGAATTCCTGATGATCGGTCACGAGCACGAGCGCCTGGGATTTCTCGAGGAGCGCTTCCAGGGACTTCGCTGTCGAACGGCTTGCAACATGCGGATCGAATGTTTCCACGCTAGCATGGTGTTGCTTCAGGTGTTCAATGATCTTGAATGCCGGAGATTCGCGCAGATCGTCGATGTTCGCCTTGTATGCCAGTCCCAGCACGCCGATGCTCGATCCATTGAGCGGCAGCTTGGCGGTATTCAGGGCGTCCTGCAGGAGCTCCACGGTGTATGCCGGCATGCTGTTGTTGATCTCTCGCGCGATTTTCAGGAACTTGTGATCGAAGCCGGATCGTTTGGCGCGCTCGATGAGATAATACGGATCCACCGGGATGCAGTGTCCGCCGACGCCGCACGAAGGATAATGCGCCATAAAGGCGAACGGCTTGGTGGCCGCACCCAAGATGACGTCTTTCACATCGATGCCGAGCACATCGAAAGATCGCGCGAGTTCGTTGACGAACGCGATGTTGATATCGCGGAAGGAATTCTCGACGATCTTGACCGCTTCCGCCTCGCGGATAGAGCGCATCTTGCGGATCTCTCCATCGATGATCGAGACATAGAAATCATGGGCCATATCCAGTCCGGTCTCGTCAAACGATCCGACAACGCGCGGGATGTTGGTGACGTTCCATTTTGGATCGCCGGGATTGATGCGCTCCGGACAGTGGGCGAGATAGATATCCTTGCCGATGACGAAGCCGGCTTTTTCAAAAATCGGCTTGACGATTTCTTCACTCACCCCAGGATTGACCGTGGATTCGAGGACGACGAGCGCACCTTTTTTAGCATGCTTGGCGATGAGCGTGGAAGCGGAGATGACTGGCGCAAGATCCGGATAAAAATGCTCATCGACCGGAGTCGGCACGCAGATGAGGATGATATCGGCCAGTGCGAGTTTCTTCGGATCGTCGGTCGCATCGAAAGGGTATTGTGGCAGATTCTTTTCGAGGAATTCGTCTTTGATGGGACTCTTGCCTTGTTGGAGGAGCGCGACTTTTTTCTCATCCGTATCGAAACCGATTACCGTGTAGCCGCGTTCTTTGGCCCGTACGGCGAGTGGCAATCCGACATATCCGAGGCCGACGACAGCGACCGTCCTTGCTTTCGATTGACCCATAGTGAAGCCTTAGAAAATGATACGCATGTTAATACGTACTATTGTACAAAAAACGGCTGGTATTGGCAATTCCCTGTCGATAGTTCGTGGTTTTTTCATTCCTTGGTATACTGGAAGCATTATGAACATCGGCATCAACGCTTCATTTTTACGCAAGCCCGGGACGGGGATAGGGCAGGTAACCGCTAATTTCTTGAAGGAATTAGCGGAATGTCAAAGTTCAAATATCAAATATCAAAATTCGGAATTCTTTTTGTACTGCGAGGAGGAACCGAAATTCGATTTCATATTGCCGGAGAATTTTCATACGCGCACGTTTCTGCCTGTCTGGAAACGCGATGATCTGATCAGGAAAGCGCTGTGGGAAAAACAGGTGGCGCACGAGGCGGTGACAGACGGCTGCGATGTCTTCTTGAGCCTCTATCAGTCATCGACCGTATTTCCGGCATCACGCATCGCTCAACGGACATCGTCGGTACAAAAGCACGTGATGGTGGTGCACGATATCATCCCGAGACTGTTCCCGGAGTACCGGGGCAATATGCGCCAAGCGTTCTATTGGAAAGCCATCGAGCGAGGGATCCGTACGGCCGATCACATCCTGGCGATATCGGAACACACGAAAAGCGATCTCGTACGCGAATTGCAGATTCCTGCCGAAAAGATATCGGTGGCGTATCTCGATGTCGCGCCGCGATTCTCCCGAGCTATTGCTCCTGAAACAGTCGCGGATATCCTGAAGAAATACGATCTCCGCTCCGGCTATATCTATCACGGCGGAGGATTGGAAGTGCGCAAGAACGCGGAGACGCTGTTACGAGCCTACGCGCTGTTGTATGCGAAAAACCAGGAATCCCTGCCCGTCCGGCAGGCGGGAGGAATCAGGAATCAGGACAATGCAGTCATTCCGCCATTGGTTATTTCTGGGAAGATTTTTGAGAAGACAAATGCGCTTGCGACAGATGTGCGAGACCTCGTGGAAGAATTGGGATTGCAGGAAAAAGTGAAACTACTCGGATTCGTCCCAGATGAGGATCTGCCGGCTCTCTACAGAGGTGCACTGTTCTTTGTTTATCCGTCTCTCTATGAGGGGTTCGGTCTGCCAGTGCTCGAAGCGCTGCGTATGGGAGTGCCCGTACTTTCATCGAATGCTTCATCGTTACCGGAAGTAGGCGGGGATACCGTACTATATGTTAATCCAAAAAATATCCAAGAGATGGCAGCACAGATGGAGCGGTTGCTCGCGGATGGGGTGCTCCGCGAATCGCTTATTGCCCGAAGCGCCTCTCAGGCGGTACAATTCAGCTGGAGAAGCTTCGTGGAAAAAACATTAGCTGTTTTGGAATAATCTATGTTTTCCGATGTTCGCGTGCCATTCGGATGGAGTATGAACAAGCTCTCGCTAGTGCTGTTCAATATGTTCGCCGGGACCGTATTGATCATGCTTTCCTTTACGGGAACATTGCCACTCGATACGATCGATCTCATCTTCTTCTCGTTCGTCGGTTTTCTCTTTGCGCTGTATCGTCCGGGGTGGGCGTTTCTCCTCATGATCGGGATGCTGCCGTATGAGATAATCAGTATCGCTCCTGAGAGTTTCGGGATTTCAGTGCGCCCGTATCAGTGGCTCTTGGTCCTGATCATATTGGCGCTTCTCGTGCGTCTGGCGCTCAAACGATTTCCTGTGGAACAGTTCGTACCGAATATCTGGGATATCCTGCTGATCGTTCTCGGGATAAGCTCGATGGTTTCCGCGTCTGCAAGCGATGACCGGGCCATGGCTGTGAAATTGAGCGCTATCCTGTTTTCCTTCATCGCCCTGTATCTCGTCTGTCGCATCTTCGTGCGCTCGACTGATGACGCGCGCATGCTGCTCCCGTTCCTTTTCTCCTCTTTTCTGGTCGTCTCCTGTTATGCCATACTGCAGAACATCCTGTTCCTTTCCGGCAGAGAAAGCCTGGAAGTGATGGCCGGACGTCCCAACGCGACCTTTGCGGAGGCGGACTGGCTCGGCGGGTATCTGGCGGTCATAGTCACGGCACTGGGCGCGCTCATAGTCTCACCATCGCTTGTCTCGAAATATGTACCGATCAGAACGGCGCGCATCATTTTTTCCATCCTCTTGTTTTTCGGTTTCACGGCGCTCATCCTGACGGTCAGCCGGAGCGCGTGGCTAGCGGCATGTGCGGGAATAGCGGCGACATTCGTCATCTTCGGATGGCAGAGAGGTATTTTCGACGCGCTGTGGTGGCGGAATACGCAGATCCTGAAGAGAGCCGTTTTCGTGAAATTTTTTGTCGGTATCCCGTTCGTGGTCGCGGTATTTCTGGTGTACGCGGCGGGACTGAGTCCGTTCGATCTGCTCGATCGCAGCAAGAGCATCTCTTCCGGGGAACAGGAGATAACCGTCGCATGCGAGAGAGAAGCCTCTCTTCCTGACAGGATAGATTCCCTGGATGCGCTCACCGCGTATGGTTGCGAGCATATCCGTCTCGAAGATATCGCGACGAAACGGGCGGGCGGGATATATGTGACGGAGATATTCCGCGATGATCCGAATGTGCGTATCCGTCAGGATATATACGGAAACGTCGCCGATATCCTGAAGGAACATCGGTATCTCGGTATCGGATTCGGCGTGATTTCGGTATATCTGGGAACGGACGGTCGTGGAGCGGGGCTGAATGCCAGCAATATCTTTCTTGAAATATGGCTCGGCGCAGGACTCGTCGGACTGCTCGCCTTCACGGTTTTCTGGTTCGGTCTTGTAGGCAAGTGGCTGTATCTCGCCTTCAGGAAGCGTTCTTCTCTCGGGCTGATACTCGTTTCCACGGCCATCGCCATAACGATGTTCAATCTTTTCAACTCCGGATTGTTGCTCGGCTGGTTCTTCGCCTGTATGGCATTTTTGCTGATTACTCCTGAGATCTCCTATGACCAAGATTGAAAAAACGATCGCCATCGATATACGCTTGTTGGGGAAAAAGCGCACCGGAGACGAGATGGTGTTTTTTCACCTGACGAAAGAGGTGCTGAAACTCGACCACGATAACCGGTATGTGCTATTGACCGATGAGACAGACGCCGAAAGAATCGCGATGCTTGCCGGAAATCTCGGATGCGCGGGACGGCAGAACGTCGAGATTGTCACGCTTGCGGCCAGGAACCGTTTCGTATGGAATCTCTGGACGCTTCCAAACTATCTTTTTCAGAATGCGATAGACGTATTCCACACGCAGTATATCCTGCCGCTGTGTTCGCCGCGCCGGACCGGGATAGCCGTGCACATCCATGACGTGTCTTTTCGCGCGCATCCGGCACTCATCGGTTGGACTGACCGCCTGTTTTTATCATTGCTCATACCGCGCTCGCTCCGGAGGGCCGCGCTCATCATCGCTCCGTCGCAATTCACCAAAGATGAGATCGTCAGATATTACGGTATCGACAGCGCAAAGATAACCGTGATACCGAATGCGATAGGAGAGGAGTTTCTCGAAAGCATCCCGGAAGATCCGGCAAGTGATCGCGCCATCAGGGAGAAATACCACCTGCCAGAAAAGTTCATCATCGCTGTCGGGACGCTGCAGCCGCGCAAGAATATCCCGTTTCTCATCAATGCGTTCGCTGCCTTGCGCAAGCGGCTGCCGGATATGGGATTGGTGTTGGTCGGCAATCGCGATGCCCATCATACCGACACGCATATCCAGCAGGCTATCGCCACGCACCATCTCGACGCCGCAGTGGTATTTCCAGGATTCATCGAGCAGCAAGATCTGCCGCGCGTGGTACGCCTCGCGACCATATGCGCAGTGCCGTCACTCTATGAGGGATTCGGCATCCCGATGCTGGAGGCGATGAGCCAGGGCGTTCCGGTAGCGGCTGCGGATATCCCGAGTCTCCGCGAAGTGGGCGGAGAAGCAGCGCTCTATTTCGATCCCGTCAGTATTGCCAGTTGCGCGGAAAAACTGTATACTCTCTCTATTGACCAGAAGAAGAGACAGGCGCTCCGATCGGCAGGAAAAGAGCGTCTCAGGCGCTATTCTTGGCAGGGAAGCGCCCAGGCCCTTCTTCAGGCGTACGACACTATCACCCCTTGAATCAAGCCGGCAACAGCACCGTAGTCACAGGTAATTTTTTTTATCTCATATTATGGTCTTTTTCAAGAAGACAGAGGGGCACTCCGCCCAAGGAGAAACGCCGAGGAAACATCGCGCATGGCGTATCGCCGGTTTTTTTCTGGTGCTTCTCTGTATCGCGGGAGGAGCGTTCGCATGGAAAACGGGCGTCACGCTCAACAAGATCTCCGGAGGCAACGCCAATATTTTCAAGAGCCTCGTGAAGTCTCTGCCAGGCGCGAAGGATACGCTGGATGGCGAGAGTGACGGGCGTATCAATATCCTCCTCATCGGTATGCGCGGAGAAGGCGCTGTCGGGGGCGGATCGCTCGCCGATACGATCATGGTGCTTTCTCTCCATCCGAAACAGGATGATCAGGATACGACGCGCGCGTCGCTCATCTCGATCCCGCGAGATCTCTATGTGAAGGTACCGGGCCGCGAGGAACAGCGCAAGATCAATGCCGTCTACGCGCTCGGCGAGGAACGTGCGCTCCATCGGGGCGGTATGGAAGATATGCGGACGATCGTCGGAGAGATCACCGGCCTCGATATCCCGTATGCGGTCACGATCAATTTCCAGGGCTTCAGGGATCTCGTCAATGCCATCGGAGGCATCACCATCAATCTCGATCAGCCGTTCGAGGAAGGATTGCAGTTCCGCGGTCTTGAAAAGCGCTGCGATGGGGTGAAATACACGGTTTTTGCGGGAAATTATGAGGAGAAGCGGATACAGCGGAAAAACGGAACGTACTATGCCAATCCGAAACGCTACCCGCTGTGTTTCGAAAAGATGACCCAGGAGGACATCGCCGAGCTCGAGTGCGGCGGTGATTTCAAGCTGCCAGCCGGAGAGAATCTGCTCGATGGCGACAAGGCTCTCTGCTATGCGCGCGCCCGGTACGCATCCAGCGATTTTGATCGTGCCCGCCGACAGCAGGAAGTAATCAAGCTCATCAAAGCCAAGGCTTTGAGCCTCGGAACACTGGCTGATTTTTCCAAGATCAATGCCATGCTGGATAGCCTCGGGAACAACACGAGTACCAATATGGAGGCGTGGGAGCTGAAGCGCCTCTTCGATCTCTATCAGAAAGCGGGGGATACGAATCAGATCAACCAGAAAGTGCTCGAGAATTCTGAAGAAGGTCTGCTCTACAATCCGCCTCAGACCAAAGAAACCGGCTATATTCTCCTGCCGCGCGGTGACAATTACGATCGGATTCATGAACTGTTCAGGAACTCGCTCAATCCATAACAGCGGGGTATGGAAATGAAGGAACTCACCATCGCCATCAACGGATACCGGAGTCCGGAACTCCTCCGGCTGTGTCTGTGGTCGATTGTCGAGCATATGGAGGGTGCCGGTATCGATTATGAGGTGCTGGTCACCGACAGCGCGACCGAAGAAGCGACCGAGATGCTGATGCGGGAAGAATTTCCGCACATACGGTTCTTCCCGTTCGCGGAGAATGTCGGTTTCAAGACGATGGTCAACAGATCTCTCGAAGAAGCGAGAGGGAGATACATCTTCCTCATCAACAGCGATATCATCCTGACGCGAGGCGCCGTCACGAAGCTGCTCGGATACCTGAAAGCGCATCCGGGCATCGGGATGCTGAGCCCGAAACAGCTCAATTTCAATGAGACGCTCCAGCCGAGCTGTTTCCGCTTCTATCGACCGCTCACCATCCTGTATCGGCGCACCTGGCTCGGGCAATTGCCGTTCGCGAAGCGTCATCTGGATTGGTTCGTCATGGCGGACTATGACAAGCGGATGCCGAAGAGTGCCGATTGGGTGATGGGTTCGGCGATACTTGTCTCTCGGGATGCCGCAGAGCGGGTCGGCCCGATGGACAAGCGTTTCTATATGTATATGGAAGACGTCGATTGGTGCCGGCGCTTCTGGGACAACGGGTACAAAGTCGTCTATTATCCGGAAGCGGTCGTCTATCACTATCATGGCAAAGGCAGCGCCAAGGGAGGATTTCTCGGCTCGCTGCTCTTCAATCGCCTGACTTGGTATCATATCCTGAGCGCCATCCAGTATTTCTGGAAATATCGGGGCAAGCCGCTGCCACGCGTAGAATAATGATCTCAGGAACATTTCGTATGGAAACTCTCCCGCTTATGCCGCCACAAGAGGATGCGTCGTCGGAACAGGCGCTCAGATACGAGCGCGGACACAGGCTCTTCAAGCGAGCTTTCCTGTTTTTCCTCGTGTTATTTCTCATCGGCGCGGCGTTCTGGTCGGGATATGAGCGCGGGAAAAACAGTTCTGATGCTGTG
>JBAQCV010000025.1:0-11769 GCA_049294475.1 Candidatus Moraniibacteriota bacterium | reverse complement strand
GCATAATACTTGCAAGCTATTATCTTCAGAAGAGAGATGATATACTGTAGATAGTAATTCCTTCTCTCTTTCATATGAAAATGTTTATTGTCGTCGTGCTGGTTGTCATGGGGCTGACATTTCTCGTTACTACCAACACCGAGCCGGTTCCCCTCCATTTCTTCACCATAACGAAAAATGTCCCACTGTCGTTCATCCTGATTTTCCCGATCGGTATCGCGTTGCTTTTCTTCTCGTTCTACCATTTGCGCCAGAGGAGCAAGGCGAATCTCATCATCCGGGAACTGGAGGATAGCCTTGAGAATGAGCAGAAAAAAATTATTGAAATCGCAAAGCGCAATCATGAACTCGAGCTTGAGAATCAGAAGCTCAAGGTCAATTCCGGAAACATCGCTTTAGATGAAGATTCCCTATGAAAGGATTGCTGCTTGATCTGTGGAAAAAACTCAATTTTTCCAAGCATTTTCAGCTGAATATCATTCGGATGTTCCAGGATCAGTTTCTTGTCGGGGTGACCGGACTTATCTTCAATGAGAAAAATGAGGTACTGGTGTTCAGACATACCTATCGGCAGACGGCCTGGAGCCTGCCCGGAGGCTATATGAACGGAAAGGAGCATCCCAAGGAAGCGCTGGCGAGGGAAATCAAGGAAGAATCCGGATTCACTGTGAGCATCGATTGGAGGATGAAGGTGCGGACGGACAGGGAGACGGCGCGCCTGGATATTTCCTATATCGGAACCTATATCGGGGGAGAGTTCGTCGCATCAGGAGAGGTGAGCGAAGCCAGATTCTGTTCACTGGACAATCTGCCTCCCATCCGCAGAGACCAGCTGTTTCTCATAGAGAAAGCCCTGGAGCAGCGAAAGCAGTTCTTTTCAGAAGCTTTCCAGGCGGACTCTCTTCCCAAAAAGGAGAACATCATTGGTATTCGATGACTCACATAAGTTGAAGTGGGACAACATCTCTATCGAAGATGAAAAAGCGGAATCTCGTCTTTTGTGGTTCGTGAGAGCCGGAGCTTCGATCCGGATGCGGATGCTTTGGACGTGTTCAGTTCGGATGATGGGAAGGCGCACCTGAATCTCATTACCTGTGAAGGAGTGTGGGACAAGGCTTCCAAGCGTTATTCCAAGCGGCTGGTAGTATTTACCGACAAAGAAGAGGAGAGAGATTTTTCGGCATGTCGTTCTTGATAATAATACCGAAGTGTGGTAGAGTGCCACGTTGTTCTTTGGGAATACTTTTTCAACCGCTGTAGAGCAGAGGAGGGGCAGATGAAGACGTTATCGAAGTTCCTGCCCATCCGACACGGGCATTTCCGGTGGTGCAGGGAGCGGCACGGATTATCTGTGACGCATGATAAGGGATGTTATCGGTGCAAGGCGGAGGTGTATGCGTATGCCATCACCCTCTACATCATCGTGGCATGCCTGGAGTTCTGGGGGAGCGGCCAGACCGCGAGCCTCTCGCTTGCGAGCGATGCCTGGCATATGGTGTTCGATACACTTGGCTACTGCATCGGTCTGATCGGAGCTCTTTCCGTGTTCCGGTTCTATCACTCCGAACAGCGGATCGAGCGGAACAAGAGGCGTCTTGAGATACTGATGGGGCTGTTCCTCATCGGCACGTCCCTCGCTATTTTTTACCAGGTAGGCGGTCGGCTATGGCGGGGCGATGTGCCGGAAATCATCGAAGGCTGGCTGTTGCTGTCTATCGCCGCTATCGGCCTCCTCGTAAATGCGGTTTTCCTCGCGCTTTTCTGGGCGTTGAAAATAGAGCATACGCATGGAGACGGAGAGCCGCATGCGCACGCAAGCAAGGACAAGATCCTATCAGCCAACATCTGGCACACCGTGAGTGATATCGCCTCATCGATGATGGTGGTCGGCAATGGCATCACGTATCAGATGACGAGCGACTCGTCGTGGTTTTTCCTGGAGTTCCCGGTGGCGATTGTCATCGCCAGTCTGCTGCTCTGGCAGGGGTGGAGGATCCTGTCCCCGGAAAGAGATGTAATAACTTGAAAAGCCCTTTTCCGGAACTCCGGGAGGGCTTTTTTCTTCCAACTTTTCATTGACGTATCGTCTGTTGTACGGTAGTTTGAATATGTTACTTTGCAGCGCTCGTAGCTCAGTGGATACCCGCCCGACTGAATGATATCAGACGTTCGGGCGGGGAGTATCTGGCTTCCCTGCCCGCAGAATATGCCCTTGTAGCTTAATGGATAAAGCTCCGGTCTTCGGAACCGGCAATGGGAGTTCGATTCTCTCCAAGGGCACCAAGGTGATGCCATCGCTCGCGCAAGGTATGGTATAATGGTATCCGAGGTCAGAGAGCCCCCTAATTTTTTTGAGATAGACGGTATAATTATGCAACAACTCGATTCTAGAGCAGTTTGGATTTTTCTCTTGAATTACATCGGGCTTCTTCTGATCCCGATGATGATGTGGATTTTTCTGGGTTCTGCGTTCTATGCCGATCTTGGCGGCGGGGTTGAGAACAGTGCGATTTCTTTCGGGTTTTTGAATTGGTTGTGGATTCTCATCCCCATAATTATTATTGCTTGCTACGTGTGGGCGAAACTGACGTATCATTACTATCGTTATGAATTGACAGACACCGGTTTTCGCAAGGAATCCGGAGTGATTTACAAAAAATATGTAACCATTCCGTATGATCGGATCCAGAATGTCGATATCTATCGGGGAATTTTGGCTCGGATTTTCGGACTTTCTGATTTACAAGTCCAGACTGCTGGTGCGAGCGCAGTAGTCAGTCGATATGGTATGACCGGTGTCGGGGCAGAAGGGCGTCTGCCGGGGCTCTCGCGAGAAATCGCCGAGCAACTGCGTGACGAACTTATTCGGCGTGCCCGTCAACCAAAGAATCAGGGACTTTGATTTTCTTGATAAATTCCTAATCTTTTCATTATGTCTGAAGATTTTCTAAAACAAGTAAAAACAGGAGCGCTGGTTGTCCTCACATTGGCGGCGGTAGGGTATGTCTATCAGTACGGCCGCTTTGTCAACCAGACCTATCCGAACCGGACATTTACAGTGAGTGGTGAGGCGAAGATGGAGAGTGCTTCCGATATCGCGACGTTTACGGCGAGCGTGGTGACAGAAGGCGGTAACAACGTTGCCGAGATCCAGCAGCAGAATGTGGACAAGATGAATGTCATCAATGCTTTCTTGAAGGAGCAGGGCGTGGAGAAGAAAGACTTGAAGACGAGTCAATACGCTCTGACACCGCGCTACAGCTATCAGAATTGCGATGGCCGATCGATCTGTCCGCCGCCATCCATTTCCGGCTATACGCTGACGCAGACGCTCACGGTCAAAGTGCGCGATCTGACACCGCTTGGCATTATTCTGTCTGGCATCATAGAAAAGGGTGCTAATTCGGTATCTGGAATTTCATTCACCGTGGATGACAATACGGATGCGAGACAGAAAGCCCGGACAGAGGCGATAGCCAAGGCACAGAAAGAAGCGCGAGATATCGCCAAAGCGGGAGGTTTCCGGGTTGGGAAATTGATTTCCATCTATGAGGATTCCGGGGTGACTCCGGGCTATCCTATGAATTATGGCGGGATGGGAGGCGTTGCCGAGCTCAAAGCGGCTCCGATCATCGAGCCTGGCACCCAGTCCGACAAGGTGCGGATGAATCTGACCTACGAAATCAGACACTAGGCTCTTGTGAAAGGTAAGAAATAATAAAACCCTCCAGCTGCGGAGGGTTTTTCAATTTATAGAACTCTGCATCGGGGGTGACTATCCGCCAAAGGCGGACAGGGAGGGAATCCCCGCCCGCATGACTCGCGTCAGCGTGCCGGGCGGGGGACCCTGAAGACAAGAGATGCTCAAAGGGGTGACTAGAGGGAATCGGACCCTCGTTCACGGTACCACAAACCGTTGTCTTACCATTAGACGATAGCCACCCCTTTGAGCATCTCTTAAGATACTGTACCACAAACCGTTGTCCTGCCATTGAACGATGACCACCACGATACACACCTTTTTGAAACAGCTGTGCCCTCGGCTCGCCTCGCTGAAGCTATGGCGAAGCGGGTTGGAATCCCCGCCTGCCGTCGGGCAGGGAACCAACATCAACGGCTTAGAAGTCCGCGGCTCCCCGCCCGCATGACTCGCGTCAGCGTGTCGGGCGGGTATCCATCGAACCGCTTTTCTTTTGTGCCCCGAGAGAGAATCGAACTCCCATCAAGACCTTAGAAGAGTCCTGCTTTATCCATTAAGCTATCGGGGCACGATTATCAATGTACCTAAGTGGGTGTAGCAGGATTCGAACCTGCGACCGTTGGCTTAAGAGGCCACTGCTCTACCAACTGAGCTATACACCCGGATGCTGCTATACAACAAAAGTTTACTTTAATTTATTTTGGTTGTTTGAGTATACCAACTGCCAGCCCAAGGCTGGTCCGCCTTGGGCGGAAGCTATACACCCTGCTGAAAGCCAAAGGGAAAAAGTGAAAAGTCAGAAGCGAGGCCTCAGACATTTCAAAATAAAAAGCGTTTTTTGCATAGATAAAACGCGAAGTCATTGTACCAAAAAACGATACAAGAGTCAACCCTGTTACATATCCGAGAAAGCTATTTTGAAGCAGAAAAATAGAGCCGACAGGCGACCTCGTCTTGCACTCTCGATGTCCGCCGTTTATTTTGAGATATGTAACAGGGTCAATAAAATAAAAACCCCTCCAGAACGTTCCAAGCAATGTTGCTGCTTGGGGTTGCGTTCTGGAGGGTGTTGCGGACTTGCCAGCGTGTCGCCGGTGCCCCTATGGCAATGTTTTGGCCGTGGAGGGCGGTGTTAGGCCTGGCACGCCGTGACGGTGTTGGTCTTGCTACCGTTGATGCCGCTCATCACTACGTGGGGACTCGGGTGGTATTTCATGGAGTTGGTTCTCCTTGGTGATGCCAAACCGGGGGATCCGGGATGGCGGAATGGATATCAAATCACTAATAATAAATGTCTGACTGTTATCCATTGCGCCATGCCGGAAACCGCACAAGAGAGCCGTTCCCACGCCTTTTTACCGCATTTCCAAAGTACTGAATAATATTATATACTCTTTCAAATAACTGTCAAATTCGTGGTTAGGTACTCAAAAGAACAGTATACACCAAGATAGCTGTTTTGTCAACCCCGCACCTTTTCCGAGGGAAACTTGTCATTAATGAGAGGTTGCAAGGCGTAGCCGCCTATCGGCTTATACAAAAAATCATCGCCGTTTTTTCATAAAAAAGTGCGGGGTCAAGGGTGAATCTTCCTATAGTCACTCCATTGTTTCTCGGACCAGCCCTTCGGCTTCGTGGTATATATGGGGTCATCGCCGGGGTGCGGGAAGAGGCTCGGGGATTTGTAGTTGCTCCAGAAGCTGTCGTTGATGAGATTGTTTCCCGAGGCGTCAGTCACGAGTTGGCTGAAGACCGTTTTCATACTGCCATCAGGATTGCTCTGCAAGATGTGTGGGCCGTCGACCGAAACAGCGCGACCATCCTTGGTGCCGTAGAATCGGAATGTCAGTTCGGTACCGACGATTGTCGATTGCATCAGGATGGCGCCCGGCGTGTTGTTGACGAACGCGAGATCGGGCTTGGGAATGTAGATCGTCGCATCCATACCGTACGGAGCGTAGTATTTGACCGGATAGGCGTGCTGGCGGCGCTGTGTGATCTTCATGCCGCTGTAGATGGCGGCACGGAAGACAGTGGTCGAGACCTGGCAGATACCGCCACCGAATTCCGGTATGGTCTCATTATTCTTGATGACCAGTTCGGGGAGGTATCCGTGTTCGCCATCGACCTCGCCGAGATAATCCACGAAGGAAAACTCCTCGCCTGGAGCGATGATGATGTTCTGGAATTGTTCGAGCGAGCGCACGATGTTGTAGATGCGGTTTTTCGGCGAACCTTTGAAATTGGTGCGTCCCTCGCCCACGAGCTCTTTCAATCCGAGACGTTCGCGATCACTTGCGACAAGCTTCGGCTGCGTGATTTCAGTGGGGAGAGTCACTCGAGCCGTTTTGGCCTGGGTAGTCTCGAGAACGCGAGCCAGCAAGATGATGCTATCAGCTTCTTGTAGGCGGTAACCGACTTGTTCCGGCTCGGCGACGACGACACGATCATTTGTGACTGTGAATTTCACATCTACAGGTTCCTTTACCACCTTGTCGGCGAATTCTTTGAGGAACGTTTGTATGGATCCAGTATCGACCGTGCTCGTAGTGACGATATGGAGATGCTGGCGCAGGGATCGTGAAAGCGAGAATGCGCAGAAAAGCTGCTCCGTTGGGCAGAAAGACGTATCTTGTATCTCGGAGCGGACGGCGGGAGAATAGGAGATGTGTGTATCGAGGCGCGTGAAGCGGAGGATGTCCTCGGCAGCGAGCGTTTCCGTATGATCACCCGCCTGGAGAGTGAGAGTATCCAGAGTTATTCCGGATACCGTATGTGGCAGGAACACGCCTATACCCAAAACGCTCAAGGCAAACATCTTGACGATATGAGTATTGTGTAAGCGGGGAGCGATTATTTTCATGAGAGGCACAGGACAAACAAGAAAGCTGATTCCATCACGGAACCAGCAACAAGTGAGGTATTCCGTGAAGAGGTGCTAGAAGCCGCGTACCTGGATTTTCTTGGTCTTGGTCGTATCGGCCTTCGGTAGGCGGATCGTGAGGATCCCGTTCTTGAGCGAAGCGTCGGCTTTTTCCGGGAGCACGTCGACTGGCAGGAGCACGGAGCGGGAAAAAGAACCCCAATAGCATTCCTGATAGTAGTAATTGCCGTTCTCGACGATCTCTTCATTCTTGCGTTCGCCCTTGACCGTGACCATATCGTTGTTGATGGTGACGTCGAGGTCTTCGGGTTTGACGCCGGCGATGGTGGATTTGATGACGATATCGTTTTCGGTCTGATAGACATCGATCGTGAGCTGGCCTTCAGCGCCGCTTGCCTCACTTGATTGGCTGAATGCTGATGGAGCCCAGGATTCCTCGTTGCGCGATGAAAAGGCGGGAGCGGATTCGCGCATAGCGATGGGTGATTCCGTCTCCTCGTTGTACACCGGGACGGACTCGCGGTAGCCGTCATTCTGCACCTCTTTGGCACCGGTGAGGCGCTCGAAGAACGAGTGTTTCTGTTTCGTCATAGGGGGTGATATTAGTGTATGTTAGGCGGCACAATAACACTTTCAGTATAGAGGATTTCACTTGCAGGTGCAAGAGGGGGGTGTATATCTAGGGAACAAGCAGGACGTATGTATTGTAGAGTGTGTGGAGGAGGACAGCGGCAGCGATCAAGGAGAAGACCAACAGCTGTCTTTTTGGTCCGGTGAATCTCGGAGAGGAAGAAAAAAGAAAAAGAGCGAACGCGACGCTGGTCATGATATGGACCGCGAGTATCGATGGGAAGGCGAGGAGCGGGAACGACTGAAAAACGCCGGTCGCGAGATAGATTTCCGGCGCAGCAAAACCGAGACCAAACAATGTGCCGAGACTGAGAGAGGCCTTCAGGGAAGGAGTTTCTTGGGCGAAGAAGCGACGGACGTACTGGCGGAGGAACACGTATTTTACGATTTCCTCGATGAGCGCGATACCCACGATGGCGAAAAATACCACAAAAGAGAATGTCCCTTCCAGCGTGATGGGGACGGGAGAGAAACTCGCGATGAGCAGTTCCGCAATGAGGGCGGAGCCTGCCGCAAGGATGCCGAAGAGAATGGCGAGAATAGCAAGCATAGTATCTGATGGTTTCTGTCTCAGAGAAGCGATGCGAGATGCTGCTCGAGATCCGCGAGCTGTTTTTGTGCTTCTTCCAGTTTCGCCCGTTCGGATTCAACGACGTCTTGTTTGGCGCGCTCGATGAAGTTCTGATTGCCAAGTTTCGTTTCGAGTGTCGCGATGTATTTCGTCTTGTCGGTTTTTTCCTGCCCGATCCGCTCACGTTCGGCATCGAAATCGATCACTCCCTCGAGCTCGACGAATACCTGGAGCGATCCGGATTGCGCGAGCGAGGTATGCGGTGGGAGAGTCTCGGAAAAATGAATTTCATCGACACGGGCGAGGCGTTTGAAAATCGCTTCATTGTCTTGGATCGATCGTTCCGATTCGCCGCGAACCGTGCAGTTGAGTTTCGTAACCGGGTCGATATGGTAGAGAGCTTTCAATGCACGGATTTCTTGGATCAGTCCGATGATGAGTTGAAACTTTTGTGTAGCATCAGTCCTCGACGCAAGAGAGATATCATCGGGCCATCGTTCAGTCATCAGGAGTTTCTCCGGATTTTCATGGAGCGTTTGCCAGAGCGCTTCCGTGACAAAAGGCATGAACGGGTGCCAGAGTTTCAGGAGCGTTTCGAAAACGGAGCGGAGCACGCCGTCGTTTTTCTCGATCTTGTGGATCTCCACGTACCAGTCCGCGAATCCGCTCCAGGTGAAATCGCGCAGCTTCTCTCCGGCGAGCGAGGGCTGATAGTTTTCCAGGAGACGGGTCGCTTCTTGGCTGACTTCTTGCAAGCGCGATAGGATCCAATGGTCTGCCGGACTTCTCGGTTCTGGCATTTCCATGATTCCTGATTCCTGATTCCTGATTCCTGCATTATTGACATACCGTCCGATGTTCCAGAGCTTGTTCGTGAAATTCCGGAAAGTCTCGACCTTCTCGTCGTACAGGCGAGTATCGTTGCCCGGCGTCGAGCCTAGGACGAGCGACATGCGGAGCGCGTCAGCACCATACTTTCCGATCATCTCGAGCGGGTTGATGCCGTTACCCCGCGATTTCGACATCTTCTTTCCTTCCTTGTCGCGGATGAGCCCGGTGAAATAAAGATGTTTGAACGGAGCCACCTTGGTGCGATAGAGACCGAGCATCACCATGCGTGCCGCCCAGAAGAAGAAAATATCTCGTCCCATCACCATCATATCGGTCGGGTAGAATGTTTTCGCGTCATCATTTTCCGGATAGCCGAGCGTGGTATACGGCCACTGTCCGGATGAGAACCACGTGTCGAGCGTATCGGGGTCTTGTTCGACTTCACCGCCACAATACGGGCACTTTTCGATTTTCTCGATTGAGACAATCGGTTCAGAACACCCATTTCCCTTTTTGATATTTGATATTTGATATTTGATATTTTCCTGTTTTTTATTGCTTTGACAATAAAAAACAGGAATACGGTGTCCCCACCAGATCTGCAGCGAGATGCACCAGTCGTGAAGATTTTCGAGCCACCGGATCATCTGATCCTTCATATTTTCCGGATGGAAGGCGACGGTTCCTGATCGCAGGGCCTCGATTGATTTTTTCTTCAGTGAATAAGTTTCGGCATCAACATTGATGAACCATTGTTTGGAAATGAGCGGTTCGATGGTTGTTTTGCAGCGTTCGCAGACGGAGAGACTGTGTTCATAGTCCTCTATCTTTTCGATTAGTCCCATTTTCTCCATATCGGCGACGATCGCCTCACGGCATTCTCGTGTCGTCATGCCGGCATACTTGCCGCAGTTGTCCATCATGCGGCCGTCCGTACCTATCACTTGCTTGACAGGGATGTTGTGGCGTTTGGCGATGTCAAAGTCGGCGAAGTCGTGAGCGGGTGTGACTTTGATGACGCCCGATCCGAACGTGCGGTCGACGGCCTCATCGGCGACGACGGTCACTTCAAAATTTCCGAGTACTCCCGGGATGGTGATTTTCTTGCCAACGAAATCCCGATAGCGGTCGTCATCAGGATGGACGGCGACAGCCGTATCGCCGAGCTTGGTTTCCGGTCGAGCTGTGGCCAGGGTGAACGGTCCGTACTTGATCCAGTAGAGCTTGCCTTTCTTCGTCTCATATTCCACCTCGACATCCGAGAGGGCGGTAGCGCAGCGCGGGCACCAGTTGATGATCCGTTCGCCGCGGTAGATCATCCCATCAGCATACATTTTCACGAACGTTTCCGTCGCGCGTTTCGATACCTCGGGGTCGAGCGTGAATTTCTCACGGGACCAGTCGGTGGCGAGCCCGATCTTCTTTTCCTGCGAGCGCATATAGTTCGCGCGATCCGTACAGAACGCGTACGCTTCCTCGTAGAATTTTTCCCGGCCGAGATCGAAGCGCGAGAGATTTTTTTCGGCCTGGAGTTTCTTCTCGAATACGACCTGCGTCTGGATGCCGGCGTGATCCTTGCCGGGCAGGAGTAGGACCTTTTTCCCGTTCATCCGCTGGTAGCGGCCGAAAATATCCATCACGGTATAGCCGGAAGCATGACCGAGGTGCAGTTCACCATTGGCATTCGGCGGGGGAAGGATATTGCAGTATCGTTCCTTCGAATCGGTATTGTTCGGATTGAAAAAACCGCTCTCTTCCCAGGCGCGATAGAGCCTGTCTTCCCAGTCTTTGGCGGTGTAGGTTTTGGGGATTTCTGATCCGTTCATAGTCTGTATCATACCATCGGGAAGACTGTCTTCCAAGAGATTCAGAGGTTCTGGAGCGGGAGGTTGGCATCGGGGTCGAGGGTGAGATGAATCTTCATCAGATCTGCCCGTTGTCCTTCGCTCATATGTTCGTAGCGCAGCGCGGCAGCGATGCCGATCATCGCGGCGTTGTCGAGCGAGTAGGCGAATGCCGGCGTGAGGAACTGCGTGTCGGGGAAGCGTTCATTGATCAGGGTACGTAATCGGTTACGTAACCGCTCGTTGGCCGAGACACCGCCGGCGATGACGAACGTCTCCGGCGCATAGAGTGCCAGGGCTTTCTCGGTCTTGCCGACGAGGACATCGACGACCGCTTCTTGGAACGCGTGACACATCGAGGCGACGAATCGCTCGTCTTTCAGTTTCTCCGGATCTTCTTTCTTGAGCGAGTACAGGACAGCCGTCTTCAGTCCGGAAAAAGAAAAATCGAAATTGTCGGCGGTGAGCATCGGGCGGGGGAATTTGCCTGTCAGATCGGCGATATCGGCAGGGGCGTGTTCCGTGCGGAATGCATCCGCGCGCTTGGAGACAACTGGCCCGCCCGGGTAGGCGAGGCCGAGGAGCTTGGCGACCTTGTCGAAGGCTTCGCCGGCGGCGTCGTCCTGTGTCTCGCCGAGGAGCTCGTACTGAAAATGATCCTGCATCAGCATCAGCTGCGTATGCCCGCCGGATACGATCAGAGCAACTAATGGAAAAATAATTTTTTGGCTTTCTTTTGAAATTTGAAATTTGAAATTTGAAATTTGCGAATTTAAAAAATTCGCATAAATGTGTCCTTCGAGGTGATGAATCCCGATGAGCGGTTTCTGCCAGATGAGTGCGAGCGTTTTGGCGGCGCTGACGCCGATGAGGAGTGCCGGCATCAGTCCGGGTCCCTGAGTGACGGCTATCAGATCGATATCGGCCGGAATCATCCCGGCACTGGCCAGTGTCTCCTCGATGACGGGGACGATATTCTTGATATGCTCGCGCGAGGCGAGATCCGGTACGACGCCGCCCCATTTGGCGTGGAGCGATGCCTGCGAAGAAACCGTATTGGCGCGCACGACAGCCTGCGTGCCGTCCCATTCTATGATGGCCGCCGCTGTCTCGTCGCAGGATGTCTCGATAGAGAGTATTCTCATAGTATACGTACTCTAGCGAGGGCAAGGGAAATTGGCAAGAAAAAAACCGGCGTATGCCGGTGAGTTCATCTTGTAGCCCCAAGGGGAGTTTCGCCTCGCTGTCTGCTGACAGCTTCGTTGCCCTGGGCAGCGCTGAATGCTCGCTCGCTCACATTCATCGACAC
>JBAQCV010000024.1:0-3850 GCA_049294475.1 Candidatus Moraniibacteriota bacterium | reverse complement strand
CTCACAAGCAGCGCGCGCTTCCAGTTCATCCGGTGGTTGCTTCAGAAAGACGCAGCGTAGATGGGGTGCATCGCAAGAAACGCGCACTGATAGCGCAGTTGAAAGGACAGTCATTGCCTGACCTGTTGTGGCGACTGGCGCGTAAGGCACAGATATATGCTCGCCGTGTCAGACGCACCCTCTCGTACTTTGTTCCGGATATCGCTCCGCGCAAGATGCTGTACGGATCTCTGGTGGGAGGCATCGCGTTCGGGATCGTGTCGATGGGGTTCGTCGAGCATTTTTTCGGGCCGGGAGTGTTCGCACGCGGAGAGGATCCGGGGCAGGTAGCTGGCGTTTCGGTCATGGCGGATGCGGCCGGACCCTCGGAATATCTCGATGGAGAACAATCATACGACAGCGGCTCGGATATCTTTTTCGAGTATTTCAATGAAACCGCGGATGAGCAATACCGAGAGACTGTCCGGAATATGGTGAAAGGATATCCGATCGAGGAGATGCTCCCGTATATTTTCGAGCAGGATCGCCTGACAGCCGCCTTTCTGGTAGGTATCGCCAAGAAAGAGAGTAATTGGGGCAAGCGCGTGCCGGTGCTGAACGATCAGGACTGCTTCAATTACTGGGGGTATCGCGGGATACGCCGTATGATGGGGACCGGCGGGCACACCTGCTTCAACAGCCGCAAGGATGCCGTCGAGACGGTCGCCAAACGCCTCAATACGCTGATCAACTCGCAGCAATTGAACACCCCGGAGAAGATGATCATCTGGAAGTGCGGGTTCAGTTGTGCCGGCCACAGCCGGGAAAGCGTCAAAAAATGGATTTCTGATGTGGATATGTACTTCAAGGAGATAAGTGATGAATAAAAAACCGGGAAGAATGTGAAAAATCCCTTATTTGAGGGATTTTTTCGTATTTATGGGGACAATTTCATTGACTGAAAGGATGGAATTTGGTATCATCAGGCTTGCGTCCCTAAAGGGTTTTTGTCTTTCCGGGCTGCTTTCCCAGAGCGATATCAGAGCCTCAGATACATATGAAAAGATCGTATCACCATTCGCCATTCGCTCGAAAAGGCCTGTTTTCCGGTCTCGCCTTTTTTTCTTTCAGTGCGATAGGCGTTTTTCCTGTCCTCTCCCAGATAGACCCGGGTGTTTTCACCTTGCGGAATAGCATCGCTGATGTCGTCGAGACCAGCGATAGGGGCATCGGGGAGCGTTGCCGCTGGCAGGAAGACAGGGAACTGCTTTCATCCATACAGGATAACAAACGTGACACTTTTCAAACGGGGGTTCCTTGCGAACAGAAATCTGTTCCTGTGATGGAGCCGACAGAAGGAGTGCCTATCCATCAGGACAATGCTCTTCGCGATGCGATCCGAGAGATGACGGCCGGATACCCCGTGGAAGCGATGGCGCTGGCTATCTCGCAGTATGACCGCGGAGTCGCCGGGCTGATCGTCGGCATCGCCAAGAAAGAAAGCAACTGGGGCAAGCGCGTCCCGGTCGACGCGGACGGAGCGGATTGTTTCAATTATTGGGGGTACAAGGGGGCGGGGAGCCGCGGAGTGGAGATGGGGCACGGCTGTTTCGGCAGCCCGGAGGAGGCCGTGACAGCCGTGGGGGATCGTCTGAAGTATCTGGTGACGCTCCGTGATACGAGTGAGCCGAAACATATGGTCATCTGGAAGTGCGGCTCGAGCTGCGCGACACATACTCCGGAGAGCGTGGACAAGTGGATCAGCGACGTATCCATCTATTATGACCGCATAGCGCTCCGCTGATTTTTGCATGACTCAGTCACTTGACAGCTATGCTGCCCGGTGATTTTTTTGTTTTCTCTCTCGCTCCCATAGCTTGCAAAAATCTCGGGGGGGGGGGGTACAATAGCAGAAGAGGGAAAACACTAAAATACAAAAAATATGCACTGTGCATTATTCAGACGAGAAATGTTTTCCTTGAAGAGCATTTTTTTCGTGATACTTATCTTCAGCCTTCTCTTTCCTCTGGTAACGTTTGCGCAGTCGGCGGCTCCGACGCCAGGAGCACCAGATGGCAATACTCCTCCCTTTCCCGTCATTCCGGATGTCAGTCCGGCGCCGAGAGACGGATCGGCAGAGACAGCTCCGACCGTTTCTGTCGTCGTTGCGAGCGTCGAGCTCTACAACGCCACCATCGAGAATCAGGACGGCAATACGGTGACAGTCGGCTTTGACCTCGTCAATACCAAGGGCATCCAGCCGAACGTGCAGTATGCTATCCAGGTTTTCAAATCAGAGAAATCCATAGACACAAAAAAAAGTGATGTGCAGACGCTGACATTCACACCGCGCACTCCCGTAGATACGCAGATATACGACGAAAAACTCACGCTCGCCGAAAACGTTCTCATTCACAGATCCGTCACTTACACCGCTCCGGCATCCCTCACGGGGGACTATGAGGTGCGAGTGAATGCTTTCAGCAGTGTTTCGCTCCTGACGCTCGGCTTGGGTAATGCTGGCACCGTCACATTGACCGGAAACGGGGAAACAGT
This sequence comes from Candidatus Moraniibacteriota bacterium, assembly GCA_049294475.1. Taxonomy (GTDB): domain Bacteria; phylum Patescibacteriota; class Minisyncoccia; order Moranbacterales; family UBA1568; genus UBA1568. The sequence continues at coordinate 1,315 of JBAQCV010000024.1, read as the reverse complement.
CGCTCCCGCGAACGAACCCGATCCTCTGTCTCCCGCGATGGAAGGCAAAGAAGCCACGATAAGAAACATCACGCTGGACAAAGATTGGTATCAGGCAGGCGACACCGCGAACATCTTCTTTTTCGGGGTGGCATATATTGAAGGCAAGGTATCGGTACGCGTGCAGATGACAAGCGGAGACAAGGCATTCTGCAGCGAGCCGACGGAGAAGATTTTTGACAATAGCAGCCTGATAGCGGATATGAATCTCGCCATCACGGCACGATGCGTGAACCCGATCATCACGGCGCAAATCTTGGATGAGCAAGGTACAATACTCGATAGCGCCATTTTCACTGTCACCACCTCGTCCACTGTGCCCGAAGCGGCGATGTCGCAAGAAACCGGGAACCAGCTTCCTTGGATTCTCCTCATCGGACTTGGCGCGGCAGTTCTTCTTGGACTTTTCATCGCTCTCCGACACAAGCGGGGTGGGAGCGGCACGGGAATGACCGGCGGGACGATGGTATCAGCGATCATCTTTTTTACGCTCTTTGCCGCGGGTATGGGTACGGGCGCACAGCCTGCGGACGCGGCGACACTGACGAACCCACAGTTTATGTTCTGGGGGAAATGCAGTCCCAATAAATTTGTACAAAGCACTTATACTGTATATCTGAATAAGAGTTCATATGCGCCCGGCGAGTCGATTATCGCATCTTGGAGTTTGGCTACATCTGGAACCACGGATTCCAAATATCTTCTGAATGACAGTGATTACTATAGGGGGAATTTTTTTACGAGAATCGCGGGAATAGTGAATGGGGAACAACAGTGGGGGGAAGTGAATACAGGAAGTGTATTCGGAGGAACAATATCTGGCACCAACTATTTTACCGCGCCGACATCCCCCGGAAATTACAACGCGGAGTTTGGCGGAACATACTATTCTTACTATGATGGAACCGGTGGGGTCAACTATTTGTGTGGACCTTTTGATCCTTACCATAGTATGTTCATCCCTTACTCCGTCGTAGCTTCTATCCCAGCTACCCCAGGATGGTTTTCGGCTTCTTGTCCGAGCCCGGGGACAACCGCTTCCGGCTCCTGGGCATCGGCTTCGGGCGCCACATATTATTCGCTTCGTCTTGACAATACAAGCAATAGCTGGAACGGTTCGTGCACTTCCCCGAATCCAGGAGATGGGTGCGCGGATATACCCGCACCGACGACAAGCATTTCTGGTGTGTCTACTATTTCTGGTGCAAGTTATCATGCCTGGGTACGCGCCTGCAATGCTTCAGGTTGTTCAGGGCAGAGAGACGCGTGGTTCACC
>JBAQCV010000023.1:0-30346 GCA_049294475.1 Candidatus Moraniibacteriota bacterium | reverse complement strand
GCGGGAGGATGAGGCCGGCCAGCATCGCCGGAAAGAATATGAGGTTTTCCATGATCTTGTAAGCGACGCTATAGATGCCGACATGCGCGCTCGGCTGCAGGACGGACAATATGATGGTGTCCATCTTGAAGTAGGCGAAGGTGATGATGGCGGTGGCTCCCATAGGAAGCGACTCGCGCAGAAACGTTTTCCAATACGCGAAATCGATGTTCGGAGCGAACCGCACGTAGCGGCGGGAGAGGAAGAGGACGATGAGCGCGTTGAAAGAGAGTGAGGCGAGAAGGGTCGAGACGATGGCGAGGAACCCCCAGTCTTCCCGCACGGCGAGCACGACTATGCCGACCTGGAAAAGCTTGCCGAGAAACTCCACGAGAGCCACCTTGTCCATCGCCAGGCGCTTCTGAAAAATACCGTTGAGCATGAGCGACAGCGTGGAGAAAAAAATGGCGCCGGCGGCGATGAAGATGCCTATCTTCAGGTCGCGCGAATAGCTGAAGAACAGTATGAGGAGCGGCGACAGGAGAAAAACGACCAGAGACGACGTGAGCCGCAGAGAGAGCACTTTGCTCAGGATGGTCTTTTCATCGGCGCCTTCGCGGGAAATTTCCCGTACCGTCACAGAGCTCAGTCCCAGATCCGCCAGCGCCGAAAAGAACGCGAAAAAGGCGAGCACCGTCGAATACTCGCCGAAGCCGTCCTGCCCCAGGTATCCGGTGATCAGGCGGATAGAAAAGAGGGAGAGGGCTACCGTCGAGAGTACCTTCAAAAAAGAGTTGAGAATGACGTTGTAAGCGATTTTTCGCACGAGAGGAGCCATGGTTTTGTTCAAGCTAAAGACTCGCTGCCTATCGGTTTCGGCCGTATCACGACCCTCCGCGCGTCACCAGCCCCCGCGCTTTCAGTGATGATCTCCTGGTTTTCAGCAAGGGCGGTATGCACGATCTTGCGCTCATAGGGGAGCATCGGCCGGAGGGTGACAGCGGCATTATCCCGCACGGCCTCTTGCGCCGCCAATCTCGCCTCTTTTTCCAGAAGAAGCCTTTTTTCGGCGAAATAGTCGTTGATATCCACGATGACATTCACCCTCTCCGCTATTTTTTTGCGCAACATCACGCGGACAAGGTGCTGGATAGCGGCGAGGTTCGCCCCGTATTGCCCGATAAGCAGATTCTGGTCATGTTCTACGCGAGCCCTGCACAAAAAAGCCCCTTCGGCGCCTTCTTCGACGGCCATCTCGACTGAGGCGTCGAATCCCATCTTCTCCAGGAGTTCCGCGACGGTATCTTTGATGATTTCCGGATGCGTGTGCGCCATATGCTATTTCCCTTGTTTCGGCTTGAAGATGAACATCTGCTGAAAAATCATAAACAGCGTAGAAAAGAACCAGTACAGAGCGAGGGCGGCCGGGAACGTAACCCCGATAAAGAATGTCAGGCCCGGCCCCAGGTACAGCATCTGCTTATTCATTATAGCCGCAAAATCGGGCGGCGCGGAAGCGTCTCCCTGAGGCTTGCTCGCGGCAGCATTGTTCTGGAAGAGCATCTTTGTCTGGTAGTATTGGGCGATGGCTGAAAGAAAGGCTAAAACATAGTTCGGTTTGGTCAGGTCCATAAAGCGCAGAAATATGTGATTTATGGGTCCAGGGTCAGAGACGAAGGCGTACAGATCTCCCGGGTTCACCACAAACCCGGCCTCTGAAATATTGATGATAACCCTATAAATGGCGATGAGGAAGAAAAGCTGGATAATGAGCGGCAGACAGCCTGAAAACGGGTTGGTTTTATGCTCCTTATAAAATTCCATCAGCGCCTTGGTCTGCTTTTCTTTGTCATTCTTGTACTGCTGCTGGATCTCCTTCATGTGCGGCTGCAGTTCCTGCATCTTCTTCTGTGACTCTATCTGCTTCTTGGAAAGGGGGATGAGGATGGCTTTCAGGGCAAGGGTGGTGAGAATGATGGCTATGCCGAAATCATGCCCCGGGATGGCATTATAAAAAAATATCAGGGTATTGTAGAGGGGCTGATAGACGATGGCGTCAAAAATTTGGATCATAATCATTGTGTTTTTTTGGCTCTTTTTATCTGATCAAGGAGGTTTTTGACTATAGCTTGACCGTCTTGAATATTGGCTTTTTTTGGCTTTCTTACGGTAAAAAATACGATATCCCCGCTTTCCGGCCACCTGTCCCTGAATTGAGAAAATGCTTCCGAAAGGACGCGCCGCAAGCGATTTCTCTTGGTGGCAAGCGGGATGTGCTTCTTGCTGAAAGAGAAGCCTAGCCGCAGAGATGGCTTGTTTTCGAGGTACCGGCAGCCTATCTCATTAAAAAAAAGAGGCTTGCCGGAGCGAAAGACTCTGTCAAAATCTTCTTTTTTTCGCAACCGTAAGCCTTTTTTTAACATATTTTACGCGACTGCCAGATTTTTCCTTTTGTTTTTACGGCGCCGGGCTACCACTTTCCTGCCTCCGACCGTGCTCATCCGCTTCAGGAATCCGTGACGCCGCGAACGCTTTCTGGTTTTCGGCTGGTAGGTTCTTTTCGGCATAAGATAACAGGCTTATATCTTAGATGATTTGGTGTTTTTTCAGTGTATCAGAAAATCAGAGGAAGTCAATCGCGACGCCGTTGTCGGAGTTATGCACCGCTTATCCACTCTTCGTCCACTTTCCTTGGCTAGGCCTCCCTATCCGCGCATGATATACTACAATTCACTGTTTTTAGCGTGTCTCGAAATAACCTAAAAAAGCCCTCTGTTATGACAAATGAAGACCTTTGGAAGGCTGTTTTGGGGCAGATCGAGATATCTATTTCCAAGGCCAACTTCATCACCTGGTTCAAAAGCACTGGGATCCTCAGCAACCAGGACGGCACGGTGATTATCGGCGTTCCGAACGGATTCGCGAAAGAATGGCTTGAAAACAAATACAACCTTTATATTCTGCGCGCGCTGAAAAGCTTTGATAACAATATCAGGAACATCCGCTGCGTTATCGCCCCCGAGAGGCAATCAGCAACAGGCTCTTCAAAAAACATAGACGCGGTAACCCCCCCTGAGAACGCCGGCTTCGTCCGAAAAAAGCTTCTGGAGAAACCGTTTTTCACCGCGACAGCCCCAGCCACGCCTGCGTTTCATGAAACCAACCTCAATAGCCGCTACACGTTCGAAAACTTTATCGTTGCCGAAAATAATGAGCTGGCCCGCGCCGCCTGTTACGCCGTTTCGCAGAATCTCGGCATAGCGTATAATCCGCTCTTCATCTACGGCGGCGTGGGTTTGGGGAAAACCCACCTCCTCCAATCCATCGGAAATGAGGTGGTGAGAAATTCTCCGGAGAAAAGAATCAAATACATCAATTCGGAGCGATTCACCACCGAGCTCGTGGATTCCATCAAGAATCAGAAAATCGACAAGTTCAAGGAGCACTATCAGCAGATGGACCTCCTGATCATCGATGATATACAGTTCCTTTCGGGTCGGGAAAAGACGCAGCATGAGTTCTTCCATATTTTCAACGCGCTCTACCAGATAAACAAGCAGATCGTCATATCGAGCGACCGACCGCCGAAAGCCATCCCGACGCTTGAGGAGCGCCTCCGCTCCCGTTTTGAAGGCGGGATGATCACGGATATCAGCCGCCCGCACCTGGAGACCAGAATCGCCATCCTGGAAGCGAAAATAGCTGAGAGAGGGTTCACTATCGATGCTCCGGCTATCCGTTTTATCGCGGAGAGCATCACTCAGAACATCCGGGAGCTTGAGGGCGCCCTCAACCGCGTCATCGCTTTTTGTGATTTCCATAAGGTTTCCCCTACACTGGAAAATACAGGGAAAATCCTCTCCCAGCTTATAGAAAACAACAAAAAAACCATCCAGGCAGATGATATCTTCCGCGTCATCTCGGAGTTTTACAATATCACCAGGGAGGATCTTATAAAAAAGGGGAGGAAGAAGGAGGTCTCCCACCCGCGCCAGGTGATGATGTTCCTTCTCCGCACCGAACTCCAAGCTCCTTTCTCGACGATCGGAGATCTTTTGGGAGGGAGGGATCACACGACCGCGCTGCACGCTTTTGAAAAAATAGAAAAAAACAAGGAGACTTCCCCGCGCCTCAAGGAGGAGATCACCGTTCTCCAGGAACGGCTCTACTACCCATCCTGATGTATAAGTTTGTATATATCCGCTTGTATTGTGTATAGTTGTTGTATAAAACAAGATATACTGTTGATAAAAATAAATATCCCCCACACCCCCTACCCTCCACCCCCCTTCTACAAAAAAATTCACTCCTGTCACAAAAATCTTTTCTTAAAACCACCAGCTTTATAAACAAAAATATCACTTATCCAGATATCCACACTACTAATCATAATAAATTTATAAAAATTAATTAAAATACTATCATTACCATTTTATGAAACTTATCTGCACACAAGAGAATCTCAGCCGGACACTTTCTTATTTAGAGAGGGTTATAGGGAGACAAACAACACTCCCTATTTTAAGTAATTTTCTCCTTGAGACGGAAAAAGGAAGATTGAAGATTTCAGCGACCAATTTGGAAATCGGAGTAATCGCGTATATCGGGGCAAAAATAGAAAAAGAGGGGAGGATAGCTGTCCCGGCGAAATTATTGAGTAATTTCATCCACAACCTGCCTTTGGGGGATACACTCCAACTCGAAAGCGATGTAGAGGGGCTGCAAGCAGTGAGTACATCATACCAAATGAAGATAAAAGGGTTGGATGGGAAAGATTTTCCCATCATTCCCCAGTATAAAGGAGAGTATTTTTTCTCTTTCCCAGCGCAAGCCCTAAAAGAAGCCCTTTCCAGACTTCTGTTTTGTGTGAGCCTCAACAGCGCGCGGCTAGAGCTTACAGGAGTGCATATATTTCTCTATAAGGATCAGATCCATCTCGCCGCGACAGACAGTTTCCGCTTATCCGAAGAGATTATTCCCTTTGCACAATCAGGAGACGGATATGATAATTTTCTCTCTCAAAATCCATCGCTTATCATCCCAGGGAGCACGCTGCAGGAGATCGTGCGGGTGATCGCTCCTGAAAACAAAGAAGTGAAGATAGCGCTGCAAGAGAACCAAGCCTTCTTTGAAATAGACGGGGTGCAGATAATCTCCCGAATCATCAATGGGAAATATCCCGACTACAAGCAGATCATCCCAAAAAACTTCTCTTTTCAGGCGGTACTGGAGAAAGACGCCTTTCAGAGAGCGGTAAAGATGGCGGGCAGCATCTCCTCCTATAATTCAGGGGAAATCACCATCTCTTTCCAGCCGAAAGAGAAGCAGTGCGTGATATCCTCACAGTCCCAGACGGTCGGCGAGAATAAGGCCGTCCTATCGGCAGAAATCATAAAAGGAGAATCCCCGCTTACCATCGTCTTCAACCCGCGCTATGTCTTGGAAGGCCTTGGCGCCCTCTCGGGAGAAAAACTCATTTTTTCAGCGAATGACAGCGCGAGCCCTGCGGCCCTGCGCATGCAGGACAAAAACAACCCATCCCTGACAGACAGATACCTCTACATCATAATGCCTATACGCAAGTAATAGTATGCGGACGCTGCGAGAGCTCCTCCCGACAAAACAACGCCCTTTGCCAAAAGAAATCGATGAGAAGACGGTTTTTCATGTGGCCAAAAGAGCTCTGGTGGAGGAATACGGCGCCCGCGGCGGAGAGAATATTATCCCGGTCCTGTACAAGGAGAAGAAGCTTTTTCTCGCACCGCGGAGCTCTTTGTGGGCGAGCGAGATACTGCTCCAGCGGGAGCATCTTTCCCGGCGGATAAATGACGCGCTCGGAGCAGAGTGGGTGAAAGAAATAAAGGTGGCGCGGCAGCAATAGCGGGCAACGAAAAACATCAGTTCACTGCCATACTTTTTTCGTCTTTCGCTTTGTTCCCATTCTTATCCTTCACCTCTGCCTCTATAGTGAGAGCGGTAGGGCTTGAGGGGGTGGTGTATGACACGGAATACGGGCTTGAGGATGAGGAGCCGATAGAAGAGCCATTGACCGAATACGTGACACCCTCTACGCCATAAGGGGCGTCTACGCTGGCGGAAAATGTCACCGACGAAGAGATGGGGGCGCTTCCAGGAACAGAGAGGCTTATTTTTGGGAGGTACGCCTTGAAATCATCAGCCTGACACTCATCTTTAGGCGGCTCCCCTACGACGATGCCTTTTTGCTTCTCATACCAATCCTTCACGCCTTTCTCCCAATTCTTGTACTGCGGATCGCGGTCAGGCTTGTCAGGAATCGGTCCGCGCGGGTCATCCCGGCTGACATAGTAGAGGATATCGTGGTCGCTGACGAAATCTTTCTTATCGGCGTCCTTATCCCGGCAATAGCTGTTCGCCAGGCAATATTTGTCTTTTTCTCCTGGGATTTCGCACACCCTGAGATCTTCCTTCTGCTCGAGCTTGCCGGCGAGCATCGGCTTGTCCGTTTTCCCCTCGCCCTCGCCGATCTCATCATCAGGGTTGTATTTCGGGAACTCCTCGATGGCATAGTTCGTGAGCGCCTTGTCCAGAAAGGCGCGCCAGATAGGAGCGGCGACATTCACCCCGTCCGCTCCCTCGACCATAGCCCGATTGTCGTTGTTTCCGGCCCAGACACCCACGGCGAGTGATGGCGTGTACCCGATAGTCCACCCGTCGCGGAATTCGTTCGTCGTGCCTGTTTTTGCGACTACGGGCCGATTGTCGAAGCGGAGCGGAGAATTTTCTCCGAACACCCAGGCGCGGTTGGCATTATCGGACAGGACGGAGTCGAGCATGGCGACATATTTTTCATCAATGACGCGTTCGCCGGCATCTGGCTTGAACTCCTCTGCGGTAGCGCCGCTCGCATCCTCTATGCGGAGAATCGTGGTCTGCGGATGCCGGATCCCGCCGGTCGCGAGCGTACTATATGCGCTGACATGGTCAAGGAGCTTCACTTCTCCGCCGCCCAAGACGAGCGAGAGGCCAAGCTTACTCGGATCATTGAGGCCCGTGATGCCGAGATTCTTGGCCAGCTGGATGGCGTCTTTGACACCGACGAGATAGAGGGTCTTGACCGCTGCGATGTTGAGCGATCCGCCGAGCGTCTTCATCATCGGCAGCGGACCATGGGACTTCCCGTCGTAGTTATTCGGTTCATAGCTCTTGCCTTCGGCGGTCTCGAACTGCGTTTTCGTATCGTAGAGGATGGTTTCCGGGAGGTAGCCTTTGGCGAAAGCGGCGAGATATACGTACGGCTTGAAAGACGACCCAGGCTGGCGGTCGCGGATGGCGACATTGACCTGCCCGTCGATAGACACATCGAAATAATCCTTGGATCCGACCATAGCAAGCACGTGCCCGGTTTTCGGATCCATGGCGACAAGCGCGGCGTTCTCCGCCCTCCACCGCTTGTTATTCTCCGCCCCCTCGCGCACGGCAGCTTCGGCGACCTGCTGCTTGTCCCAATCGAGGGTAGTGATCACCTTCAGCCCGCCTTCTTCCACGGCGCGGTCGCCGTATTTCTGCTGGAGATAGTCCTTGATATACATCACGAAGTGTGGGGCGGCGATGATGTCTTTCTGCGGGGAGAGCTTGTCCAGAGTCCTCTCTTCTACAGCCTGCCGCATCTGCTCCTCGGTGATATAGCCGAGCCTCGCCATCGTCTTCAGCGCGTGTTCTTTGCGCCCGATAAGCGCGTCACGATGGGACCCGTAGGGGGAGTAGTAAGCGGTGGCCTGCGGAAGGGCGGCGATAAGGGCGGCCTCATCAAGGGAGAGTTCGCGCGCCGGTTTCCCGAAAAACGTCTGAGCGGCCGCTTCGATGCCATACGCATTCGATCCGTAGGGGATCTCATTGAGATACATCGCGAGGATTTCATCTTTGGAGAATTTCGTCTCTATCTCCAGCGAGAGAATAACCTCTTTCACTTTACGGATGAATGTTTTTTCGTTTGTGAGTAGAGAATTTTTCACGAATTGCTGCGTGATGGTAGACCCGCCCTGCGCCTTGCCGAAGCTCACGATGTCTTTGAGAAGCGAGCGGGCGATAGATGTCAGCTTGATGCCGTAGTGGTTATAAAAGTCCTGATCCTCGAGGCTGATAGTGGCGTATTTGATGACGTCAGGCATATCGGAAAAGGGGATGACGGTGCGCTTTTCTTCGCCATGCACTTCATAGAGGAGGTGCGTGCCGGTGCGGTCGAAGATCTTGGTCGATTCCGCCAGGACGCGCTTGTTCACGGTTCCGGGGTTGGGGAGATCTTTGGCGATATAGGCGAACGCGCCGACCACTATGGCGAAAGACGCCGCCGCACCCCAAAGGGCGACTTTCCAGGCGATGCCCCAGAAACGGCCTTTCGGCTTCGTTTCGCCAGGAACCCGTCGTTTTTTACGAAAAAATGACATGGGAATATGCATAAAAGGTATCTTCATTGTATACCACGAAAAGAGAGAAAAAGAAAGGCTTGGTATCAGTGTCGGCCAAAAACGAGCAGGCTATTTTTTCGGAAGCATCAGTTTCGGAAATACTTGCTTGAGAAGGAGATAGGATACGTCGGCACCCCTGCCTTCGACAAGTGGTTTTTCATTCATGTTGTAGTAAGGATTGGGATTGATTTCGAGGAGGACATACCCTTTTTTGTCCGTAGCGATATCTTCCGCGATGACATCGACTCCCCCAAAAGAAAGACCGGCAGCCTTGGCCGCGCACACGCATATTTCACGGAAGAACGGGTGCATTTTTTTTGTTACATCGATCGAACGCCCGCCATCGGACATATTCAGGTTATTGCGAAGCCGGAGCACGCGTTTTTTCGGAAGAATAGAGCTGAGAGTGAGGCCATTTTCCTTCAGTGTTTTTTCGACAGTGGCGTCCACTTTCATCTTGAATCCGCGTAACCGAGTCTTGTTGAAGGCGCTGATAAGTTTTTTGATGCTTGATATCCCGTCGCCGATGACACTGGCGGGGATCTTTTGAACACAGGAAATAACCTTGCCGTTCAGTACCAGCACCCGGTACTCATGCCCGATAAACATCTCTTCGACAAGAAAGGTATTGTATTTAAGCGTGTGCTCAGCCTCTATTTCTTTGAAATGCGAGAACGCTACAAAGAGGTCTTTCTCCGATCGGATATCCCAGGTTACCCCGAGCGCGCGCGATCCATGGGTCGGCTTGAGGATGACAGGGTAGCTGAGTCGCCTTTTTTTTATCGCTGCTGCCGCACTTTTGAAGGAGTCGGCCACTATTCCTTTCGGCGTTCGTATGCCTACCGCATCGAAGATCATCTTGGTCACCTCTTTGTCTCTGGTGAAGTTTCCCATCTGTCGCATTACTGGAGCGTTTGATCCTTTCAAAAAAATGACATCCTTCCCGTACTCAAGTTTGGTGAGACCGTTTTTTGAGGGGGAAAATTCTATGCGGATCCCGAGTTCAAGGGCACGTTTCATGAGGGAACGAAACCCTCCATGCTTTATCTTTTTTTCAATGAGCTTGATATTCATAGATTTATACGTTATTTGTTTACGTCGATAAGGAACTTCCGCAGGCTTTTCCTCCCTATGATTACCGGATATTCCATACGAGAGCGGTCAATAACAGAAACTTTGGCCGGAACAGTGAACGTGTCGATAACGCATTCGATGCGGATCATAGGGCGGTAAGATGTCCCGTGAGAAGACTTGACGGCGGCAGTATCAGCGAGGCCTGGGGTTTCAGCGAAGAGATTTTCGCGTTCTGATTTCGTCAGTCCCTGCATAATATCGCGACCAGCCATTTTTTCTTCGAAGGCCTGGAGAGTGTCCCCGAAGCCGAGCTGTTTCGCGAGCTCGGTGTCGATCGAGGTGGAGTCGGCGCCGGTGTCGATCTTCGCTTCCACCTCGATTTCCTTGCCATCCTTGCCGATGAGTTTTATTTTTTCGACGCTGCCGATGACGCGTTTGCCGGAGAGCTCCTCGATCTCCTCCTCGATCTCTCCGCCGAAGAGATTCATCCCGACGCGCATCCCGCGCTCGACGGTCTTGATCTTGAGCCCGGAGACGCGATCCAGGCGGCGCTTGAGCCCGCTCAAATTAGCTAGCTGGATAGAGAGTCCCGGCCGCGCGTTGAGCTCGAGGATGACCGGGCCGCGCTCGCGGTCGATGGCGATATCGGCTCCGAGGAACCCCAGACCCGAGATCTGCTGGGAGACGATCGACATGCGGAGAATGTCTTTCCAATACGGAACCTTTATGCCGGAGAGCGCGAGCCTGGTGCCGGGAGCGTACTCTATGATATGTCTCTTGCCGAGAATGGCGGTCGTCGTCGTGCCGGTCGCGAGGTCGATGCCGACGCCGATGGCTCCCTGCTGGAGGTTGGCCTTGCCGTTTGAGGCGCGGGTGGGGAGACGGAGCATGGCCATCACCGGGACAGAGTTGTAGACGATGACACGGATATCGGGGATTCCCTTGAACACGTACGGCTTGAACAGTTTCAGGAGCATCAGGCGCTCCTCGAAGAAAGCGATATCCGGGATATTCGAGAGAGAGAATGAGCCGTCGAGGATGTTGCGGATATGATTCTTCAAATCATCGACAGTAATGAGCGACCCATCAGCCTTGATCCATTCCCGGCCGCCTACTTTTTTCCGGCCATAGATGACGAGAATACCTTCGCCGCCGAAACCGCGATTCGGCTTCAGGGCGAAGCTGTTCGGAAGCAGCGCCCAGTCAAACCGCTCCAACTCCTCATGGTTCCTGACCCTGGCGATGAGCGCCGGTACGCCGAGGCTGTTTTTCTGGAGGATGCGCTTGCAGAGGAGCTTGTTGTCGGCGATCTCACGGCCGCGTTTGCGGTTGTACGGACGGATGTAGTCGAGATTCCTCGCGTTCATGCCGAGCAGCCCGCCGCTTTTTTTGAAAAAATCAAACATAGGGAATGTGAAGAAAGCATCAGGAACCAAGAATCATGAATGAAGATATGGCCAGCAGTCACCGTTTAGAGGTGGCGGAGGATTTTTCGGAAGCGGAAATACTCCGTGAGGCGCAGCCCGGTCCACTTCCCGAGAGAGAAGTTGATGAGGAAGGTGAAGAGCACGATCCACGGATACCCGAGGAGGAGCGTCGTCAGCCCGTCCCAGCCGACGAGGTAATAGCCGATGACGGAAATGACGAGCGTTTCGATGGCCAGGATGAAGGCGATGCGGCTGCCCTTTTCGATCTGCGTCGCGACGAATTTCTCGGCGAGCGTGATCATGATGAGGAGCGGGAAAATGGAGATGGCCGCGAGGCCGGTACGGTTGTAAAGCCCGCCGATGACGAGGATGATGAGAATCGCGAGCGAAATGACGGAGAGCGTGATGGCGACTCTCGGGAGGTAGAGCAGGCGGAATTTCTTCAGCATGAGACGGGTGACCATCCCGACCAGGATGACGCTTATGAAGATGGCGATGCCATACTTCAGCCCGTTCGGGTCAAAGGCGAGGAGGGCGAACGTGATGATCGACGGGGTATAGATGCCGAAGGCCTTGATGCCGATGACCTGGCGGAAGAAGGCCACGAGTGTCGCCACGATCGGCAGCATCAGAAGCAGGGTGACGGTCTGAAGCGGCACGCCTTGCTCTACGAAAAACATGATGAGAGGATGGTAGGGCATATTCATATCAAAAATGAAAAAATATCTAGGAATTTTTTATCTTTTCCATTTTGCGGCGGCTGGCATGGCAGAGCGCGATGGCCAGGGCATCGGCTGCATCATCCGGCCGCGGGATGGCGGAGAGTTTGAGAATGGCCTTCACCATCAATTGTACCTGAGACTTATCCGCCCGCCCATAATTCGTCAAGGCTTGCTTCACTTCGAGCGGAGTGTAACCGGAAATACTGACACATAAATTTTCCAGTGTCAAGAGGATGCAGCCGCGCGCCTGGGCAACGGCGATGATGGTCTTCTGGTTATTGGAGAAGAATAGTTCTTCTACGGCGGCCTCTTCCGGCTGATACCGCCGGATGATGCCGGCGATGTCCCGCGATATTTCCGACAGGCGCCTCGATGGGGAGAGATCTTTCGATGTGCTGATATGGCCGAAAGCGACAACGGTCGCTGTGCCGCCATCAATATCTATGATGCCCCAGCCGACAGTCGCCGTGCCGGGATCGATGCCGAGAATACGCATACATCAGTGACTGTTTATTGCCGATTATCCCACACCCGCTGTACGTCCGGATGGCCATCGAGTGTTTCGAGAAGTTTTTCAAGGGCCCCTGATTCTTGTGGCATAAGCGAAACAGTCTGTGTTGGAAGATAGCCGAGCTTGGCGTCGTCAGGGGTGAGACTCTTTGATTCGAAAAATTGTTTGACGGACTGCAGTCTTTCGATAGGTGTTACCACGACGAAAGCATCTCCGTGTATGAAAAAATCATCCGCTCCGGATTCGATGGTTTCGTTCTCGAGCCCCTCTTTCGGATACTGCGCGAGATCGAAGGTGACGAGTCCGACGCGGCGGAACATAAAGTGTACCGACCCTGTGGGCACGAACTTTCCGCCGCCTTTCGTGAGAATGCTTTTGATCTCGCTCACCGTGCGATTCTTGTTGTCCGTCGCCGTCTCGATGAGGAGCGCAACATTGCCCGGGCCGCCAGCCTGCCGGACGGGCAGGTACGCTTCATACATACATTCCTCGATATGCGCGCCTTCTTTCAGCTCTCCGGTGCCGCGCCTGATCGCGCGCTCGATGTTGTCTTTGGGCATATTGACGGTACGCGCCTGATCGATGGCGAGCCGGAGCGCGAAGTTTGTATCGGGGTTGCCGCCACCGCGGCTCGCAGCGACAATGATGTTACGGCCGTATTTCGTGAACATCGCCGCCCGCTTCGCGTCGTTTATGCCCTTATGATGCTTGATCCCGGCCCAGTGCGAATGTCCAGACATATGTGCAGAAGAATAATGAGTACAGAGTCAAGAGTCGGGAAAAAATACGATGAAAGCGGTGCCGTCGAGCCCCTTCAGAGAAGCGGGATTTCAGATGAGAGAATCATCCGAAGGCGAGATATCTACTACAGCCTCTCGCTGATCGATGCTCGTCTTGTGGCGGGAGAGTTCCATAACCATATCCTTGATATGGTAGGGGTCGGGGACCTGACGGAAGATGAAGCGATTTTCTTCGCCGGCGGTCTGTACCTCGACGTCGCCGTAATTGAGCACGGTGGGCAGGAGTCCTTCTACGGTGGCCGTGACGTCCTGGACGCGGAAGAAATTGAGCTCGCTGATGTGCCGGACGAACAGCCCTTTCTGCTCGATGTTCACGATGCGTTCGCTGGTGATGATCCAGACGTCGAAATAGTAATCGATCCACAGGAGAAAGCCGAACAGCCAGACGAAGATGAAGAACGTGTTTTCAACAAAGACGAAGAAGCGCGCGTTCCGCGCATCGAGTATTTCCGGGAACACAAGAGGGGCGATGAAGAGGCTGGCGATAAGCAAAACGGAAAAGACGAGGATCAGCAGGAGGTGGGAAAACAGGTTGAACCAGTGGCGGTGGATGATACGGAGAATCCGCTCGTTTTCCCGTTGCCCGCGGAAATGATAGCGATGGAACGCGTGTTGCATACGAAGTGTTCTTTAAAAAGTATGTGGAAGAATGGCGCTGATTGGCAGGGAGAAAAATATGAGCGCGTTGGTGAAGACGAGGACGAAGAAAACGACGAGGAACAGCGTGACGCCGAACAGCGCCAGGCCGCGCTTGAGCGAATAGCGGACGATATGGAACACGATGAACAGCGCCGTTACGATATAGCTGAAGAAGAGCAGCGCGTACAAGAGTCCGAAAATCGATTGCATAGATGTTTTGTTTTTGGCGGTTCCTCCTGCCTTGATTCTACAACAATTTCTCCTGATGGTCAGCGGGCATCGCGATGTCAAGGTGCCTGTAGCCTTCGGCGGTGACGATGCGCCCGCGCGGCGTGCGGGAGAGAAATCCCAGCTGGATGAGATACGGCTCGTAGACATCCTCGATGGTCTGGATCTCTTCGCCCGTGACCGCCGCGAGCGCCTGGATCCCGGCGGGGCCGCCCTTGAACTTGTGGATGAGCGCCGCCAGGATATGGCGGTCGGTCGGCTCGAGGCCGAGCGGATCGATTTCGTACAGGCGGAGCGCTTCCCTGGCGATGTCGCCGGTGATAGTGGGCAGATGTTTGATCTGGGCATAGTCGCGGACGCGCTTCAGTATGCGATTGGCGACACGCGGTGTCTGGCGGCTGGAGACGGCGATTTCCCGGGCACCTTTTTCGTCGAGGCCGATACCGAGGATATCCGATGAGCGCTTGACGATTTTCTCTATCTCTTCCGGCGTGTAGAATTCGAGCCGATGCGTCGAGCCGAACCGGTTGCGCAGCGGGTTGGAAAGAGAGCCGAGCCGCGTCGTCGCGCCGATCAGCGTGAAGCGGGGCAGGTCGAGCTGGAGGGTGCGCGCCGCAGGTCCCTTGCCGATGATGATATCGAGCTTATAATCCTCCATCGCCGGGTAGAGCACCTCCTCGATCATCTTGTTGAGCCGGTGAATCTCATCGATAAAGAGCACATCACCATCTTCGAGGTTGGTGAGGATGGAGCCGAGGTCGCCGACTTTTTCGATGGCCGGGCCGGAGGTGACCTTGATGTTCACGCCCATCTCCTTGGCGATGATGTGCGCGAGTGTCGTCTTGCCGAGTCCTGCGGGGCCATAGAGCAGGACATGATCGATGCTTTCGGTGCGCCCCTTCGCGGCCTGGATGAAAATATCCAGGTGGCGTTTGATCTTTTCCTGGCCGACGTACTCGGAAAAGCGCTGCGGGCGCAGGGTATTGTCGAGATTTTTCTCATCCGGAATGTTCGGGACGGAGTGCACCATATGAATAAACAGAGGCTTGATAAAGGGGTAAAACAGGGTGTCTTTCTTCCGCAGTGTAACACTTCTTGACAAAAAAATAAAGCTATGCTATTATCTTATTTCGCTTAACAAGACATTTTTTGATCTCAGCTCGCCTGGCGCTGTATGCGCGCCGGTGATGAGCGGGACTATTTCATCTGTAGACAATTGGGGACTACTATCTTTTGTCCTCAATCGCGGGACTGCTTGTCCAGATCCGGGTAGGGTGGTTTCGGCTGCGCTATACCTCGACGCTTTTCCTTTTCTCGGACTCCTATGCTCGAGAGTTGTCTACAGTTTAAATAGCCCTCGTCAAGCGAAAGGCAAAGAGGCTCCGGCAGGAGTCTCTTTTGCTGCTTCATGCTTTTCTACAGATCCGTCACGCGCTGCACTTCCGCTAGCGTCGTCTCGCCTTCGAGCACGGACAGGATGCCGTCTTGGACCATAGTGATCATGCCGAGCGCGATGGCTCTCTCCTCGATCTCGCTGACGAGCGCCCCGTGCGCGATCAGCTCCGAGATCTCTTTGTTCACGAGCAGCGTTTCAGAGATGACCATCTGCCCGGCGAAACCGGTGCCGCTGCAGGCCGCGCAGCCCTTGCCATGAGTGAGGCGGATTTTTTTCGTGAACGAGCCTGCATCCGGGAGCGATTGCAGGGACTTTCTGATGATTTCTTTTTCTGCTGCCGTCGCTGGCGCGGATTCTTTGCACTGTTGGCAGATTTTTCGCACCAGGCGCTGCGCCATGAAAAGGTTGGCGGCGTTGGCGAGGTCGTCGCTCGAGACGCCCATAGCGGTGAGCCGGGAAACGACACCGGCGGCCGAATTCGCGTGGAGCGTGGAGAGGACGAGGTGTCCGGTGCTGGCTGATTGGACGGCGATCTGCGCGGTTTCCTCATCGCGGATCTCGCCGACCATCAGGATGTCCGGATTCTGGCGCATGAGCGAGCGCAGCGCGGTCGCGAACGTGTAGTTCTCGCTTTCTTTCACCTGTGTCTGGAGGATGCCGGGGATCTGGTATTCGATCGGGTCTTCGACGGTGATGATCTTCACTTCCGGCGTGTTGAGCCGGGAGAGGATGCTGTAGAGCGTCGTCGTTTTGCCGGAACCGGTCGGGCCGGTATTGAGGATGATGCCATGGGGCTTGCCGATGGCCGTGACGATATTCTCGAGATTCCGTTTGCGGATGTGGAGCATATCGAGATCGAGTTCGACGACGGACTGATTGAGGAGGCGCATCACGATCGTCTCGCCGAAGCCGCCGAGGATCACCGAGAGCCGTATGTCCACGCGGCTCGTTTTTCCATCGAGCGGTTTTTCGAGCGTGAGGGAGAACCGCCCGTCGATCGTTCCGGAGCGCTCGCCGGATTTCAGTCCGGCAGCGAGCTTGATTTCGGCGATGAGCGTCGGATACTCGGTGATGGGGAAACTGGCGGCCGTCTGCAGGATGCCGTCGATACGGAAGCGCGCCTCGACGACGTCTCTCGACGGCTCGATGTGGATGTCGCTCGCCTTCATCTGGATCGCCCCGGCGAAAAGCGAGGGGAGGCGGAGCCTCGAATCGACTCCGGCCGCGTAGATAGCAAACTTTTTCAGGGAGGATATCTCGCGCTTCGTCGCAGCGAACAGCTCTTCGGAGATATAGGTGGAGCGGGAGAGCTCGCTCGGCATGAGTTCGGCATAGATATTCTGGAGCGCTTCCGTCTGATCGGCGACGCGCCACACCTCATCGAGCGTGGTGATGCCCTCGAGCGCCTTCAGTATCCCGTCCTGCGTCATCGTCACCATGCCGTTCTCGAGCGCGGCGCGGAGCACTTCTTGTTCGGTGCCGATATTGTTCACTATGCCCACGATTTCTTCCGTCAGGGTGAGAACCTCGAAAATGCCGATGCGGCCATGGTAGCCCGTGAAGTTGCACTGCGCGCAGCCGACCGCCTTGTAGAGAGACTTCACCTCCTGGGGAAGCGAAATTTTCGCCTTGGGGGAAATGATCGTGATGAGTTTCAGGATGGAGCCGACAGTTTCCTTCGCCGGCTCGTATGCTTCCTTGCAGCGGGAGCAGAGGATGCGCACCAGACGCTGGCCGATGATCGCGTTGAGCGCAGCGGTCATGAGCGATGGTTTGACGCCGAGCTCCATGAAACGGGGGATGGCGGCGGAGGCGGAGTTGGCATGGATCGTGGAAAACACGAGGTGTCCGGTGAGCGCGGCATTGACAGTGATATCGGCGGTCTCATCGTCGCGGATTTCTCCGACGAGGATCACATCAGGATCCTGGCGGACGATAGCGCGCAATGCGGTCGCGAAGGTGTAGGCTTTGTTTTTGGAAATTTCGGTCTGGACGATGCCGGGGATCGTGTATTCGATCGGGTCTTCGACGGTGATGACTTTCATATCCGGCCGGTTGATATGATTGAGGAGGGTGTAGAGCGTCGTCGTTTTTCCGGAGCCGGTAGGCCCGGTGTTCAGGATGAGACCGTTCGGCTTGGCGACCTGCTTCATCACTTCCTCATAGGCGAGGCCGCGCAATCCGAGAGCGGTCACATCGACGATGACATCGTCTCCCGAGAGGAGGCGCATGTTGATATTTTCGCCGTGTTTTCCCGGGATGCTGCTGACGCGCACGTCGATGCGCTTGCTGTCGAGATCCACGAAGAAGTGCCCGTCCTGGGCTTCTTTGCGGATATTGAGGCGCATCTTGGAAATCATCTTGATGCGCGAGATAAGGAGGCGGTAGACTTCCGACGGAAGCTTGCCGATTTCCTGCAGCACGCCGTCGATGCGGTAGCGGAGGCGGACGAACTCTTCTTCGGGTTCGATATGGATATCGCTCGCGCCGAGTTTTCTCGCGCCGGCGAGGATGATTTCCATGGCGCGCGACGTGTTGAGAGAGCGGTTTTCCTTGAGTGACATCAGCTCGCGGAGATCCTTATCGAATTTCTCCAGGTCCTTGTCGCCGAGCGAGACGCGCACGAGATCCAGATTGTCGATGAATGTCCGTTTGGAATAATTCTCCCACGCCCTCCGTATGGACGGCTCGGAGACGACATACAGCTTCGCTTCCCACCCATGTTGTTCCGCGAGATTTTTTATATAGGCGATCGCCCCTTGGTCGGTGGGATCAAGGATGGCGAAACGTGCAAGCAGCATCTGCTTGTCGAAGAGCGCCACATTGAGTTTTTTGGCGTCGGCTTCGGGGACGAGCAAGACATCCTCGGTTCCGGCGGGGAATACGTGGAGGTCGATATAGGCGAGTCCGTGTGCGGCGGCGAGCATCGAGGCCTGCTCCTCGATCGATGCTTCGCGCATCTTTTTCAGGATCGCCTGCGACCGCTCTTCTTTCGCGGGATTGACGGCGAGATTCTTGCGAACGACTTTCACCATAGGTTTGTTTTTTGTTTGCAGCTCCATTGTACCTCAAACAGAGGCGCTTGGGCAAAAGAAAACCACCCCCCGAGAGAGGATGGCTGTAATCGGGTCAGCACAGGTGGCCTATGGTTTTTCCGGAGAAGCGAGGAGGTTCTGCAGTCGGCCCAGGATGACGCGCTCCGCCTCATCGAGGCTCACAGCGGGAATCACGAAGGAAACCATATCTCCGTGCACAACACCCTCTTTGAAGCGTTCGGCGACAAACGTGAGCGCCTCGGCCGAGTGCGCCTTGACGATGCCGCGCACGACCCCGCTTATTTCCGGAGAGAGGATCATGAACAGGTGGGCCGAGGAATAATTGCTCTTGATCTTCTCCAGTACCTGCGGCAGGTCCTCGACACGGGCGCGTGCTTGGACGAGGTCTTCGATGGTGACGAACGCCCAGATAAGCTTCAGGTTCTCGTCCCATTTCACCTGTGCCATGACGCGTCCCCAGAGTTTGAGCAGGTGGAGCGGCTGGGTCTTGTAGAGAGAGCGGACGATTTTCTGCTGATCGGCGCCTTTGTCCATCAGGCGCGAGGCGAGCTTTAGCGCCTTGGGTGTCGTGTTGCGCTTCTGGAAGCTGTCGGTGGCAGAAACGATGCCGGTCAAGAGCGCCTCGCTGATGGCGTCCGTGATAAGCGTGGGCGCGGCCTTTTCCAGGGCTTCGGCGAGAATTTCCGCATTGGACGAAGCGGTGATATCGACGAGATTCACCTGGCCGAACAGCTCGTTTTCGGGATGATTGTCGATATTAATGATCGGGATCTCATAGAAGATGTCCGGGTTGTCTTCATATATTTTTCCCAGATGCTCCTTGTCGGGGCTCCCTACGACGATGACGAGATCGAATTTGAACTGCGCGGGGATGAAGGAAAAATCACGCGGATCGATGGAGCCGTTCTCCGGTGTGAGGTAGACACGGACCTCCTCGTCTCCCTTTTCCGTGCGTACGCTCAGGATCTTGTTGCGCGACGTATTGAAAGCCAGCACGAAATCCCGCGCCCCGGCGATGGCAGAGAGGACGTGTTCCGGCTGGACGAGGAAGGCGAGCATTTCCTTGTCGGTGTCTATGTGTTCTCCCGCGAGCGTGGCGACCTTTCCGGAACCTTTCAGAAACAGCGCGAGCGCGAAAGCGCTTGCGACCGCATCGCGGCTCGGGTAGCTCGGGACAAGGATGAGCGGCGCAGCGGTCTTTTTCAGGAGTTCCTGGAATTGCTGGACAGAGGTGAGAGACATAGGGGGTTTCTGATATTTCCTTATTGCCAAAGTTCTCTAAAGTAGCAGAGAAAAAGCGAGGTGTCAAATAGCCTCTCTCTCGCCAGAGCATCTCTTTTACGCTAAGATAAAGGCATTATGGAAGAACGATACATCACGCGTTCAGCCGAGGAAACGAAAAATCTCGGGAAACAGCTGGCGCAGGAAACTGTTTCGGGGACGGCGGTATGCCTCTCTGGTGATTTGGGCGCGGGCAAAACGACGTTTGCTCAGGGATTCCTCGAGGGGCTGGGAGCCGCTCGTCCGTACGTCAGCCCGACGTTCGTCATTATGAAACAGTACGATCTGCCGACACCGAGCGCGACCGGCGTGAAGCGCATCTATCACGCCGATGCGTATCGCGTGGAAGTGAAGGATTTCGAGACGCTCGGCTTCGCCGTATGGTGCGAGGATAAGCAAGGCACCGTCATCCTCGAATGGCCCGAACGGGTGAAAACTCTGATCCCGTCAGATGCTATCCATATCACCTTCACATCGAAAAGCGAGAATGAGCGGGAGCTTATGATACAAAGATAAAGGCACTTCGAAATCCTTTTTTACCTTTCTTTCTGGACAGCGTATACTGGAGGTATGACCGAAAAGAAGAAAAAAACGCTGGTGCTGATCGACGGGAATGCGCTCATCCATCGGGCGTACCATGCTTTGCCGCCGCTCACGACCAAGTCAGGCGAAGTGGTGAACGCGGTGTATGGGTTCGCGCTGACGCTCTTGTCGGTGCTGGAGAAATTCAAGCCGGAGTACGTCGCGGCGTCTTTCGATCTGGCCGGGCCGACATTCCGAGACGAGATGTACACGGACTACAAGGCGACGCGCGTGAAGGCGCCGGACGATCTGTATGCGCAGATTCCACGGGTGAAGGAAGTGACACAGGCGTTCAATATCCCGATCTATGAGTTGGCAGGATTCGAAGCGGATGACTGCGTGGGGACGATCGCCAAACAAGCTGCCACGCAGGGCGTCGAGGTGATCATCGTTACGGGCGACAACGACGTGCTCCAGCTCGTCGATGATCATATCAAGGTGTTCTCAATCCGCAAGGGTATCAAGGACCTGGTGCTGTACGATGAGCAAGCGGTGGAAGTGAAATATGGTTTCAAGCCAGCGCAGATCCCGGACTACAAGGGGCTCTCCGGTGATGCCTCGGACAATATTCCCGGAGTAGCTGGCATCGGTGCCAAGACCGCGACTGATCTGCTGAAACAATTCGGGACGCTGGAAAATATCTATGAGCATCTGGCGGAGACAAAAGATTCCGTTCGCAAGAAGCTGGAGGCGGACAAAAAGAACGCGTTTCTGTCGAAGAAACTCGGCGCGATCGATACTCACGCCCCGGTAACACTCGATCTGCCGGCGTGTGTCAGCAAGGACTTCGACCGCGATACGGTCACGAAACTGTTCCAGGAACTCGGGTTCTTCAGTCTGCTGAAAAGACTGCCCGCAGGAAGTGGAACTGAGAATCAAGCATTGAGCATTGAGAAAAAGGAGAAAAAAATAAAAGCGAAAAAAATCGAGACAAAAGGAGAGCTGGAAAAATTCTTGGGGAAAGCCGAATATGTAGCGGTGTATGCGGAGCAGTCGCAGGGGACGCTGTTCGGATCGGGCATCGAGAGCGTGCATATAGCGGTCGCGCAGGACGGAGAAGCGACTATTCCGTGGGACGAGCAGACGAAAATATTCCTCAAGGGATTCCTGGAAGATGAAAAAAGAAAAAAAGCCGTCTATGATGGCAAGGCGCTGCTCCACCTTTTTCAAAAAGAAGGCATAGCGATGAAGGGGATCGGGTTTGATGTGATGATCGCGGCGTATCTCCTCGATTCCGGCAGCAATGTCGAGTTTGGCCACCTCGTACTCGTGGAGTGCGGCGCAGAAGCTGTCACTATGCCGGCACAGAAGCTGCTCATACTGCGCGAGATATATGATATGCGCATAGATGAAGTAAGCAAAACACAGGAGAACGGCAAAACGCTCCGGTATATTTTCGAAAGCATAGAAATGCCGCTCATCTCGGTGTTGTTCGCAGTGGAGCAGAACGGCATCTTTCTGAATACGAAAAAATTTCAGACGCTCTCCGATGAATTGACAGGGGAGCTGGCAATGCTCGAAAAGGATATCTACACATTTGCCGGACGTGAGTTCAATATCAACTCGCCCAAGCAGCTCTCCGAGATTCTTTTTCAGGATCTGAAAATCCCGACGACGAATATCAAGAAAACCAAGACCGGGATATCGACCGCGTCGATGGAACTCCAGAAACTGCAGGCCTACCCGATCGTCGCGAAAATCGAGAGCTACCGCGAGTTGTTCAAGCTGAAAACGACATATCTCGATGCGCTGCCGGCGCTCGTAGACATTGATTCGCGGCTGCACACGACATTTCACCAGACGGTGGCCGCGACGGGGCGGCTCTCATCATCCGATCCGAATCTGCAGAACATCCCTGCGCGCAACTCGTGGAGCGAGCGCGTCCGTGGGGCGTTCGAGGCCGGCAATGGCATGATTTTTGTCGGTGCGGATTACTCGCAGATCGAACTGCGCGTTATGGCGCATCTTTCGGGCGACAAGGCCCTGACCAAGGCATTTCAGAAAGGCGAGGATGTCCATACGACGACAGCATCCGTGGTGTACAAGGTGAATCCGGAAGAGGTCAGACCAGATATGCGGCGGCAGGCCAAAGTGTTCAATTTCGGCATTATGTACGGTATGGGGAGCTTCGGTCTCTCGCAGGCGGCACAGATTGATCAGAAAATCGCCGCGCAGTTCATCACCGCATATTTCAAGAAATTTGCCGGCGTCGCGAAATTCATAGAGGAGATGAAAGAGGGCGCGCGTACAGATGGTTATGTGGAAACCGAGCTCGGGCGTCGCCGCTATACCCCGGAAATCACGAGCAGCAATGTGCAGGTGGCGCGGTCGGCCGAACGGATGGCGATCAATATGCCGATCCAGGGACTGGCGGCGGATATCATGAAGCTCGCGATGCTTGCCGCCGCAGAGCTGACAGAGGGATATGGTGGAGATGCAAGGATGGTGCTGCAGATCCATGACGAGCTTATTTTCGAAGTGGCGGAATCCCGTGCGGAAGCGTTTGTGGCGCAGTTGAAGAAAACGATGGAAAGCGCGTATACTCTGAATGTACCTCTTACCGTGGAAACCGCTATCGGCAAGAACTGGGGTGAGATATAAGGGGAGACAATGCTAAGATAAAAAATATGAGCAGAATGGGCGAAGGAAATATCCCGATGCGGAGCGGGAAGAGAGTTGAACTCGAAATGTTCGGCGAGGTTGTTTTCAAGTCGGGAAAAGAACGCCAGGACTACCATGAAGCTGAAAAGAGAGCGGAGCGCGGAGAATGGAACGTGGTGGAGATACCATTTGAACAAGCGGTTGCTTGGGTGAAGGATCGTCAACCGATTGAAAAAACAGTATTTCTTACAAGATTGAAAAGCGAGGCGCAGGCGCTTCTCCTCAAAGAACCTCTTTTCGCAAATGGGGACTTCAGACTCGTGGCCTGTACAACCGTTCATTCATATCTTGATTTCAGGAGAGACACGGATGCATTGATAGAATTTGCATATAAGCCACGCAGCGACAAGGAGAGAATCATATATGTTCGTATCGATGGCACCACGAATGATATCGAGGGTAATCACTCAAGCGCTGATGTATTGATACGTTTTCCAAATGATGGCTGTGACCCGGGACTTGACAAAAAACAATTTGATGCTATAGTGAAACGCTCGGCTTCAGGAGTAAGCGGCGACATTGTCGAACGTTTTACGAATAAGTCTGGCCCATCTGATACAGTTCATTCACAGCATCAACGAAGAGAAATTGACTATCAGGAGATCCCTCTATGAGTGACGAAATGCAGCGCAAGATGTTCGGGGTAGTTGGAGTCGTCAGGGCGACTGGAGGCTACCAGCCAGATCCGGAGCAGCTTCTGCGAGCTTTGGAATTCCCACAGTGTGTGACCCGGCAATTCTGCTCGGGGTGCGGGGCGCTCTACGAGATTTATGAAAGTTTCGCCAAGGAACTGGTGCAGAAGTGTCACACCAACAGCGTTCGGATCGGGAGTGGTTTTTTCAAGACTGCCGGCTGCGTCGCTTGCGATGGCGATAGGGACAAGGTAGAATTCGTCACTTTGGCCTCTCTCAAGAGTTAGACCCGGTTGCGCACGATATGTGTCGTGCACAACCGGGCTTTTTGTTTTAATGAAACATACTATGCCGGAACTTCCTGAAGTGCAGACGGTCGTAACGCAACTGAACCGGAAAATCGTCGGGAAAACGATCAGCGGTTTCTGGAGCGACTGGAAGAAAAAAATATTCCCATCGTACGCGGTATTCGCGAAACAGGTGAAGAAAGCACGCGTGCTTGGGGCGAGGCGTTTCGGCAAGCATATCGTGATCAATCTCTACAACGGGTACTCGATCGTGGCGCATTTCAAGATGACGGGACACTTCCTGGTGAAAAACAAGAGGAACCAGAAGTCGAAAGCGTTCATTGGTGACCCGATCAACGGCTATATCCATCACAGCGTCACTTTTGCCGACGGGACAACGCTCGAATTTTCCGATATGCGGAAATTCGGCTGGCTGCGCGCCGTGAAAACGAGTGAAGTCGAGATGCTCCCGAGTATCGCAACGCTCGGCATCGACGCGCTCTCGCCAAAACTGACGCCGCAGCGTTTTCAGGAGCTGTTCTCTGACAAAAAGAACCGCCCGATTGGGGTCGTGCTGCTCGAGCAGCATCTCATTGCCGGCATCGGCAACATCTATCGGAACGAGGCACTCTTTCTCGCGGGCATCCTGCCGATGCGGCGCGTCGGGACACTGACGGGGAGAGAGTGGAAGAAACTTCATGCGGCGATCAAGAACGTGCTGCGCAAAGCGGTGAAGCTTCGCGGCACGAGCGACGGTGATTTCCGCGACACGGACGGTTTGCAGGGGAATTTCCAGCGCACGCTCTATGTGTATGGGCGTACCGGAGAGCCGTGCAAGAAATGTGGTACAATGATACTGCGTAAAACAATCGGCCAGCGGAGCGTCTTTTATTGCCCGTGTTGCCAGAAGTGATACCGCTTTGGCGGGATCATCCTGAGCGGAGTCGAAGGATCTGTAATTAAAAAATTCACTTGTTTTATATGGAAAAGAAACAGAAAATAGTCGTCGCTCTCGTAGCCATCGTGCTCGCGGGGATTATCGGGTATTTCACGTTTGGCAACAGGGAGATGCGCAAACCGATAGAGCTCAATAACAAGAACCAATCGCCGACGGCTGTCTCGACCGGCCCGGCCAATACCGGAGAGGTCAGCCCGATTTCCGGTCTGCCGTGCGAGAACTGGAACCGTCGCGCCTTGGCGGTGATGCAGCCGGGAGACGTGCCAGCCCGACCGGCGGCGGGATTCTCTGAAGCGGATATGGTGATAGAGATGCCGGTGATCACGGCGAGCGTGACACGGTTGATGGCGATTTACATCTGCAATACGCCGCCCGAGGTCGGATCAATGCGGAGCGCGCGGCATGACTTCATCCACTTGGCCAAAGGCCTAGACGCCATATTCATTTCTTGGGGGCGATCAGAGTCACACTCTGCAAGTGATCCTGTGGGACTCGCCAAGGGCATCTTGGACCGGGGAGAAATCGAGAATATCAATTGCAACGGGGACGCGGGCAAGTCAGCCAATGCCTGTACGGCAAACCCCTGTTTCCGCAAAGAAGGCATAGCACGCGGAGTAGACAGCGGCTACAGCCATCCTGCGCAATTTCTCACATGTGCCAAGGATTTCGGGTATAGGATGGAAAACAAATTTTCCGGATATAATCACAGTGCGGATATAGCATTGGAGAGCCGGCCGAAAGGCGGGCATCTGCGGGTCGCGTTTGCCGGCCCGTTCGCGGCCGAATACGATTATGACCGCGAGACGAACAGCTACCTGCGCACGTGGGGCAATGTTCCCGACGTCGACCGCAACAACAAGAAGCGCAACGCTCCGAAAAACGTCGTCGTGCTGATGGCGAAATCAGACCAGATCGAGGGTCAGTACAACAACATACAGCTCGGCGATCCGTGGTATGACCAGGGCGACAGCGGCGACGCGTTCTACTATATGAATGGCGGGCAGTCTCGCGGTACTTGGAAAAAAGACAAGGCGGATATCGCGAGTAAACTCGCATTTTTCGATGAATCCGGCAAGGAAATAGCCTTTGTGCCGGGACAGATATGGGTGGAGGTGCTCGAGCCGGGACAGGCGCTCCGGTGGGAGCCCGTTCAGTGAGAACAGGATCACGAATGAGGCATCAGGAATCAAGAACAAGAGGGGCTTTCCCTCTTTTTTCTTCTTTGGCATGATTCCGCCATGAACATTTCGCCTCTTTCGTTCCGTCCGCTATACTAAGGAAGCATCACTATACTTATGTTATTGCTTATACACGGCGAAGACGGTTTTCTGGTGAATGAGCGCAGGCGCGCTTTGCAGGACGCGTTCGCCAGGAAATACCCGCTGGCGGAAGCTTTCATCTTCGATTTCGAAGATCAGGGGACGGCTGATGATGTGCGTCGCGCGCTCGGTGCGTGCGAAGGAGGGCTGTTCGCGACCAAAAAAATGATTGTTTTTCTTCACCCTTTCGCACTCGGCGAGACTGGTGAGAAGCTGCTGCTCGATTTTCTCGGACACTTCGTACAAAAAACCGAAACCGAAGTCACGCTCCTATTCGTCAGTCCGGGCAAAACGAAAAAAACGCACCCGCTCGCGCGCTTTCTCGCGAAGCATGCCACGGAAGAGGTGCTCGGGAAGCTGGAAGAAAAAGCCGTCACTGCCCACATCAGGCGCGAACTGGCGCTCATTGATGCGGGTGCCGGCTTCACGCACGAGGCGTTGCGGATATTCATAGCGTCTGTCGGCATCGATACGGCGCGCATCCGCACCGAGCTGGGGAAACTCGCCACATTCAAGCCCGGCGGAACATTCGAGGCTGCAGATGTGCTGCTGCTCGTCGGGGCTGTGCCGGAAAACGCTATTTTCGAAGCGCTCGACGCTCTCGGCCGCGGGGACAAGAAGCGCGCGCTGCTGCTTTTCCATCGCGAGGCGTCGGGTCCGGAGGGAGCGCACCCCATACTCGCGATGTGCGCATGGCAGGCTCGGAGACTGCTTCTCGTGAGAGAGGCATTCGACCGAGGGATACGGCGCGTGCCGGATGTCGCGGCGGAGACCAAGCTGCCGCCGTTCGCGGTGCAGAAAATGCTCGGCACGATAGGCCTCCTGCCGCTCGCGCGTATCAAGAGAGGGCTTGCGATGCTCTCCGATTTCGATACTCAGTTCAAGCGGGGCGCTATGGATCCGCACGTGGCGCTCGATCTTTTTGTCTGGAAGTTTTAACCGATTGCCTAAAAAAAGCTGTTATTTCACGGCGATTTTCTTCACGAGCGCGTTGAGGCGGGACTTCTTGCGGGCAGCGGTGTTTTTCTTGATGATTTTTTTCTGAGCGGCTTTGTCGAGGGCCGAGCTTGCCGTCTTGAGCCACGCTTGCGCCTCGCTCACGTTGCCGGCGCTGACGGCCTCACGGGTCTTCTTGATGGCGCTTTTGACGGTGCCGGTCACTATCTTGTTGCGCAGGGTATTCTTGGCGGTGACGCGCATGTACTTCTTGGCTGATTTCTTGATCGGCATATCCTATATATCAAAATTTAAACATCAAAACGAAAAAATGGGAATCAGAGACTTATCCTTTGTATCACGATACCCGTGTTTTGGCAAGATAACGGGAGTGAGCGGAGTATGATAAGATGGAGTACAGCAAGAGCATTGCCGAAGACAGCATTTTCTTGATTCGTCATTCCTGATTCTTGATTCATTTGGTATGATCGCGCAACTCGAAGGGAAAATCGCCGGGGTAAGAGGAAATGCCGTGATACTGATGGTCGGAGGCGTCGGCTATCAGGTTTTTCTCTCGGCCTATACGCTCGGAAAGGTCGCCGGCCAAGAGCAGGTGCTCCTCCATATCCATACCCATGTCCGCGAGGATCAGCTGGCGCTGTACGGGTTTCTTTCCGAAGACGAACTCTCGATGTTCGAACTGCTGATCTCCATTTCCGGCATCGGGCCGAAGGTCGCGCTCTCGATCCTCTCCATCGCCGATGTGAAGACCATCCGCACGGCCATCGTGAACAAGGATCCGAGCATCCTGACGCGCGTCTCCGGCGTGGGCAAGAAGACGGCCGAGCGCGTCATTGTGGAGCTGCAGAACAAGGTGGAGTCGGTGGATATCGAAGACCAGGCAGGGGCGCTTGCCGGACAGGACGCGATCGAGGCGCTCACCTCGCTCGGCTATTCGATTTCGCAGGCGCGTGAAGCGCTCAAATCGGTTCCGACCGACGTGACTGACGTGGGCGCGCGTATCAGGCAGGCGCTGAAGAATCTGGGAAAAAAGAATTAGGAATCATGAATCAGGAAACGGCATTTCTCCAATCCGAACACTGGCTCGTCTTTCAGGAGGCGGTCGGGAAAGACACGGTCAGATTTTCCGGTGACGGGTTTTCGGCGAACGGCATCATTCATGAGCTGCCGATAGTCGGGGCCTACCTGTATGTGCCAAGAGGTCCGATTATCAGCCAACAACTCACAGAAAACAAAAAACGGTTTGTAGGAAAAATACAGGCATTGGCCGGGTTAGCGAAAGAGAAGCGGGCGAAGTGGGTTCGGATCGAGCCAGAGACGGAAGAGTTGCTGGAAAGAATCAGGCAGGCTGTTCCGTACAAAGTCGTGAAGGCGCCGCATGATACGCAGCCGCGGGAGGTATTCGTGGTGGATATCTCGCGAAGCGAGGAGGAGCTGCTCGCCGCCATGAAACCGAAGACGCGCTACAATATCCGCCTGGCAGAGAAGAAGGGGGTGAGGGTTTTCGAAACGCGGGAAGGGAAATACGAGCAGGCATTCCTCGACCTCATGCGAAGAACGGCCGACCGCAAAGAGATCACGCCGCATCCCAGGGGCTACTATGAGACATTTTTGACGGCATTTCCCGAGAGCGTGTGCCAGCTGTTCGTGGCGGAATACGACGGGCAGGTGCTTGCGGCGAATCTTCTGATGGTGTCCGGAACGACCGCGACCTATCTTCACGGCGGATCAAGCGGAGAGCATCGCGAGACGATGGCGCCGTACCTCCTCCAATGGGAGCAGATGAGATACGCGAAGGCGCATGAATGTCTGCGCTATGATTTCGGCGGCATTCGCACGACAGCTGAAAGCTCCAAGCTACAAGCTCCAAGCTCGTGGGACGGGATTACGAGATTCAAGGTGGGGTTCTCACCGGAGACACAGCCGATGGTATTTCCGGGCGCCTACGATATCATTCTCGACGCGAAAGCATACTTTCTGTATGAGCGTCTGCGCAGTTTGCAGGAAAGCCTCAGGTATATCAAGAAATTTTTGAGCCGTTAAACCTATGTCACTCAAGCGTCGTACTTCGCAACTCGTGCCGCAGGGCATAAAAAATATCTATCATCTCGCGCAGGCTATCATCGCGAATGTTCGGTATGGATTTCCAAGTCGGAAGCTGCAAGTGATCGGCGTGACGGGGACGAATGGCAAGACGACGACGACAGAGTTCATCGCGCGCATCCTGGAGCGTGCCGGCAAAAAGGTGGCCGTGGCGTCAACGATCAATTTTCAGATCGGCGAGAAACAATGGACGAACACCTCGAAATTCACGACGCTTTCGCCGTGGCAGCTGCAGAGACTTCTCTGCGAAGCGGTACGGACCGGGTGTGAATGTGTCGTGCTCGAGACGTCTTCGCACGCGCTCGATCAGCATCGTGTGTGGGGGATAGCATATGACATCGCCGTGATGACCAATGTGACGCGCGAGCATCTTGATTATCACGAGACGATGGAGGGATATCGTCATGCCAAGCGAAAACTTTTTTCAATAGCCAGACAGGCTGTCATCAATCTCGATATGGAAGCCCCGGAATATTTCCATACTCATCCGAAACAGCCGGCCATTTTCTACAGCACCAAGGATCAGCATGCTCATCTGTTCGCAGAGAAGATAGGGCTGGATTTCAAAGGAACGGAATTCACGGTCGATGACACGCTTTTCCATCTGAATATCCCTGGACTGTTCAATATCGAGAACGCCCTGGCGGCGCTCGGTGTCGCGCGCCTGCTCGGTATCGATGTTCCAGTCGCGGCCGAGGCGCTCGCCGGCATCAGCGGCGTACCGGGAAGGATGGAGCTCGTGCCCAACGCGAAAAACGCGGATATCCTCATAGATTATGCGGTCACTCCGGACGCATTCGAGAAACTCTACGCCTCGGTTCTGCCGCTCAAGATTCCCGGCACGCGGATCATCCATGTCTTCGGCGCGTGCGGAGAGCGCGATCGGGGCAAGCGCCCGCTTCTCGGCGAGATCGCGTCCGGATACGCGGATATCGTGATCCTGACGAACGAGGATCCGTATCACGAGGATCCTGAACGCATCATCGATGAGATCGAACAGGGCCTAACGAAGAAACGCGACAAGGATTATTTTCGTATTTTTGATCGTCGGGAAGCGATACGCAAGGCGCTCGAGCTCGCGGACATCGGCGATATCGTGCTCATCACCGGCAAAGGCGCCGAAGAGACGATGGCTCTCGGCGATGAACGGATTCCATGGAACGACAGAAAGGTGATCGAGGAAGAGCTGGCGAAAATTGGCAGCAATGTCTAATTTTATCTTCTCGTCTTATTTGAGACACCGGGATCAAGAGAAAAGGTAGATGAAAAGGAGCGTAAGTACCAGCC
>JBAQCV010000022.1:0-4424 GCA_049294475.1 Candidatus Moraniibacteriota bacterium | reverse complement strand
GATATCCACATCCGTCGCCTGCCCCTGCGCCCCGCCGAGAACCTGGTGAATCATCACCTCGCCGTTCGGCAGGATCATCCGCTTGCCTGGCTTGCCGGATGCCAGGAGGAGCGCCGCGGCCGATGCCGCCATACCGATGCAGATCGTCTGCACCTCCGGCTTCACGTACTGCATCGTGTCATAGATGGCCAGCGCCGAGGTCACCGCACCTCCCGGAGAATTGATATACATCTTGATATCCTCTTTCGCGTTCTGCGACTCGAGGAACAGGAGCTGCGCGATTACCGCGTTGGCGACGCCGTCATCGATCGGCGATCCGATGAAGATGATGCGGTCCTTCAGCAGACGCGAATAGATATCATACGCCCGTTCGCCGAAACTCGTTTTTTCCACCACCATGGGAATGAGATACTGGTTTTTCATATGTGCAGGGATACATGATAAGGGATGAGGGATGCCTGTATCTTACATCAGGTCTTACAATTTCTCCAAAAATTCGAATACCTTCTCATTCAGCAGCTGGCCGCGCGCGGCGGCATAGAGACGCTCCATGTCGATGTTTTTCCCGATATCCTTGACGTCCTTGTACCGTGAGAGCGTCTTGTTCATCTCCGCTTCGACTTCCTGGCTGTCGATATCGATATCCTCTTCTTTCGCCAGAGTATCCAGGATGATATGCGCGGTCAGGCGCTTTTTCGCCTGCGGTTCCCACTCCTGTTTCAGCTCATCTTCCGTTTTTTTCATCTGGGAGAGATATGCGGAAAAATTGATCCCCATCATCGACTGGATCCGCATCTCGAATTCACGCGCCATGCGGCTCAATTCTTCCTGCACGAGCACGTCCGGAAAATCGATATCCGCCTTCGCCACCAGCGCGTCAAGTATCCGTGTCCGACGGTCTTCCTTGTTCTTGGTCTTCTTCTCCTCGAGCATTCCCTCGCGCATATTCTCTGTCAGCTTCGCGAGCGATTCGAACTTCCCCAGACTTTTGGCAAACGCATCATCGATCGCCGGGATCTCGCGCTCCTGCACGACGCCCATCTTCACCTGAAAGGTCGCCTTCTTTCCCGCCAGATGCTGGGCATGATACTCCGAGGGAAATGCAAGCTCGAATGTCTTTCCTTCTCCCTCTTTCATCCCCACGAGCTGCTCCTCGAAACCGGGGATAAATACGCCTTTGCCCAAGACCAGCGGGTGTTTCTTGCTCTCCCCGTTCTCGATCAATACCCCGTTCTGCAAAACGGAAAAATCCACCAGCACGTTGTCATTGGTCCTCGCTTCACGGTTCACGGTCACGAGCTTTGCCCGCATCTCGGCAAGCCTCTGCAGTTCCGCGGCGATATCCGCGTCATCGATGGTATCTTTCTTCTTCGCAAATTCAGCATTCGCTTTCTTCACGTCGCCCTTCCATGCTGCGAGCGTAACCGCAGGCATTACCGCCGTCACTACGCTGTATTCGAGAGACTCATGTTCGGCAAGTTTACCGAGCTTTACTTCCGGCTGGCCGATAGCGTCTATCTTCTGCTCCGCGAGCGCCTTCGGATACGAGTGCGAGACCGCGTGTTCGGCGGCCTCGATGAGCAGCGCCTGCCTGCCGAAACGCTTTTCGATCACAGCGCGCGGCGCCTTGCCCGGACGGAACCCCGATACCTTCGCGTTTTGCGCGAGATGCCGTGCCGCATGGTCCAATGCTCCCTTCCACTCTTCCCATGGGAGCGTGACGGTGATCTCTGCTTTCGACTGCGGCAGTTTCTTTACGGTAATATCCATAAATGTCATCAGATACAATCAATTTCAAAGCTCAAATGACAAATTTCAAATCAATGACTTAAACCTCAATGCCAAAATTGGCGCATTTGAAATTAGGATTTGATTTAACATTTGAAATTTGATATTTGATATTATTTCCCGTATTTTTCCTTATACATCTTCAGCCCTCTCTTGATCGCGACGAGCGCGTCTTGTTTCTTCTTGAAGCCCTTCACGACGACCTTTTTGCCCTCGATCGCCTTGTACGTCTCGAAGAAATGCCGCATCTCCTTGAGCGTATGCGGATTGACATCGCCGAGATTCTTGATCTCGTCGAAGCGTGGATCGCTCTTCGGTACGGCGATGATCTTGTCATCGCTGTCGCCGCAATCCACCATAGTCATGATGCCGATCGGCCGCGCCTCCACAAGGATGCCGGGAGCGAGCGGGTAGGTCGCGAGCAGCACCACGTCGAGCGCGTCGCCGTCGTCCCAGAAGCTCTGCGGGACGAACCCGTAGTCGAACGGGTAGTCCTGGCTGGTCTTCATGGCACGATCGAGTTTGATCAGGCCGTTTTCCTTGTCGATCTCATACTTGTTCTTCGATCCCTTGGGACACTCGATGATGACGTTGATGATATCCGGCGCATCGTCGCCGGCCGAGATTTCATGCCAGAGGTTCATAAGCGCTTCGCTAAAATTAAAATTTAAAAATCAAAAATGTTATCCCTTCTCCGTTTCCGGAGCAGGTGTTTCTTCAGCCGGTGCTTCCGCAACAGGGCTTTCTGGTACTGCCGGCATTTCTGATTCCTGATTCTCTGCTGCTGGGACTGCCACCGGCACTTCCGCGGCAACAGCTGCCCTGACTGTCATCGCCTCATCGCTCGTCACATCGATCTTGAAGCCCGTCAGCTTGGCGGCGAGACGCACGTTCTGGCCGCGTTTCCCGATAGCGAGCGACAGCTGATCATTCGGCACTTTCACCAGCGCGCGTTTTTCCGCGTCGGACAGCTTGACCGAGAGCACCTTGGCCGGCGAGAGGGCGGCGCTGATGAATTTCTCGATATTCTCATTCCATTCGATGATATCGATTTTCTCCCCGCCGAGCTCATCGATGATGGCCTGCACGCGCGTCCCCTTCTGCCCGACGCAGGAACCGATCGGATCGACACCCTCCTCGGACGAAAATACGGCGATCTTGGTGCGGGAACCGGCCTCCCGAGCGATGGCCTTGATCTCTACCGTCCCGGTGAAGATTTCCGGCACTTCGAGAGAGAAGAGGTGACGCACCATATCGGGATGCGCGCGGGACAAGAGCAGTCCCGGCCCCTTCGTATCCGATTCCACGCGCATCAGATACACTTTCAGGTGCTGGCCGATGCGATAATTCTCTCCCTCGGTCTGTTCCGACGGGAACAGGATACCGACGGACTTGCCGAGATCGACGAACACGTTGCGCCCTTCCACGCGCTGCACGATGCCGTTCACGACCTGGCCTTCTTTCTCCTTGTATTCTATATACATCGATTCGCGCTCGGCTTCGCGGATGCGCTGGATGATCACCTGCTTGGCGGTCTGCGCGGCGACGCGGCCGAACTGGTCGTGAGACTCGAGCGGCAGCTCGATCGTCTCTCCGAGCTTGATGCCTTTCTTCAGCTTCTTGGCTTCCGCGATGAGCATATCGCGTTCCGGATTGAAGCGCGGCAGACGCTCCTCTTCATCCGCTACGGCCTCGATGGCGACGACTTTTTTCTTTGTCTTGTCGTCAGCGACAGTCTGCTCGTCCTCCGTTTCCTCTGCCACGAACTCGCGTGTCGTTTCGTCGACGACCTCTTTCACGAGAAAAAACTTCGCGTCCTTGCTCACCTCGTCGAACGAGGCGCGGATGACCTGCCCTCTCTTGCCATAATCCTTCTTGTAGGCGGCCGCGAGCGCCGCTTCGACGACTTCGAGCACACGCTCCTTGGAGATACCTTTCTCTTCGGCGATCTGCATCACCGCGCTGCCGAACTCACCGAGACGCCCGGACAGACTCCCTTCCTCGGCGGCGCCTGTTTCTTCTTTCTCTTCTGTTTCTTTCGCTATACGTTTCTTCTTTGCCATAGTTGTCTTCGAGTCTGCGAGGAGCTACAACTATGAGCACCCCGCACACTTTCTTGGTTAAATATAATTTACCTTCCTCCCAGCAGAGCCGAAAGCGATACCGTGGAACCATCGTTCATCACGCGTAACGTCATCCGGAAATTGTGCGGGGTCGCCTTCGTTATATAAAAATTAAAATTCTAATCAGGCTAGAAAAAAAGCCCGCTTCTAGCGAACTTCCATATCTCTCATACTGTACCTCTATATGATAGCGCACAAAAACCACTTTGTCAACCCCACTAGATAGAGATAAAATATCTCATTATTTCCCTTTCTTGAGCCAAAAGTTTGTATTTTACCCTTGACCCCGTTACAAAAAAACATACAGCGATGATATAAACAAGCCATTTTATCGATAGAAACACTCATAATTTGCTTCTGTATGGCTGTTTTTTATGTAACCGGGGTGCAGAAGATGAGATACATAGGTAACACCCTGGATTTAGTGAAGTTGAGAGATTTTGCTACAATCCGAGGTTAATTCCTGAATCATCTTCTCTATGCAAACTACGAGCATTGCCAGCTTTCCCTTCT
>JBAQCV010000021.1:0-45803 GCA_049294475.1 Candidatus Moraniibacteriota bacterium | reverse complement strand
ATCAGTGCCACCGACGAAAAAATTTATCATCTGGTTGGTTGCGGTTCGTATGCCAAAACAACTATTGAAGAAAGCCGTGGTGAACAGTGGTTCTGTTCGGAAGTCGAAGCGCAAGCCGCCGGTTGGCGCAAAGCCTTGAATTGTCAGTAGGAGAAAAAGAAAAGGGGTGTGGAGTTTTCGGAACCGGAATCCCGGGTGTATGATAGGGGTATAAAAAACTATGTCAGAAAGATCTGAGTTTGAAAATATGTCGGGAGGCGCGGAGAAGGATACGGCTATAGAGGCTCTCAAAAAATATGGGGCGAATATCGAGCCGGATCCGCGCGAGCAAGGCGCGTGGAAAGTGACGTTCGCTTTTGGCGAAGGTGTGACGACTATACGAATCCTTCTTAATGATTACAGCGGAGCCGATCTCGTCATTACCAACATCACCACGCTACCGGAGAGTCAGACTGGTCAAGGATATGGAAGCAAGGCGATCCAGCAGTTATTGCTTTGGGCGAAGGAAAATGATTTCAATGATATACGGGCGGTACAGGTACAGGAACCGAGCGAGGGGTTCTGGCTCAAGAATGGGTTCGCGAAAGATAAGGAGCCGAATGGGTGCAACGACTTTGTCTATCAGTCGCACCATTCTACTTGATCCTCTCAAACCCCACCATCTTCAAATCATACATCATACACCTACACCATGTATCACCTCTATATCCTCCAGTGCGCGGACGGGACGCTGTATGCGGGGATTACGGTGGACTTGAAGAGGCGAACCACCGAGCACAATAGCTCGGCGCTCGGGGCGAAATACACGCGGGGCCGCCGGCCGGTCCAACTCGTTTATTCCAAAAAGTTCCGAACGCGCTCGACCGCCTCCCGAGCCGAATCCCGCATCAAGAGATTATCCCGCAGCCAGAAACTCGATCTCATCTCCTCCCCGCCGGCGCGTTGACAGGCCGGACTGTGCGGAGTTTCTTGTTTGAAGCGCGAGAGCCGCGGTCTATCCGATTACGAGCCGAGGTTTCTGATTTTTTGCGAAAGCTTTTTTCGTCTGAGCGGGGGTGAGATGACGATAGGAAAGGCGCGGATCGCAGTAGTGGCGGCCCGTCTCTATTTTCCCGTTTTTCATCTCGAGGACGAGGATGAGCGGGGTGCGGTAGACTTTTTTCGTATCCGGATCGGGATATGATTCGATCATCTCGACTATCACCACGTTGTTTCCTTCGGCGATGTGCATGATTTCGTACTTTCTCCCCTTGACGATGTACGCATCATCCAGGTCAGCTCCTTTCGAGACGGCGGTTTTCGGAAATAAAGAGCCATTTTTTGATTCATATACCCATGTCATGGTGTAGTCGCCGGTCATCTTTTTGAGCGCGCTTTTCACATCACCGCGTACTTCGTCCCGGAGGATATCGATGACAGTCTGTACGTTTTTGGAATATGTCTGCGGCATAAGGATCGCTTCGAATGGCATCTATCGAAAATGTATCATCCCTGCAGCGTTTTGTCACGGAAAATGAAAAACCGGATACCCTCGATGGAGAGGATACCCGGTGTGCCTGTCGCGTTGGATCAGGCTATCCGGAATTATGGCTCTGAAACGGCTGTTTTTCGGTGCATAAAATGTGCATAACTTCTGGGTTGACGGCTTCCCATAGGGTGGCGTAGAATGGGGACTAGTTGAACCAAAGTGGGAGGAAGTGGGGAACAGCATGAAGCGTCAAAACCCCAATGACAAATTTCAAATCAATGAACAAAATCAAAATGTCCTGAAAGGCGTTTTGGTCATCGGGACTTGGGATTTGGTTTGATATTTGTAATTTGGGCTTTGAAATTTTTTTACCGTTATGTTCATCGGAGAATACTCACACACGATCGATCCCAAGAAGCGCCTCGCGCTTCCTTCGAAGTTCCGCGGCGAGCTGGGGCGCAAGGTCGTGGTGACGCGCGGACTCGACAACTGCCTCTTCATCTATCCGATGAAAGTCTGGGATGAGCTCGCGACGAAATTAGGAGCGCTCCCGGTCGGCGAGTCGGGTACGCGCAGTTTCATCCGCATCATGCTCGCGGGCGCGACGGACGTGGAACTCGATAGTCAGGGACGGGTACTGCTTCCGGAATATTTGAAGGTTGATGGCGGACTGAAAAAAGACGTGACGATCGTTGGGCTCTTCAACCGGCTGGAAATTTGGGACACGCCGCGATGGAAGAAATACAAGATGCAGGCGGAGAAGAACACCGGCAAGATCGCGGAGGAGCTCGGCAAGCTGGGAGTGTATTGAACAATCAACAAATAACAATCAACAGTCAACGAGCAGACACAAGATCGGGAATATTCAAAAATCAAACATCAAAATTTAGGCGAATAAATTTTTAAGTTTGAGGGTTGAACGAGTCTTATGGAAGAGACGAGACACAGGCCGGTTCTTTTGCAAGAAGCAGTGAAGGCGCTCTGCCTCAAATCTGGCGATACGGTCGTCGATGCGACGCTCGGCGGCGGTGGACATGCGCGAGCAATACTCTCGCGTATCTTGCCTGGCGGCAGAGTGATCGCCATCGATGCCGATGAGACGGCACTCGTTCGTTTCCGCGATTTTGCGCAGGCGGATGAGACAGTGCGGCAGGCGCTTGCCGACAAGTCGCTTACGCTCGTGCACGAAAATTATTCTTCACTGGGAGGGGTGCTGGAGCGCGAGGGTGTCGGCAGATGTGATGCGATTCTTGCGGATCTCGGATTCTCATCCGATCAGATCGAGGCGGGAGAGAGAGGCTTCAGTTTTCTCCGGAGCGGGCCGCTCGATATGCGGCTGGACCGGACGACCGGACTCACCGCCGAGAACATAGTGAACGCATATTCTCCCGAGGAGATCAGCCGGATACTCCGCGACTACGGGGAGGAGAGCGAGAGCTGGCGTATCGCGCAGGCCATCGTCGCGGCACGTGCCCTAGGGCCGATCGCGACGACCGATGAGCTCCGGGCGATCGTCGGGAACGCCTATCCTGCGGGGAAGCGGCGCCGGATGAAGATCGACCCGGCCACCAAGACGTTCCAGGCGCTGCGTATCGCGGTCAATCGCGAGTTCGAACATCTGGAAGCGTTTCTCGCGGCTGCGATAGAGAGACTGAAGAGCGGCGGCCGTCTCGCGGTCATCGCGTTCCACTCCGGCGAAGACGCTCTGGTCAAGCGGTGTTTCAAAGACAAGGCGCAAGGCTGCATCTGCCCTCCTCAATTCCCGGTGTGTCGCTGCGGCAGGAAACCGCTGGTCAAGATACTCACCAAGAAACCGATCGTCCCGAGCGAAAAAGAGGTTGCGGAAAACCCGCGTGCGAGGAGCGCGAAAATGCGCATCATAGAGAGGCTCTGAACGGAAAAAACCGCCGTCACAGCGACAAACAAAAACAAAAAACAATTCATTATGCGGATACGTCGCCATCATTTCAGGATGATTTCCTCCGTGACGGAGAGAAACAATCGAAGCATCGGGCCAGCCCGAAAAGCTGCGCTTGGCATTGCGGGCACGCTCGCGGGATCGACGCACACCTGCATACTGCTTGTCCTGCTGGTCGTTTTCGTGGCTGGCGGCGGGTATCTGTATTCCGTGAATCGGAGCGCCGTGCAGGGATATCATATGCGCACGTTGGAAAAAGAGATAGACAGGCTCAAACAGGACAATGCGGAACTCAAGATCACCGAGGCGGATCTGCGATCGCTGTATCGCATCGAGGCTTCGGGCGAAGCGCTCGGTATGGAGAAGCTTGATGCCGTCATATATCTCGAAGAACGCGGACCGGTGG
This sequence comes from Candidatus Moraniibacteriota bacterium, assembly GCA_049294475.1. Classification (GTDB taxonomy): domain Bacteria; phylum Patescibacteriota; class Minisyncoccia; order Moranbacterales; family UBA1568; genus UBA1568. Next base: position 42,011 of record JBAQCV010000021.1, on the reverse strand, counting down.
CCCTGCGATAGGAGGAACGACGATAACGATACGCGTATGCGCAGCGGAGACCATGTCCGTCCGAGAAAACACATGATGGTTGCCGCGCTCTCCGGCAGCGAAGGACGGATGCGCGGTCTCACCGCCATCGTTTTTTTTGTCGGCGCGCTTCTGGTGCTGCGATTGTATTTCATCCAGGTGATGAGCCATGACAAATGGGTGGCGATAGCGCAGGATCAGCACAGCGCCTTTCAGGAATTGTCTGCCGACCGCGGAGAGATCCATATGCGCGATGGCGACGGCCGGTACCCTCTCGCGGTCAATCGCGAATATCAGATGGCGTATGTCGTGCCGAGAGATGTGACCGACAAGGATCACGTCGCGCTCGTACTCTCGCGGATACTGGGAATGGATGCCGGTCCGATCCGGGACAAGCTCGATATGCGCGATGATCCATTCGAAATCATCAAGAAGCGTCTGACGGACGAGGAAGTGAGACAGATCAAGGAAGCGAGTCTGCAAGGTGTCGCACTGCTTCCGGAAAAATACCGGTACTACCCGGCCGGCGAGCTCGCTTCGCAGATCGTCGGTTTCGCGAGTCTTGGTGAGAGGGGCGGAGCCGGCGGGTATGGCATAGAGTCGTCGCAGGACAGCCGCCTGCGCGGAGAGACCGGCACCGTTTCGCAGGAAAAGGACGCCGGCGGCCGCTGGATACCCCTTTCCGATCGCGATCTGCTGTCTCCGCAGAACGGCGACAGCCTGGTGCTGACGATCGATCGCGTCATCCAGTATGAGACGGAAAAGATACTGCGCGAGGCGGTGAAGCGTCATAGCGCCGATCGGGCGACGGCGATCGTGATGGATCCGAAGACGGGAGCGATCCTCGCGATGGCGTCTTGGCCGCAATTCGACCCGAACAGGTATTCCGAAGTCGAGGATTATTCCGTGTTTCTGAATCCGGCGATCAGTCACGCCTATGAGCCCGGATCGATCATGAAGCCGATCACGATGGCTATCGGGATCGAAGAGGGCAAGATTTCGCCGAATACGGAATATACGGATACCGGCGTGGTGCAGGAAGCCGGCTACGCCATACGCAATTCCGAAAACAAGGTATACGGCAGGAGCACGATGACCGAGGTGCTCGATGAATCGATCAATACCGGCGTGATCTTCGTCGAGCAGCAGGTCGGCAACCAGGTGTTCAAGGAATATATCGAGCGTTTCGGATTCGGCAAGAAAACGGATGTCGCGCTGCCTGCCGAACTGTCGGGCAATGTGCGCAATCTGGCGAATACCCGCTCCGACATCCAATTCTTCACCGCGGCATTCGGCCAGGGTGTCGCCGTGACTCCGCTGCAGATGGTCATGGCGTATACGGTGCTCGCGAACGGCGGGACGCTGTACAAGCCCCAGATCATAGAGCGTATCATACATAGCGATGGCAGCGAGGAAAAAACGGCTCCGCAGGAAGTGCGGCGTATCTTGAGCAAGGAGACGAGCCGTACGATCGGAGAGATGCTGCGCAGCGTCGTGGTGAACGGGCATGGGAAACGGGCGGATGTGCCGGGGTATCTGGTCGGCGGCAAGACCGGAACGGCGCAGGTGGCGAAAAGCGATAGCAAGGGATACGAGGAGGGACTGTCCATCGGTTCGTTCGTGGGGTATGCGCCGATCAATGACCCGCGTTTCGTCGTGTTGGTGAAGATCGACAATCCCAAGGACGTGCAGTGGGCGGAGTCGAGCGCCGCACCGACATTTGGCCAGATCATGCGATTTCTGTTAGAGTATGCCAAGATCAAACCGACCGAAGAGACAACGAAAAAATGAGTATGGATAAGCGAAAATTTCTTGAAAAAATCCTGCGCTTCATGGCGCGCGCGGTACTGAAGAAGTATCATTCGCAGATCGTCGGCATCACCGGTTCCGTGGGGAAGAGCTCGGCCAAAGAAGCGATCGCCCTGGTGCTGTCGCAGTCGTATGCCGTGCGCACGGCGGAAGGGAATTATAATAATGAGATCGGCATCCCGCTCACGATCATCGGGGCCGCGAGCGGCGGCGCGTCGTTTGCGCGCTGGATAGGGGTGTTTTTCAAATGGCTCCGGCTCATGATGGTTGCCGCGCGGTATCCGGAGATACTCGTTCTCGAGATGGGCATCGACCGCCCGGGAGATATGGAATATCTGCTCGGCTTCATACCGCTTCGGATCGGCGTGGTGACGCGCGTCTCCTCGAGCCACCTGGCTTTCTTCGGATCGATAGCCAACATCGCCAAAGAAAAAGGGAAGCTGATAGCGGCGCTCTCGGAGGACGGCGTTGCGATTCTCAACGCCGATGACAAGCGCGTGCTCAAGATGCAGGAGAGGACGAAGGCGAAAGTCATCACGTACGGTTTGGACGAGGGCGCGGCGCTGCGGGCGGACAATCTCGTGTTTCATCGCGATGCGAGACGCGTGGAAGGATTCAGTTTCAAGCTGAACTATGACGGCAAGTCGATCCCGGTGCACCTGCCCAATATCGTCGCGAGACATCATATCGGGGCGGCACTCGCGGCGGCGGCGGTCGGCGTGGCTCTCAAGATGAACCTCGTCGAGATCGCTTCGGCGCTGGAACGCTTCGCGCCGCTTCCCGGGCGCATGCGCCTCTTGCCGGGAAAGGACGGCATCATGCTGATCGACGATACGTACAACGCGTCGCCCGACTCGACGGGAGCCGCGCTCGATGTCGTGAAAGAACTGGTGGCGCCGCGCACCGTCGTCGTGCTCGGCGATATGCTGGAACTCGGGGCGGATGCGGCGCAGGAACACGCGCTGCTCGCGGACAGAGTCATCGCTTCCGGAGCGCATATCGTCGTGACCGTCGGCAGGCACATGCGGGCGCTCCACGAAGCGCTGCTCGCGGCTGGGTTTTCGCGCAAGCAGGCGCTGTGGCTGCCTGATCCGATGGCGGCGATCGGGAACGTGCGCGCTATCGTCCGCGTCGAAGATCTGATCCTCATCAAGGGATCACGCGGTATGCGGATGGAGAAAATCACCGAAGCGCTGCTGGCTGATCCGAGCGAGGCGAAGGCGCTCCTGTGCTGCCAGTCTCTTGAATGGCGGAACCGTCCGTTCGTCGCGCCTGCCGAGTGGGCACGGTGATGATCGGAGCGTTGCCATGGAGTTCGTTTTTGTGTATTCTTGATTCACCGCGTAATTCCTGATTCTTCTTCAGACATGGATTTTTTCTCGATGTTTCTTATCGTCGCCGGCCTCATACTCTTCGAGACGGTGTCGAGTATCGACAATGCGGTCATCAATGCCGAGGTGCTGTCGACGATGGGGCAGAAAGCGAGACGCTTCTTTCTCACGTGGGGGATTTTCTTCGCGGTGTTCGTCGTGCGCGGACTGCTTCCGTGGTTTATCGTGTTTGTCACCGTTCCGCAGCTCGGATTCCTCGGTTCCTTCACGGCCACGTTTTCGAACGACCCGAGCGTCGCGCAGGCGATCCAGACGTCGGCACCGATCCTGCTCATGGGCGGTGGGATGTTCCTCCTCTTTCTTTTTTTGCACTGGCTTTTTCTCGAGCCGAAACACTTCGGTTTGCGCGGCGAATCGTTTTTTTTGAGACAAGGCGCCTGGTTCTACGCTTCTGTCTCGATACTTCTCGCTGCTATCGTCTGGTATGCCATGAAGATACATCCGATGATCGCGTTCGGTGCCGTGGTCGGATCGACGGCGTTTTTCATCACGCACGGGTTCCGCCAGCATGCCGAAGAGACCGAGCGGAGGATGATGGGGAGCACCGGCATGTCGGACGTGAGCAAAGTCCTGTTTCTCGAAGTGATCGATATCAGTTTTTCCATCGACGGCGTGCTCGGAGCGTTCGCGTTTACGCTATCGGTGCCGCTCATCCTGCTTGGTAACGGTATCGGCGCCATCATGGTCCGTCAATTCACGGTTGCCAATATCGACCGGGTGAAGAAATACGTGTTTCTCAAGAACGGAGCCATGTATTCGGTCTTTTTTCTCGGCCTCGTGATGATCATGCACGCTTTCGGGGCGCATGTGCCGGAGTGGCTCGCGCCTGTCATGACATTCTTCATCATCGGCTACTTCTTCCATCTTTCGCGGCAGAGACTGGTGTCTGACGGGGTTGACAATGTCTTGCGCGCCTGATGAAAAAAGGGTACTATATCGGTGGAAGGAATCGGTGCGGTTTTTTCCGGTACATCGGCTAATCCGTGACGCGTACGTTCTATGACAGACAATGTGAAGGACAGGGATTTTATCGAATATGCGGTCAAGATGATCGTGGACAATCCGGATGATGTGAAAGTGGAGAGGAAGATAGACGAGATGGGAGTATTGATCACGCTCGATGTGAATCCCAAGGATATGGGAATGGTCATCGGCCGCGAAGGTATGACAGCCAAGGCGCTCCGTACATTGCTCCGCGTCATCGGTGCGCGCAACAGCGCTCGTGTCAATCTGAAAATCAATGAGCCGGAAGGATCGGATCGGCCGCAACGCGAACCGCGCGAATCCCGCGAGATGCGCGACGTGCGCCCGGAACGTCCTGCCGCTCCCGAGGAGAAGAAGACGCTCGACGACGTGATGAACGATATCCAGATCTGATGATTGTCGGCGGTTTACCCCGCTTTATTCCCAAATAAGAATTTCTTGTTTGGTACATACGCAAGGCGCAGCCGGATCCGTGAAGGACACCGGCTGTTTTTTGGAACCATATCGGGAATGGAGCGGGGCTTTTGCTTTTCTTGCGGGAATATTTTACAATGAAGCAGTGATTTTTCAGAGCGTGCATACCATATGAATGTCATCCAGACCGCGTTGGACGGAGTGATGATCATCGAGCCGGATGTGTTTGCGGACGAGCGCGGATTCTTCATGGAGACATTCGAGGAGCAGCGCTATCAGGCGGCACTCGGCATGACGGAGCGTTTCGTGCAGGATAACCTATCACTGTCGAAAAAGGGTGTGTTACGCGGACTGCACTATCAGGCGCCGCCATTCGGACAGGGGAAGCTCGTATCCGTGCTTGCGGGCGCGGTACTCGATGTGGCGGTGGATATCCGCCATGGCTCGCCGACGTTCGGGAAGCATGTGCGCGTGGAACTTTCCGGCGAGAATCATCGGCAGGTGTTCGTCCCGGCGGGATTCGCGCACGGGTTTCTTGTCTTGAGCGAGGAAGCGCTGTTTTCTTACAAGTGTACGAACGTGTATTCCAAAGAACACGAACGCGGCATCCGCTGGGACGATCCGGCGCTCGGCATCGACTGGGGGGTCGCCGGCGTGATCGTTGTGGAGAAAGATCAGCGACATCCGCTGCTCGCGGATATCGCGAAAGAGTATATTTTTGATAAAAACGACAGATAAACACAGAGAAAAGATTTCAAAAGTTTTTAGATGAACCGCGCCGAAGCGGTTTCGCCACATGGTTCCCTAAAAAACATTTTGAAATCTTTTCTAGAATCCTTTCATTATTCTCGCATATCTATTATGAAACTATTGGTAACCGGCGGGGCGGGGTTCATCGGCTCGAATTTTATCCATCATGTTTTGCATACGTACCCGGAGTACCAAGTCATCAATCTGGATGTCTTGACATATGCGGGCAATCTGGAGAATCTGAAGCGTTGGGAGGGTGATCCGCGCTATCGTTTCGTGAAGGGGAATATCACGGATGTGAATGTTGTCTCGCCGCTTGTCGCGGAATGCGACGTCGTAGTGCATTTCGCGGCGGAATCGCATGTGGACCGCTCGATCATGGATCCGGGCGTTTTCGTGGATACGAATGTCCGCGGGACGTATGTGCTGCTCGAAGCGGCGAAAAAATACGGCAAGCGTTTCCATCATATCTCGACGGACGAGGTGTTCGGCGCGCTCGGCCCGGATGATGCGCCGTTCGACGAGGAGACAGCGTATGACCCGCGCAGTCCCTATAGTGCGTCGAAGGCCGCATCGGATCACCTGGTGCGCGCGTATTTCCATACCTACGGCCTGCCGGTCACGATCTCAAACTGTTCCAATAATTATGGGCCGTATCATCTGCCGGAGAAACTGATCCCGCTCGCGATCACGAATCTCATCGAAGGGAAGAAGGTGCCGGTGTATGGCGATGGCCTCCAGGTGCGCGACTGGCTCTATGTCGAGGATCATTGTAGGGCGATCGATATGATCATGCATCATGGGAAACTCGGCGAGACGTACTGCATCGGCGGCAATGGCGAACGACAGAATATCTGGATAGTGAAGAAACTATTGGCAATACTCGGGAAGGACGAGAGCGCCATCGAATATGTAGCAGACCGTCTTGGTCACGACCGTCGCTATGCGATCAACTACGGGAAAATCAAGCGCGAGCTCGGCTGGCAGCCGACCGTGACTTTGGAAGAGGGCTTGCAAAAGACAGCGCAGTGGTTTCAAGACAATGAATCCTGGTGGAAACGCGTGAAGTCCGGAGAGTACCAGAAATATTACGAACAACAGTATGACAGATAAGAAGATATTGATACTGGGGGGCAGGGGGATGCTCGGGCAGGAGCTCGTGCGGGTTTATGGCGAGGATGTCGGATATGCGGTTGCCGGATGGGATCGCGATGATATCGATGTGACGGATTTTGCGGCGGTGGAGAAAAAGATCAGGGAATATGCTCCGGACATCATCATCAACGCCGTCGCGTACAATGCCGTGGACACGTGCGAGGAAAGCGATGAGGAATATGCGAAGGCGGTGCTCCTCAATGCCAAGGTGCCGAAATTTCTCGCAGAGCTCGCGAAAGATATGAACGCGGTGTTCGTCCACTATTCATCGGACTATGTATTCGACGGAGCGTTGGAAGAGAACAAGATGAAGACGGGCTGCTGCGGCGGCGGATGCTGCGGTGCCGGTGCATCTGGTGTCGGATATGATGAGGCATCGGTACCCGGTCCCATCTCGCGCTATGGCGAGAGCAAACTGGCAGGGGAAAGAGCGGTGCAGGCATCCGGTGGAAAATTCTATCTCATCCGCCTCTCGAAACTCTTCGGCAAGCCGGCGGCATCGGAAACGGGAAAGAGAAGTTTTTTCGAAGTGATGTTGGAAAAGGGAAAAACGGACGGTGCAGTGAGCGTCGTAGACGATGAGAAGAGCTGCTTCACGTATGCGCCGGATCTGGCACAGGCGACGAAAGCATTGATCGAGGATGACGCTCCGTATGGAACATATCATCTGACCAATGAGGGAGCGGCGACATGGTACGAAGCGGCCGTGGAACTATTCAAGACAGCCAAAATGGAGGTATCCGTGAAGCCAGTTGATGCGAATGCTTTTCCTCGCCTCGCCAAGCGACCAAAAAACTCGACGCTCCTCAACACGCAGCGGCCACCATTGCGCCCCTACACAGAAGCGCTGAAAGAATTTTTGAAGAATGTTTGAAAGAAAATTGAGGCAAAAAAAGACCGCCCCGGATCATCCACAATGATTCTTGTGAACAATCCGAGAGCGGCGTTGACGGTCTGATACGCTTATCGCGCGAGACCGTCTATGATGATGGTGCCAACCAGTCGGCGGATGACGGCCTTGTCTTTATGGAGCTTAACCTCGCAGTCTTCGAAAATGGAATATGGGATTATATGATGATTGTGCGCACCAAGTGAAAATTGGTTAAGCTCATATCCATACAACCCTTTCCCTGTGTTATTGTGTACGAGTACGGCTCGCTTTATGGACTTTTCGAGTTGTCCTGGTTTAGGGACGGTGCAGGTGACGAGATCGTCACGCTGCGCCTCCTTGAGCGTTTCCAGGTTTTTCTCATGATAGGGCGCCGGTGGTTTGTTGTTGGTATACATTACCAGTAGCCAGAATGTCGGCAACAGTAAAATGAACAAAACAAACATGTTAGCGGACTTCTTTTTCATTGGGGTTTCCTCATCAGTATGATGGATGGTAGGTAGAAACAAATTTTTAACGAACAGTATAGTATACACCTTTTTTGTACCATTGTCAATAGTGCGGAAAGAGAGTATATTTGGTACGATGAAGATGTTTTAAGGTTGCTTTGACTCTATATTATGAAACACGATCTGCTGAAAAAGTCGGATAAGCATGTATGTGCGGCAGTGACGGGCGAGGAGAAGCGGCAGGAAGAGGGGCTCGAGATGATCGCGTCGGAGAACTATGTTTCGCAAGCCGTACTTGAGACGCTCGGGACGGTGTTCACGAACAAGTATTCCGAAGGCTATCCGGGGCACCGCTACTATGGCGGGCAGGAATGGACGGATGTCGTGGAGACGCTCGCGATAGAGCGGGCGAAGAAACTCTTCGGCGCACAGCATGTGAACGTGCAGCCGCTCTCAGGCGCGCCGGCCAATCTGGCGGCCTACGCGGCGATACTCGCGCCGGGAGACACGGTACTGGGAATGGATCTGTCGCACGGCGGACATCTGACGCACGGCCATCCGATGACGTTTCCGGCGAAGATATACCGCTTCGTGGGGTACAAGACGGAACCGGACGGGACGATCGATTATAAAAAATTAGAAACGCTCGCGAAAAAAGAGAAACCGCAGCTGATCCTCGCGGGATTTTCCTCCTACACGCGGCAACTGGATTATGCGAAAATTTCCGCCATCGCGAAAAAAGTCCGGGCGTATTCGATGATGGATATGGCGCACATCGCCGGACTCGTGGCAGGCAAAGCAGTACCCAATCCGGTTCCGTATTTCGACATCGTGACGACGACCACGCACAAGACGCTCCGCGGCCCGCGCGGCGGGATGATCCTCTGCAAGCAGGCGCTCGCGCAGGCAATAGACAAGTCCGTGTTTCCGGGACTGCAGGGCGGACCGCATATGAATATCATCGCAGCCAAAGCTGTCGCTTTCGGCGAAGCGCTCCGACCGGAATTCAGGAAATATGCCAAGCAGGTTTTGAAGAATGCCAAGACGCTCGAGCGCGAGATGACGAAGCGCGGATACAGGATCCTCTTCGGCGGCACGGAGAATCATATGATCATGGTAGACGTCTTCACCTCGCTCGGCATTTCCGGGAAAGTCGCGGAGCGTACGCTCGACGAGGTCGGTATCACGGTGAACAAGAATATGATCCCGGACGATCCGCGCTCGCCGTTCGATCCGAGCGGCATCCGCATCGGGGTACCGGCCATCACGACGCGCGGGATGAAGGAAAAAGAAGTGAAAGAACTCGCGCGCATCATGGATGAGGCGATGCGCAACCAGGCTGACCAGAAGACGCTGAAACGGCTGCGCGAAGAAGTGAAGAAGATGTGCAGGAAATTTCCATTGTACGGATAAACTATGAAGGGTATTATTCTCGCCGGGGGGACCGGTACGCGGCTCCTGCCGCTCACAGCGACGACATCGAAGCAGCTGCTCCCGGTCTATGACCGGCAGATGATTTTCTATCCGCTCAATACGCTCATCAAGGGCGGGATCCGCGACATCCTGGTCATCGTGGCGCCGGATCATTCGGGACATTTTCTGAACCTGCTCGGTTCGATGTTCTCGAAGCTCGGCGTGAACATCTCGTTCGTGGTGCAGAAATCCCCGCGCGGACTGGCGGAAGCGTTCGTCCTGGGCGAGGATTTCCTCGATAACGATTCGGTGACGATGGTACTCGGCGACAACATCTTCGAAGATGATTTCACCGACGCGATCAAGACGTTTGAAAAAGGCGGCAGAATATTCGCCAAGGAAGTGACGGATCCGGAACGGTTCGGCGTGGTGGAGTTCGATGTGAATCATACAGTCGTGTCCATCGAGGAAAAGCCGGCACAGCCGAAAAGCCGGTTCGCCAGCCCGGGAATATATATTTTCGACAATCAGGTATCCCGGATCGCGCGTGAGGTAGCGCCGTCGGAGCGCGGGGAGCTCGAGATCACCTCGATCCACAACGCCTATCTGGCGCAGGGCGCCCTGGACGTGCGCATCATCGAGGGGGGATGGTTCGACGCAGGGACATTTGACTCCCTCCTCGAAGTGAGCAACTTCGTCAAAGAAAAGAAGCTGACGGAGACATTCGATCCGATCGTCAATGAGGCCGTCGCGGCCTTCAACGCGGAATTCAAGAAGATAGTCTCCCTGAACAAGTAATTCTTCACCATCGCGGATCTATGCATACCGATCAGCCGAGAAAGATAAAAAAAGCCATCCTGCCGGTAGCGGGGTTCGGGACGCGGTTTTTGCCGGCGACCAAGGCGCAGCCCAAGGAGATGCTCCCCGTCGTCGACAAGCCGGTGGTGCAGTACCTCGTCGAGGAGGCGGTGGCGTCCGGCATCGAGGAGATCATCTTCGTCACGGGCCGCGGCAAGCGGGCGATCGAGGATCATTTCGACGTCTCCTACGAGCTCGAAGACACGCTGGTGGAAAAAAACAGGCATGACCTGCTCGAGACGGTACGGAAGATTTCCGGATTGGCGAGATTTTCCTATGTGCGCCAGCCGGTGCCGCTTGGCGACGGGCACGCGCTTCTGCAGGCCGCGCACCTCGTCGATGACGATGAATCGGTACTCGTGATTTTCGGCGACTGCATCTATGACAGCGCCGTTCCGGCATCGAAGCAGCTGATGGACGCGTATGAGCAATATCAGGCGCCGATCATCGGGCTTTCGGAAGTGGCGCTGGAAGACGTGTCGAAATTCGGCGTGATTGACGGGGAGCAGCTCGGTGATAAGGATTGGAAAGTGTCGAATATCGTGGAGAAGCCGAATCCGGAGGTAGCGCCAAGCCGGGCGGTGGCAGTGGGAAAATACATCATCACGCGCGACGTGTTCGATACGCTTGCGACGATGAACCACGGCAAGTCCGGCGAGATCCGCCTGGCGGACGCATTCGCACTGATGCTCACGCAGGGCAAACCCATCTACGGGCGTATGCTCGAGGGCGAGTGGCTCGATACCGGGGACAAGTTCAATTTTCTGCGCACGACGATCTCTCTCGGACTGAAACATCCTGAAATAGGGGAAAAATTGCGAAGCTATCTGAAAGGTCTGTCGCTCTAGCATATCTGTCCGGCCGGGTTCTTTCTCAAGCGATATCAGCAACGCGCCATGTATTGGATATATCTCGCCATATTCGTGCTCATCATTCTCACGCCGCAGGTGATTCGGGATGGATTTTTCCTGTTGCGCGAAGAAGACGTTGAGGCGCTGATCATATTCTGTTTCGGCCTCCTTGGTTTTCTGCTCTATCTCGCCAAGGAGAAAGCGCTCCTGCGCGTTTTCAAGGAAAAGCTCCATCTGCAGAAAAAAACCAACATCATCACGAAGGATCTGTCCGATTCCTACTCGTATATCGGAGAAATGAACCGGAAATTCGATATCGTGAAGGAACTCATCTTCCATCTTCCGCAAAATACGGCGGATACTGTGGCGAAGAAGCAGGGAGATGTATACAAATCGATCATTCAGGCCGTGCGCCTCCTCTCCAAGACGGAATCGGTATCGCTTTGTTTCGTCAATACGGCGACGAAGGAAATCGTGAACATGGCGGGGGTCGGTTCTCGTGAGACATTCGCAGTGTTCGACGGGGAGATGCTTCTGGCATCGCAGAAGACATTCTGGGAAGAGCACGGCTGTGTCGTCGCCCGTTCGCCGTATCAGGCGGAGCATATGGTGGCTTTCATCATTTTTCCGAAGGCGACCAATCACGTGGAAGACAGGGATATGTTCATGATTCTCGCGTCGCAGGCGCTGCTGCTCTACTGTGCGGATCTGCACGCAGGAAGAGAACAAAGATCTTCCGTCTCCGAAAAGAAATAAAACATATACCGGGTATGCGCATAGGGATTGACGCCCGTTTTTACGGCTCGGTCGGCAAGGGACTCGGCCGCTATACGGAAAAGCTCATCGAACATCTGGAGACGCTCGATACGGACAACGACTACGTCGTTTTTTTGCGGCGGGAAAATTTCGACGAGTATGCGCCGAAAAATGCGCGTTTCAGCAAAGCGCTCGCCGTGTATCCGTGGTACGGTTTTTCCGAGCAGCTCCTGTTTCCGATCCTCTTGCTCCGTTTCCGCCTGGATCTCGTGCACTTCCCGCATTTCAATGTCCCGTTCCTGTACCCGAAGAAATTCATAGTGACTATCCATGACCTGATCCTGCTCCGGTATCCTACGCTCGAGAACTCGACGCGCGCGGCGCTGTTCTACCGGATCAAATTCGCGGCGTATCGCCTGATCATCGCCTCCGCCGTGTGGCGGGCGGAGCATATCGTCACGGTGTCCCATTTCACCGAGCAGGATATCCTCGGCCGCTATCCGTCGGCGCGCAAGAAAATATCTGTGACGTACGAGGCGACCGATCTGTCGTGCCAGCTGCTCTCTCCGGAACAGGAGCGGGCATCGCTCTCCCGGCTCGGGTTGCTGAAAAAAGGAGCGCCGGAGACCCATGAAAAAATCACGCGTGATATACTGCATCCATACCTCCTGTATGTGGGGAACGCGTATCCCCATAAGAATCTCGAGGCGCTGGTGCGGATGGCCGCTTCGTTTCCTGCGTATCGGTTCGTGCTGGTCGGCAAGGAGGATTATTTCTATGCGCGTCTCAAGAGAATAGCGGAGCGACAGGGGTCGCAGAATGTCATTTTTGCCGGTTTCATCGATGATCGGGAGCTGAACACGCTGTATCGTTTCGCTCTCTGCTACGTATTCCCTTCATTCTATGAGGGATTCGGACTGCCGCCGCTCGAGGCGATGGCGCGCGGACTGCCGGTACTCGCTTCCCGCGCCGGGGCGCTTGCGGAAATCCTCGGCGAGGCTGCGAGATACTTCGATCCTCATACGGAGGGGTCGTTCGCACGGGAGCTGGCAGCGGTACTCGAGTCGGAAACAATTCGTGCCGAACTCTCGCTTCGCGGGTATCGTCAGGCGGCCCGCTATAGCTGGGAACGTATGGCGGCTGAAACGCTCGCGCTCTACGGCGCAAGTGTCAAAAACAAAGAATAACAAAGAGCAAGCATGCCTCCACTTCGTCAGAACAATCAGTATCCTCATATTTCCGATATCCGCCCGCCCAGGCTCTCGCCTCGATTCGGCGAAGCGGGCGGCGAGACTGGTTCGCCGCCCCGGCCGCAGGTTTCCGCCTGGCCGGCAGAGGAACTCGGAAATATAGACGAATGGTATATTCCCGACCAGCCGCAAGCATATTTTCCGAAAGAGGCTGCGGCGGATATTCCTCCGGATGCGCATCCGCTCGAACACGTAGCGCGGTTCTTGCGACAGGCACCACGCGCTGTTTTTACGATTTTCTTTTCGATCGCGCTGATTCTTTTCGGAACGGTGTTCGCGGTCCGCGCGGCGATGGATATGAAAGGAGTGGCGCTCCGCGACGGCGAGAGCGGGTATCAGCACCTTGCTCTCGCCGCGGAGAGTATGCGGACCGAGCGTTTCGACGAATCACTCGGTCATTTCCATGAAGCGTACCGGGCATTTTCGCACGGGACGGAGAGTCTTTCCCTATGGGGCGGTCCGGTGTCCGATATCCTGCGTTTCGTGCCGGGACTTTCTGCGCCAGCATCGGGAAAATACGCCCTCGAGGCGGGAAAGCATTTTGCGGCAGCCGGGATTCCGATCGCGCAAGTCGCGCAAGATCTCGCATGGTCCAAGGAAGCGTACGCGCAGGGGGAAAAGATTTCCATGCTTGATCTCTTCAAGCGGGCCGAGGCGCCGCTCCAGGAAACGATCGCCGAACTCGAGGCGGGAAAGCGCGCGCTGGAGCGGGTGAATATCGATGACATCCCGGCAGACAGACAGGATCGGTTCCTCTCGGTGAGACAGAGCCTCCCGGCGTTTATCGGGCTTATCAGGAGCCTCGACAGGCACGAAGCCCTGCTGGCAGACATCCTCGGCGGCAACGGGCCGCGCAAGTATCTCTTCCTGTTCCAGAACAATCACGAGCTGCGCGCGACCGGCGGATTCATCGGGAGCTATGCGATCATGGATGTGAATGACGGGGTGGTGCGGCGATTTTTCGTCGACGGCATCTTCAACCCCGACGGCCAATTGAAAGCGCAGATCATTCCGCCTAAAGCGCTGCAGAAAGTGAGCGCGGCATGGAGCCTCCACGACAGCAACTGGTTCCCGGATTTTCCCGTGTCGGCGGAAAAAGCGATATTTTTCTATGAGAAGACGGGCGGACCGACGGTGGACGGGGTCATCACGCTTACGCCGACCGTGATGCAGAAACTGCTTGCCGTGACCGGACCGATCACGCTTGCCCAGTACGGGCTCACGGTGGACGCGGAAAATTTCATACCGGTCATCCAGGAGCAGGTGGAAGTGAAGTATGACAAAGAGGAGAATCAGCCCAAGAAAGTGCTGGCCGATCTCACGGCGCTGCTCTTGGAAAGGGTGTTCGCGCTGCAGGACAAGACGGCGCTCTACGCGATCGCGCAGGCGCTCATCGAGGGATTGAACGAGAAGCAGATGCTCCTCTACATGCGCCACGAGGAAACGCAGGCGCTCATCGACGAGGCCGGCTGGTCCGGGCGGGTGCTCGCGTCATCGAAGGATTATCTTTCCGTGATCCACACCAATATCAACGGGTACAAGACGGACGGCGTGATCGACGAGACGATCAGGCATACGGCACAGATCGATGCGGACGGTTCCATCATCGATACGGTCTCGATCACGCGCACGCATCGCGGCGGCCGTACGCCGTACGAATGGTGGAACAAGGTGAACGCGGACTATCTGCGCGTGTACGTTCCGGAAGGTTCGGAACTGCTGTCGGCCAAGGGAGCGACGTGGGAATTTCCGGAGGCCCCGCTCGATTATGCGGCGCTCGGTTTCCGCCGCGATGCCGATGTGGAACGCGAAGAGAATGCCACGCTGATCGATGAGAAGAGCGGGACGCGCGTCTACCGGGATGCCGGCAAGACCGTCTTCGGCGCATGGGCCTATGTCAGTCCGCAGGAATCGGTGACGGTCGAGTATCGTTATCGCCTGCCGTTCAAAATCGATATGGAGAAGATACGGGGCGGAGGCGCCGACTCGTATGCCGCGCTCTACCAGAAGCAGTCCGGATCGGCCGGGAGCAGGCTGTTTGCCTCGGTGATCGTGCCGGATACCATCGAGCCGATTTGGCAGACAGCCGGGAATCTGATACCGTACGGACGTGAATGGAAACTTGAAACGCAGCTGACAACCGACGCATTTGCCGGGATGGTTTTCGGTGCTGCCAAACAATAGTATGGTCAGACGATTGATCGACAACATAGCGTTTTGGAGCAGCGCCCCGAGCAAGACGATCGGAGGCGCTGCGCTCCTTATCGCGGTAGCCGGCATAGCGAGCCGCGTGCTCGGCTTTCTGCGTGATCGCATTTTGGCTTCCCAGTTCGGTGCCGGCGATGTCCTGGACTCCTATTACGCG
Source organism: Candidatus Moraniibacteriota bacterium (assembly GCA_049294475.1). GTDB lineage: Bacteria > Patescibacteriota > Minisyncoccia > Moranbacterales > UBA1568 > UBA1568. The sequence continues at coordinate 26,659 of JBAQCV010000021.1, read as the reverse complement.
GCATTCCGCATCCCGGATCTGATGTACAGCCTCCTGGTTCTGGGGGCGCTTTCCGCGGCGTTTATCCCGGTATTTACGGGACTGCTCGCAGAGAAGAAAGAAGATGAGGCGTGGAAACTGACTTCCGGCATAGTGCACATCATGCTTTTTTCGCTCGGCGCGATCTCGCTGTTCGGGATATTGTTCGCTCCGTGGCTGACGGGGCTCCTCGCGCCGGGGTTCGCTGCGGAGAAACAGGAGCTCATCATCATGCTGACGCGCGTGATGCTGCTCTCCCCGATCTTCCTCGCCCTCTCCGCGGTGTTCGGAGGCGTGCTCGTTTCTTTCAAGCAGTTCGCCGCCTATTCGCTGGCGCCGATTTTCTACAATATCGGCATCATCTGCGGAGCGCTGTTTCTCGTCCCGTTCATGGGGCCGGTCGGTTTGGCGTGGGGAGTCGTGCTCGGGTCGCTGTTCCATATGCTGGTGCAGTACCCGTCGTTCCGTCGTTCCGGATTCCGGTATCAGCCGTACTTTCTCCATGCCTGGAAGGACGCGGCCGTGCGACGCGTCGTGAAACTGATGATTCCGCGTTCGCTCGGCATCGGGGTGAATCAGGTGAGTCTCCTGGTGATGACGATCTTCGCCTCGACGCTCGCTTCCGGCAGTCTGGCGGTCTTCACGCTGGCCAATAACCTGCAGAGCGTGCCGCTCGGACTGTTCGGCATCGCGTTTTCGCTCGCCGTCTTCCCATCGCTTTCCCTGTTCATAGCCGAGAAAAAAGAGGCGGCATTTTTCGCGGTATTGTCGCAGACGGCGCGGCGCATCCTGTTTTTCGTCCTGCCCCTGAGCATTTTCATGATCATATTCCGCGCGCAGTTCGTGCGCGTGATTCTCGGCGCGGGACAGTTCGACTGGGAAGACACGATTCTCACTTTCGAGGTATTGAAGTTCCTCGCGATCAGCCTGTTCGCCCAGAGTCTGATCCCTCTGTTCGCGCGGGCGTTTTTCGCGCTGCAGAATACGAAGACGCCGCTCTATATCGCGCTCGTGAGCGAGGCGCTGCATATCGTGCTGATACCGATTCTCCTGCCGCAGTATGCCGTGGAGGGTCTGGCCATCGCTTTTTCGGTGAGCAGTATCCTGAACTTCGTGCTCCTCTATTTCGCGTTGCGCACGAAAATAGCCGCGTGGGATGATCGGACGTTCCTGTTGCCGATAGCGAAGATCTTTGTCGCGGCGCTCCTCGCCGGCGCTATCGCGCAGGCTTCCAAATCGGTCTTCGCGCTCACGACCAACGAGCTCGATACCTTCGTCGAGGTGTTTCTGCAGCTCATGTTGGGACTTACGATCGGCGGAGTCTCATTCGTCGCGGTGTGCCACTGGTTCCGGATAGACGAGCTCCGGATGGTGCGACGCTTCATCGTCTGCAAAGTCCTGCGCCAGCCGGAAACTGCCGCTCTCGCCGAAGACCATCCGGAACGCGGTGACTGGTAATACATCTGATATCACTTTTTATGCAATTGCGTAAAAAGTGATATTCTTTTGAAAGGCTGATTTTTATGAGACAACAGAATATCCGCAATTTCTGCATCATCGCCCATATCGACCATGGGAAGTCCACGCTGGCTGACCGTCTGCTTGAGCTGACGAAGACCGTAGAGATGCGCAAGATGAAAGAGCAGCTCCTGGATCAGATGGATCTCGAGCGCGAGCGCGGCATCACGATCAAATTGCAGCCGGTGCAGATGCATCATGCGTATCAGGGAACGGAGTATATGCTCAATCTGATCGATACGCCGGGACATGTGGACTTCCATTATGAGGTATCCAGATCGCTCGCGGCCGTCGAAGGCGCGGTGCTGCTCGTCGACGCGACCAAGGGCGTGCAGGCGCAGACGCTCGCCAATCTCTATCTCGCCATCGATCAGGGGCTCACGATCATTCCCGTCGTGAACAAGATCGATCTGCAAAACGCGGAGACGGAAAAGACGAAAAAAGAAATCATACATATCTTGGGCTGCAAGGAAGAAGATATCCTGCTCGTTTCAGGGAAAACCGGTCTGGGTGTCCCGGCGCTGCTCGAGCGCGTGATCGAGCGCGTGCCTGCGCCTACGGGGGACGAGACAGGCACGCTGCGCGCCCTCATTTTCGATTCCATCTACAATACGTACAAAGGAGTGGTGGCATATGTAAAAGTGGTGGACGGATCCGTGAAACGAGATGATGTGCTCCATATGCTTGGGACGGCAAAGGAGGGCGTCGTGGTAGAAGTCGGCCTGTTCAAGCCGGGGCTTACGCCGACGGAGATCCTTCGTGCTGGAGACATCGGGTATATCGCGACCGGATTGAAAGAAGTCGGGCATTGCCGCGTCGGCGATACGGTGACACGGAAACCGCAGGGTCGCGAGAATGTCACCGTAGAACGATTGCCCGGATACAAGGAAATCAAGCCGGCAGTCTACGCGAGCTTCTATCCCGTGGATGGCGATGATTATACGCTGATGCGCGATGCGCTCGAAAAGTTGAAGCTGAACGACGCAGCATTCACGTTCGAGCCGGAAAGCAATCAGGCGCTCGGTCGCGGTTTTCGCTGCGGCTTTCTGGGACTTTTGCATCTGGAAATCATCCAGGCGCGTCTCGAGCGTGAGTTCGAACTCACTCCGACAGTGACGACGCCATCAGTCGTGTATGAACTGCAGTTGCGTGGGACAAGTGAACACATACCGCTGTATTCACCATCCGCTCTTCCGGATCCGGCGAGCATCGAAAAGATATACGAGCCGTATGTGACACTTTCGATCGTGGCTCCGAGCGAGTATCTGGGTAGCGTGATGACGCTCGCGCAATCCATCCGTGCGGAATACAAGAATACGGAATACATCGATGCCGAGCGCGTGTTGCTCACGTTCGAGGCGCCGCTGATGGATGTCATCATCAATTTCCACGACGATCTGAAAAGCGCCTCATCCGGATATGCCTCGATGAATTATGAGCCGATAGGTTACCGTGAGAGCGATGTTGTGAAGCTCGACATCATGGTCGCGAATGAGCGTATCGATGCGTTCGCGCGTATGATACCGAGACGCGATGCCTACGCCGAGGGCAAGCGTGTCGTGGAGAAACTGAAGGAAGAGATACCGCGTCAGAACTTCGCCGTGGCGATACAGGCTGCGATCGGAGGCAAGGTCATCGCCCGTGAGACACTCTCTGCCTATCGCAAGGACGTGACTGGCAAGCTGTATGGAGGAGATTTTTCTCGCAAGAAAAAACTCCTTGAGAAGCAGAAGAAAGGGAAAAAGAAAATGCGCGATATCGGCAAAGTCTCTATCCCGAGCCATGCTTTTTTGGCAGTACTGCGCAAATAGCCAGGGCACCGTCTTTTTCCTTTGCATTTTCGTTTCTGAAACGGTATACTGGAAGTGAAGATATGCCCTATAATTTTTTTAGTGAAGTCTGTCAGGCTCACAGGCATCTGTGCGTCGTCACAGGCGAACCAAACATATGGCGATGGAGTTTACCGATGCGAATTTCGAGCAGGAAGTGCTCAAGAGCGACAAGCCCGTGTTCGTTGATTTCTGGGCGCCGTGGTGCGGACCGTGTCAGATGATGGGACCGGCGATCGAAGAGCTGTCACAGGAGATGACCACCGTCAAGATCGGCAAGATGAATGTGGATGAGCATCACGCGACGGCCAGCGCCTACGGTATCATGTCGATCCCGACGATGAAAGTCTTCAAGGGCGGTCAGGTCGTGAAAGAATTTGTCGGCGTGCAGCAGAAAGATAAGCTCAAGCAGGAACTCGAGAATCTTTAAGACACACCTATGAAAATTCATAAGGAGAGGATCGATCTGGAGAGCAAGACGCAGATCGAATTCCTAGACATCACGGATCGCGTGCAGGAAATAGTCGATCGTTCCGGCGTGCGTGAGGGGCAAGTGCTGGTCTATGTGCCGCATACGACGATGGGTGTCGCCATCAATCACAATGAATCGATGCTGTTGCAGGATTTCATGCGCATCCTGTATAAGATCGTTCCGGTAGACGCTCAGTATTCCCACGATCTTTTCGAATTGAAACGCGGGAACACTTCCGACGGTCGCAGCAACGGCCACTCGCATTGCAAGTCCATCCTGCTCGGCAACAGCGAGACGATTCCTGTAGAAAAAGGCAAGCTCATCCTGACGGAACGGCAGAATATATTCGCCGTGGAGTTCGATGGATCCCGCAAGCGCGACGTTTTCATCCAGGTGATCGGATTGTAGTAATAAATATGGCTAGCGGATTGGTAGAACTGCTCATTCGCAATGGGTACCTGAAGTCAGAGCCGATCATCCGGGCATTCAGTGAGATTACCCGTGCCGATTTTGTGCCATCCGAATTCGAACGGCAAGCGGAAGCGGATATCCCGCTGCCCATCGGATATGGTCAGGCGATATCGCAGCCGACGACAGTCGCGATCATGCTCGAGCTTCTTGATCCTCGACCCGGGCAGAGGATGCTCGATGTTGGAAGCGGTTCCGGATGGACGAGCGCTCTCCTCGGCACTATCGCTGGTAGCATGGGGAAAGTCGCAGCGATCGAGATACTGCCGGAGCTTCACGAGATGACCAAGCGCAACGTGGAGAAATTCCGCCTGATAAGTTCCGGCATTGTGGAATGTGTTCTGAGCGATGGCCATCACGGGTACGCGCCCGGAGCGCCTTATGACCGTATCCTTGTTTCTGCGGCTGCTGAGGAAGTGCCGCAGGTGCTCAAGGATCAGCTCGCAGTCGGTGGAAAAATCGTGATCCCGATACATAATCATCTGACCTATCTCGAAAAACGCGGAGAGCGGGATTTTTATAAGGAAGAATTTCCCGGCTTCGTATTCGTCCCGTTCATTCAGAAATCATTTTAATTTTTTTGTAGTACCACGGTATGCGCAGATTCCTTATCATCGCTGTTGCGCTGTCTGCCATCACCTTCGGAGGGTTTCTGTATCTTTCTTCCGTGGCGCAGTATTCCCACGGAGTAAACAAGGCACAGCAGCGCTTTGAGGTACAGCAGGGGGATAATATCTTCAGTCTTGGACGGCGCCTCGAGGATGCCGGTCTCATCGCCTCGCGCTACGCGTTCCTGTGGCACCTGACGCGCGAGGGCAAAACACATGCGTTGGTTGCAGGAACCTATGGTGTCAGTGGAAATCTTACTCCATCGGAAATCGCCGTATTGATTACGGAAGGGAAAACCGTTTCTCGGGATGTAAAAATTACCTTTCCAGAAGGCTGGACTCTGAATACGATGGCTGAACGTCTGACAGCCAATGGCTTGCCGGGTACAGAATTTCTCGCACGAGCAGAGCAACCGCTTCCTGAATGGAGGACAAAATTTGATTTTTTAGCAACTCTGCCTGTCGGGGCTTCTCTTGAAGGGTACTTGTTCCCTGATACATATTTTTTCTCTCCTGAAGCCACCGCGGAAGATATCATCACGGCTCTCTTAATGAATTTCGGGAAGAAAATGGACAATATCGTCAGGCAATCAAATGAACGTAATGGAGAGCTTGAAATGAATCGTCTCCATGACGTAGTCACGCTGGCGAGCATCATCGAGGAAGAGGGCCGGACGAAAGAGGAACGCGAGATGATCAGCGATATTTTTCGGAAACGGATCGTTCTCGGTCAGCCGCTGCAGAGCGATGCCACCATCAATTACATTCTCGGCACGACACGTCTCCAGCCGACACTGAAAGATCTCGAGAGGGTTTCGCCCTATAACACCTATCAGAACAAAGGTCTGCCGCCAGGACCGATCAGCAGCCCGGGCCTCGTTTCTTTGGAGGCGGCTGTATTTCCGAAAAGCAACCCTTATTATTATTTTCTCGTTGATATCAATACCGGAGAAACGTTTTATGCCACGACCTTCGAGGAACATGTGAAAAACAGAACCCTGCACGGATTGTAATCTATGAGACAGCAGCTCGAACGGCATGAAGATCGCATTGGTGCATGATTATCTGGTGCAGTACGGGGGAGCGGAGCGGGTGCTCGAGGCTTTCACCGAGCTTTTTCCCTATGCGCCTATCTATACCCTGATCCATGACAAGGAAGCGATGCATGGGATGTTCGCGGACAAGCGCATCTATACCTCCTTCCTCCAGCACCTGCCGTTTTCGCGCAAGCGTCATCGCTTTTTCCCGCCGCTGATGCCGCTCGCGATCGAGGAATTTGATTTCAGCCAGTACGATATCGTGCTATCGGACTCGTCGAGCTATGCCAAGGGTATCATCACGCGGCCAGAGACGCTCCATATCTGCTATATGCATACGCCGATGCGCTATGCGTGGGACGATTGTCAGAAGTACACGCAGGATTTCGGTTTTCCGCAGGTGGTGAAGAAACTCGTGCCGTTTTTCATGAACCCGATCCGTCTGTGGGACAAGGCGAGCGCCGATCGGGTAGATCGCTTCCTCGCCAATTCAGAGTTCGTCGGGAAGCGTATCCGGAAATACTATCGCAAAGAAGCGGTGACCATCCATCCGCCAGTCAACGTCGATCGTTTTTACATCGCAGGTCCGGAAGATCGCCGGGATTATTTCCTGATGGTCGGACGTCTCATCGCGTACAAGCGCCATGATATCGCGATCGAAGCGTTCAACCGGCTGAAGCTGCCGCTCAAGATCATCGGTCGCGGTCCGGAACTCGAACGTCTGAAGAAGCTGGCCGGACCGACGATCGAATTTCTCGGACGCGTGCCGGAAGAAGATCTGCCGCGCTACTATGCGCAGTGCCAGGGATTCGTGTTTCCACAGGAAGAAGACTTCGGTATCGTGGCACTCGAGGCGCTGGCGTCCGGACGCCCTCTCGTCGCCTATCGCGGTGGCGACATCACCGAACATATGGAGGAGGGGACGATGGGCGTGTTTTTCGATGAGCAGACACCGGAGGCTATCGTGCATGCGGTAGAACATTTTCGTGAAATCAAGTATGACCCGCACGCTATCCGTGCCCGAGCCCTCCCTTTTGACAAAGTCCGATTTAAGGCTACAATACAGGACTACGTTGAGAAAGCGCTGGCAGAGCACCTCAAGCAGAGATAATGGATACATGTTATGGAATTGAGAGATTATATCGACATTTTCAAAAAGCAGAAGCAATTCTTTTGGGTGGTCGTACTGATCATCGTCCTCTCGGCGGTCGTCTGGCAGCAGGGCCAGAAGGTCAGCTATCAGGCGACGCTGCTTCTCAACATCGGTCGTACCGGAGTACAGGACACGACGGACTATATGTATGATGGCTTTTATCGTCTGCAGGCGGACGAGCGTTTCGCGGATACGATCGTGCGCTGGCTGACCGCGCCGCGCGTGGTCGAGGATATCTACGCTAACGCGGGACTCGATGCGAAGGATCTCGGCACACGCGATCTGAAAAACCTGTTCGACGCGAAGCGTCTCTCTTCGCAGGTGGTCGAAGTCACCTATGCCGATGCCGATACGAAGACGCTCGGGAAAATCTCTGGAGCGGCGGCGGCCGTATTGAATCGGTATGCCGAGAGTCTGAATCGGGAGAATGGCGACAAGAGCTGGTTTGTCGTGATCGGTGGCGATCCGGTGATCCGTGATGCGCGTATTCCGCTTCCGCTCGCGATCCAGATCGGACTGGCACTCGGCCTATTTGTGGGATTCTGGACGGTATTGTTGAGACACTATCTTCAATCTTCAGTCAGCAGAAAACAATAAACAAAAAGCAAAATACTTCGAAGACCGCAGTTGTTAACTGTTAGCTGTTGATTGTTTACTGATGTATGCGCATAGGGGTCGATGTACGGTGTCTGGCGGAGGGGAAACGCACCGGAGTAGAAGAATATACGCTGTCGCTCCTCTCGGGGCTTTTTGAGTTTGACCGGGAAAACGAGTATATCCTCTTTTTCAACGCGTGGAATAGAGACGTCCCAGTTTTCGTTTCGGCGTGCGTGGCGAGGTATCCGAATGTCACGCTCAAAGCCTTCCGTTTCCCGAACAAGCTCCTCAACCTGTCTCTCTGGTATCTGCATTTTCCGAAACTCGACCGGCTCATCGGCGGGACGGACATATTCTTTTTGCCCAATCTGAATTTCGCTTCCGTATCGGACCGCACGAAGCTCGTCGTGACGGCGCATGATCTCTCATTCGAGCTGTTCCCGGAGACGTTTTCCCTGAAACGCCGCATCTGGCACTTTTTCATCAACTTCCGGCGGCTGGCGCTCTCGGCGGACAGAGTGATCGCCGTGTCGCGATCGACCGGAGACGACATGATGACATACTATGGCGTGCAGGAAGACAGGATCACGGTCATAGAGAGCGGTATCGGGGAGCAGTTCCATATGATGAGTCGCAACGATGCCGAGCTCGTCCGCGTGCAGGAGAAATACCGCCTGCCGTACAGATTCATCCTGTCTCTCGCGACGCTCGAGCCGCGCAAGAACATCCTCGCCCTGATACAGGCGTATGAGGCGCTGCTTTCCCTGAAACATCCGGCCCTGGAAAAATACTCTCTCGTCATCGCCGGCACGCGCGGATGGAAATGCGAGGAGATTTTCGAGACCATCGCTCACTCGCCCCACAAAGACAAGATTCTGCTGCCGGGTTTCATCGAGGATGCCGACAAGACGGCGCTCTACAATCTCTCGAGCGCCTTCGTCTACCCATCGCTCTACGAGGGGTTCGGATTCCCGCCGCTCGAAGCGATGGCCTCTGGCGTGCCGGTGATCGCTTCGCACTCGTCATCGCTGCCGGAAGTGGTGGGAAGCGCCGGCATTCTCATCGATCCCTATCAGCCGGACGAACTGCTCTCAGCGCTCAAGCAGGTGCTCACGGATCAGGCGCTTGCCGAGAGCATGCGGGGAAAAAGCTTGGAAAGAGCGAAACAGTTTACTTGGGATAAAACTGTTCATGCGACATACGATATCTTCCGTTTATTGGCTTGAATATGAGCCAAAAGAGGGGGGCATTGACAGTTTATTTTTTTTTGCGCATTCGATGGTATAATGAAACCAAGAATAAGGTCAGTTCTTGTTAAGAATAATCCGTAAAAACAAAAACAAGTATGTCGAAAACGAAAACAAGTAAGTTGGGAATGGGAGCGTCGCTGGTTATCGCTGTCTTGTCATTCGGCGCCTTTGCCGGAACGGCGGCAATCGTGACCAAGAATCAGTTCAGCTTCGCACATACTACATCGGCGGATGAGGGAGAAGATGAGGATGAGCCCGAAGACGAACCCGAAGAAGAGGATGATGATAATGACCAAGAAAAGGATCAGGAGAAAGCCAAGAAAGAACAGGAAAAGGCACGTGAAAAAGCCAAGAAAGAAGCTGAAAAAGCCCGTGAAAGTTCTGGTAAAGAAGATAATGAGGAAGATGATGATGACAATGCAGTAGAGGATGAAGACGGAGACGAGAATGAGGATGAAAATGAAGACGGGGATGACGATGGAATGTATCAGGATCGCGACAAGACCCTGGAGAAACTGCAGGAGAAAATATCCGAAGCCGAAAAACACATCCTCGAGAAGCAGGCTGAAGGAGTGGACGTGACGGCGGCACTCGCCAGTCTGGCTGCTGTCAAGGCTGGTATCATCCAGGTAGGGGTATTGTTCGATGCGAACGATCTCGATGCAGTCAAGGCGCTTGCCAAGCAACTGAAGAAAATCGCCCATTTCACCGAAAAGGATCTCGAGTACGCCGAGAAGATCGACGAGGAAATGGCAACGATAGAAAAACGTTTTGGACAGGTGGCCAAGAAGATCGCTATGCTTGCAGCGTTAGGCGGGGAAACATCGGTTTTTGAGGGGCAGCTTGCATCGCTCCGATCAGATTTTTCCACATTGAAAGCTTCTCTTGCGGCTACCCCGGAGGTTATTACCCGTGATACAGCAAGAGCGTTCGAGAAACGCGTGAAGCGGCTGAAGAGTCTGATAGAGAGCGCGATTTTCGCCTATGGTGGCACAGACGATGACGATGATCTGTTCGAGGATCACGAGGAAGATTCGGATGATCTCTTTGAGGACCTTGATGATGTGGCCGAAATCGAGGATGACGATGACAACGGCGTGTCCGGGAAAGTGAGAAAAGTGGCAGCCGAACACAAGGCGGCGGCGCAGACGCTGAAAAAGAGCCTGGAAGACATCAAAGATCGCGGTGGGGTGGCGACATTTCTCTTTGGACCGGATTTCAGCGCTCTCGATACGCTGGGCGCACAGGTGGCCGCGATGAATACCCGGGCGACAGCGCTCGAAGCGGCGGCAGCACAGATCACCGATCCGAGTATCAAGCAGATCCTCCTGACGCAGGCGGATGCTCTCCGGAGCGAAGTGTTGAAACTGCAGTCGTATATCACGGCTGAAGACGATCAATTCAGCATCTTCGGCGCACTGCTCCGACTCTTCCGCTAGTACGAGAGCTAGCGTAGCAGCAGAAAAATCCCCCCAATTCGCCAGTTGGCTGAGGGGATTTTTTGTATGGTAGAATGTTTAATGATGAGATTGCCGCGCTTCGCTCGCAATGACAAAAAATCTATGTCCCAGTACTACAAACCCAAGCGCGCGAGAAATTTGTTCGACCCGACAGCGAAAGAGCCGTTCCGCCTGAGCCGTTCTCGCCTCGAGCTGTTCATGAACTGTCCGCGCTGCTTCTATATGGATCGGCGCCTCGGCACGGATCGTCCGCCGGGATTCCCGTTTTCGCTCAACTCCGCCGTGGACACCCTGCTCAAGAAAGAATTCGATATCCATCGGGCATCCGGTACAGCGCACCCGCTGATGAAAACGTACGGTATCGATGCGGTGCCGTATCAGCACGAGAAGATGGAGGAGTGGCGCGACTCGCTTCGCCGCGGCATCACCTATCTCCATCCGGAAACGAATTTTTTCTTTACCGGAGGAGTGGACGATGTGTGGGCGGATCCCGCGGGCGAACTCATCATCGTCGATTACAAGGCGACCGCCAAGGACGGCGAAGTGAATCTCGACGCCGCGTGGCAGATCGGCTACAAGCGTCAGATGGAAATGTACCAGTGGCTGTTTCGCAAGAACGGATTCAAGGTTTCCGACACCGGGTACTTCGTCTACTGCAACGGCCGCTCCGATCGCAAGGCGTTCGACGGCAAGCTCGAATTCGATATCACGCTGCTCCCGTACACGGGAAACGATAAATGGGTGGACAAAACGCTCATCGCCGCGCACGATTGTTTGATGACAGACGACCTCCCCGTATCGAACGCCGACTGCGATTATTGCGCCTATCGTCACGCCGCCTCGAAATTAGAGGGGTGAAACAGCTCATTATCCCTTTGTTAAGCGACAATCAGCCTGTGAGGGTTGATTTTTACGTAGAAAGGTGCTATAATTGATAGTTCTCCTGAAATTTCAGGGGAGAATACCTTACCAACTACAGAGGAGAGAGTCAATGAAAAGCCGTATGACGGTTTTTGTGGGAGCAGCGTTTCTGTTCCTGAATTTTTTCACGGTGGCGCAGGCGGCCGACAAGGCGGAGGAGGAATCCTCCCCGAGCAACTCGATCGAGCTGGTCGGGTACCGTGGCGGTGATCCGCGTCTCAAAGCGTACTTTGAGTACGCGATGACGGATGATATCGCGATGTCCTTGAGCGCTTCCAAATCGAAAGGATTTGGCGAGGTGACCGTCGGCCCGGCATATTACATCACGCCGGAGCTGCAGGTCGGTGTGAGCGTCGGTGTGGCGCATTATGCCACTGCCGACGAGGACAAGGAGAGCAATCACAAGGTGGTGTCGGGCTTCGTGTATTATAAGTCCGACGCCGTCGAGGGAGAGCTTTCCGCGGCGCGGTACAATCGCGACCCGGACCCGACCTGGTATCAGACGTATGTCCAGTGGTCGCTCAACGACAACTGGGCCGCCGGCATCTTCGGCGAGGCGGCGATCGGCTGGGGTCCGCGTATCAGCTGGACCTTCCATAAAAATATGAGCCTGTGGGTCGCGCCGATTGTGAAGCAACTCGGCGACGACGATCACCGGCGAGTCGGGGGCATCGCGGTCGCATTCTGACCTACCTCCACGCAGTACATTGAGCAGCCTGTTTCCAGAACGTTTGGACACAGGCTGTTTTCTTTTGCCGATTTCTCTTGTTCCTCATCATTTTCTCATGACGAACTATCGCCGTATAAAGTACTATAATACTATATGTGGCGATAGTGGGATGTGAGATGGGGGATGTGAGATATGGATGTCTTCTTTTTCTTAACCCTGTTTTATGGTATGCTGGTAGCAAAGGACAGCGTAGGGCGAGAGCTGAAGAATTATTTTTTTATGGACAAGAAATCGAAAATATTTTTCATAGTATTTTTTCTGCTTATTGCGGGATCGGTCGCGGTGTCGTATTACCGGTTCATCGTGGCGCGCGACTATATCATCCAGGCCGAAGCACAGTGCGATCCGTACACGGAAGCGTGTTTCACCTATGTCTGCGATCCGACAGCAGGCGAGGAATGCACCGGTGATCCCGTAGAAGACACGTCGTACTACAAGCTCATCTACCGCAATGCCAAAAACATCCCGCTTTGCGATCCGAACGACGAGAACTGCGCCGCGCTCACGTGTCCCGAGGGCGAGGCCGAGTGTTCGTTCACGCTCTGCGATCCGGCGACTGCCGAAGCCGATAGTGTCGTGTGCAATGACCCGGTTGCCTACACGCTCGAGAATCCGATAGAGGAAGAGAGTGCAGAAGGCGATGTAGAAGAAGGTGACGCGATGGAAGAAGGGACGGATGCCGAAAGCACGGACAGCACCGATATCGTGGCTCCAGAGGAAAGCGAGACGCCGGCACAGCCAACTACCGCCATACCCGCCGTTATTCAGAACTGATCAGCAGAAGGAATGGTTTGGATGGAAAAAACATCAGGTACGTCTGATGTTTTTTGATATCATTTTATTTGACTGAACAGGCCATTGTTGTTAGTATGTCTTTCCGTTGTTTAACAACAGAGGAGATAGCCATGGGGGACCGAAACCTGAAAATGTTGGGTATCCGTCTCACCAGGGCGGATGAACTGTTGGTGGAAGCGCTGGGGTACCGGATGGAATTGGTGCGCCAAGTCGGTGCACACAAAAAGAAAAACGGCCAGAAAATCATCAGGCCCAAGGTGGAGCGTCAGCGAATTACTCGGGTTTGCGCCCTGGCTCATGAATACGGCATGAATCCGGATTTTGTTGGCGCGATCTGGTATATGATCATCGCCGAGTCGTGCAGGCTGCAGGTCGCTCAATTGCAGAGCAAAGATGAAGGTCAGCTGATGCATGCGAAGAGGAATGCTTCGCGGTATCGGAGACTGCAAGCGAAGTTTCGCAGACTGGTCAAAGGCTGACCAGGACTCGGTCACTCAAGGGAGGATTTGCTTCGGCAGCCTCCTTTAATTTTTTTTGTAACACCTGTTTACTTCTTATCGTCTATTGACAATCCGCTTGGCGTTCTGATATCTTGTTTATAGTTCTCTCAATATATCAAAACTCCAGACTGTGGTCCCTTGTCGTTTGACGAGGGGTTGGGCCTCGGTCGCCATTCGAATGGCAGGGTGGTCTTTGCGCAAGTGAAGACCCGGCTTCCCCCGTAATCATGGGATAATCAGTGTCGGTCTGCGGAATATTCCGCGGATGTCTGAGCTCGATGAGATTGACAGCATCGCCGTCTGCAATGTTTGGCGCGTGCTTTCAGAACAAAGGTGGTACCGCGAGCGTTTTTAAACTCTTCGCCCTTTGTACAGGATTTTTTCTTGTACGAAGGACGGGGAGTTTTTTTGTTTGTAACTCTTCGTACAGAGCAGTTCTTTGACAATCTATCTTTTTCACAGGAGAAGTGTTATGCCAATCATCACTCAATACCGCACCAATGGCGGAGTGTCTATCACCCGTTCTGTGGAGGAGGTGCCGCTGGAATCAGCGTTGCAGCGCGTACACGGTGCGATCGATACTCACTGCGGTGCGATTTTCGCGAGCGGGTACGAATATCCGGGACGTTATAGCCGATGGGACATCGGTTTCGTGGATCCGCCTATCGAGTTCATGGGATACGGACGGCGATTTGTGATCCGTGCGCTCAATGAACGCGGCAGGATTCTGCTTCTTGTCTTCCGCACCGTCCTGGAGAATCACCCGCACATCGTCGGAGACATTATCCGTTCCGGAGATACGCTGACTGGCCAGGTGGCGCCGATGTCAGCGTCGTTCTCGGAAGAAGATCGTCTGCATCAACCGACTATCTTCAGCGTATTGCGTACGCTGGTCTGGCAGTTCGGCCACGCAGAGGATCAGCATTTTGGTTTCTACGGCGCGTTCGGTTACGACTTGGTCTTTCAGGTCGAGCCGATAGTATTGCGCCATCTGCGGTCCGAAGATCGTCCGGATCTGCACCTGTTCTTGCCGGACGAACTCGTTGTCGTGGATCATCGCAAGGAACGCGCCCATCGCTACCGGTACGATTTCCGGTCGGGAGAATATGATACGGCCGGGTTGCCGCGCACCGGTGAGGCAATACCGTTTCGTCCCGGTACGTATTCGCAGGAGACGAGCGACCACAAACCAGGTGAGTACGTCAAAAAGGTAGAAGAGATCATCAGAGGAGCGCGGCGCGGCGAGTTTTTCGAAGTAGTGTTAAGTCAGGTGCTCTCTGCCGGTTTCTCCGGCATGCCGAGCGCGCTCTTCGAAACGATCCGCCGTACGAATCCGAGTCCGTATGAGTTTCTCATCAACCTCGGCAGCGAGCAGTTGGTCGGCGCGTCGCCGGAGATGTTCGTTCAGGTGGAAGGTTCGCGCGTGGAAACGTGTCCGATATCCGGTACGATCAGGCGTGGGAAGACGGCTATCGAAGACGAGGAACAGCGTCTCACATTGCTCAATTCGGAGAAAGACAGGGCTGAACTGACTATGTGCACAGATGTCGATCGCAACGACAAGGCGCGAGTATGCGAGGCAGGCACGGTGAAAATCATCGAGCGGTGTCTCATCGAGGCGTACTCCCGGTTGTTTCATACCGTGGATCATGTGGTCGGCGAATTGCGCCAGCCGTATGACGCATTCGATGCGTTGCTCGCGCATATGTGGGCAGGGACGCTGACTGGTGCACCGAAACCGGCGGCGATGCAGATGATCGAGAACCTCGAGAACTCCGCGCGGCGCTGGTATGGCGGTTGCGTCGGGATGCTTCTTTGCAACGGTGATATCAAGACGGGAATCACTATCCGCACCGTGCATCTCGAGGATGGAGTGGCATCTGTCCGGGTAGGGTCTACTCTGCTCGCACATTCTGATCCGGAATCAGAAGAAGCGGAAACACGTCTCAAAGCCAGCGCTTTTATGGACGCCGTGCTGGGTCGATCGAAGGCAGTCGCTGTGGGTATCGGAACGGATATTCGGACGGGCGCGGGAAAAAAAGTCCTGCTCGTCGACAACCGCGATTCGTTCGTACACACGCTTGGTGATTACGTGAGGCAGACGGGTGCCGCGGTGACGACACAGAGAGCCGGGTTCAATTATTCGCTGCTCGATGAGTCGCGACCGGACGTGGTGGTCATTTCTCCGGGACCTGGGAGGCCTGCTGATTTCGGAGTGCCGAGTCTGGTAATGGAATGTGTGAAGCGCGGCATACCGGTGTTCGGCGTCTGTCTCGGACTGCAAGGGATAGTGGAGGCGTTCAGCGGTATATTGGGAGTGCTTGAGCATCCGGCTCACGGTGTCGGATCACTTGTTCGCTCCACACAGCAGGGGATCCTGTGCGGACTGCCAATGGAGTTCATGGCGGGGCGGTATCATTCGCTCTATGCCGTGGAGGATACCCTACCGAAGTGTCTCGAAGTTCTGGCGCGTACCGAGGATGGGACTATCATGGCGGTGCAGCACAAGGTGCATCCGATCGCCGGTGTGCAGTTCCATCCGGAATCGCTCCTGACCCTCAAGGATGATCTGGGGCTGCATCTCATCGCGAACGTGATGAAGATGCTCTCCTGAAGGCAACGACCATTCAATGTTTGTAATTTTTCCAGAAGCCGTCACAGCGATGCCGGCTTCTTTTTTATGTTTTACAAACAGTTTTGTACAGAGCGGTGGATCATCGTCGAATTATGAAATGACACGGAGGGCGGTCGCCACACTTTATATGGCTTACAATCTGTATCGAGCTTGTGGAGTCATGCTTTGTTGACTATTATGGCAAAAATGGATAACGTTGAATAAAGAATTGATATTATAGATATTATTATGATACTCTATCTTTCTTCCTATCGCCTTGGTGATAGCCCGGAGCAGTTGTCGGAACTCTTAGGCGAGAACAAAAGGGTGGCCGTCATTTCTAATGCTCTCGATTTTTCCACCGATCAGGACCGACTAGCGAAAGGTCGGCAGCGGGAATTTGATGAATTGTCTGCCATCGGTCTGATCGCTGAAGAGGTTGATCTTCGGCGCTATTTTGGAAAAAAGGAGGAGCTCAAGAACAGGCTTAAGAAATGCGGCCTCATCTGGGTCCGTGGAGGAAACTCATTCATCTTGAGGCGGGCGATGCACCAGAGCGGTTTGGACGAGATCCTTCGGGAATTCGCTTCTGGTGATAGCATTGTCTATGCCGGGTATAGTGCCGGCGTGAGTGTCATCGGTCCCACACTGAAGGGTGTTGAACTCGTCGATGATCCGATGATCGTTCCCGCAGGATATGAACAGGAAGTGATTTGGGATGGAGTCGGCCTGGTTGATTTCTCTTTTGCGCCACACTATCAATCGAAGCATCCCGAGTCTGAAGCTATCGAAAAAGTTGTAGAGTTTTACAAAAAGAACGGTATGCCGTTCCGTGGGCTGAAAGATGGAGAAGTGATTGTCCAGACGATTTGACCCCCTTTTCTTAACTGGGTTAGTTTTTAACACCTGACGGCTTGCTCTATCCGCTATAATCCGTTATAATCGGCTATATATGGCATAGCGTTAAATTAAGCCATAAAATCAGCATTTATGGACGATATCACCAGAAAATTTGATCATCGCATAAAAAATCCCGATCCGCATATCGTGGCTCTTTTGGCTGAAATTGACGGGATTCGTGGTGAATTTAAGGGGGGCTTGAGAATGACACCTCGGGCAATTACCAACCTCAAGAGATCGACACTGATCACTTCTGCTGGAGCATCTACTCGTATCGAGGGGGCAAAGCTCAATGACGAGGAAGTGGAGAAAGTTATGCACGGTCTAGCGGCCTCTAAATTTGCAGATCGTGATTCACAGGAAGTGCAGGGCTATCTCGAAACGCTTCAAAATGTGTTCGACAGCTTTCAGACTCTGCCGCTTCGGGAGAGTGTGATTACCTCCCTGCATAATCAGCTTCTTAAATATTCGAATAAGGACGACACGCACCGCGGAGGCTACAAAAAGAAAGAAAACACAGTCGGCGTAGTAGGGCCGGACGGCAAGGTTGTAAAAATAATGTTCGAGACCACGCCAGCGTATCTCACCGGCAAAGAAATGCAGGAACTCGTTGACTGGACTGCCGACGCCCTTGAGAAGCATCGTTTCCACCAGCTTCTTATCATCGCCAATTTTATTGTTGAGTTTCTGAAAATTCACCCATTTGAAGATGGAAATGGACGTCTTTCACGCGTCATCTCAAATCTGCTTCTGCTCCGTTCCGGCTACACTTTCGTCCAGTATGTCTCGCATGAGCAGATCATCGAGCGCCGCAAGGACGAATATTACATCGCGCTCCGCAAATCGCAGGAGACATTCAAAACCGATCACGACACCATTTCACCGTGGCTCAATTTCTTCCTTTCCGTTGTGCAGGAGCAAGCTACAAAAGCACTCTCGTATCTGCAGGCAGAGAAAATTGAAGATACGCTTTCGCCCAAACAACATGAGGTTTGGAAGTATCTCTCTAGCGTCAAAGAAGCGGCTCCTGGCGAGATTGTGAAAGCGACCGATATGGCACTGGGAACAGTCCGCCAAGCATTGGATCGTCTCGTCGAACTGGGCGAAATTAAAAGAGTTGGTCGCGGCCGTGCGACGCGCTACGTCAAAGTTTAAAGGAAATATTTAGGTCCATGCTGACTTTTTCAAAATCATACTTCAATAGAGATAGTTGAGGCGGAAATCACCCGGGCGGGTAAGGAACAGTATCTCTTATCCAAGCCAAAAAGAGCCACTCGTGATTGACACGGTGGTTTTTTTGGTGTATAATTGGTGTTCTGGTTTTGTGATATAATTGCTTTAGAAAAGCCTTTTCCAATACAAAAGGATTTTTGTTGGTTATCCTGAAGAATATTTCTCTATGAGAGTATTGATATGACAGGGTATTTATGACGGATGGGAAGAAAATGGAGGAAACGAAACCTGAGACAGTCCAGTCTGCGGTGGATTTCGGGATCTATACCCCGCTCTCGGTACTTGACTTATTTTCTTCTTAATCTACTAACAAATAACTCATGATCATAAAAAATAGAAAAGGCCAGAATATATCCGTTGTTATAGATAAAAATGAAAATACTTCCAGTCTGGCATTCGTTACGCATGGTCTGGGAGGATTCAAGGAACAGTTGCACATACGTGTACTAGCGGATGTTTTGAAAGAGAATGGCTATACCGTTATAAGTTTTGATACCACAAACACATTTGGAAAGAGCGATGGGAATTATTCCGACGCTACCACAACCAATTATTATGAGGATTTGGAAGATGTGATAGGTTGGGCTAAGGATAATTTCCAATACAAAGATCCGTTCGTACTGGCTGGGCATAGCATAGGAGGATTATCAATATCGCTTTTCGCGGAGAAATATCCGAATGAAGTAAAAGCTCTCGTTCCAGTATCTGTCGTCGTTTCCGGTACACTATGGAGGCAAGCCCAAGACAAAGAGATGCTTGAAAATTGGGAAAAGAAAGGTATTTGGATAAGAGAAGCGAGCAATTCCAGTTCTGGTAAGCAAAAAATTCTAAAATGGGCTTTCGCTGAAGATATTATGAAATACGATTTGTTGAATAATGTCGAGAAACTGACTATGCCAGTTCTTTTGATAGTAGGGGATCAGGATTTGACCACTCCTGTCTCCCATCAAAAGATTTTCTTTGAGCAACTGCCTGGCAAAAAAGAGCTGCATATAATAAAAAGTGCCAGTCACGTATTTAAAGATGAGGCTCACCTTGATGAAATTGGCAACATTATGTCAAAATGGCTGGGTGATATATGAAATAAATAAACACATTACGGGTAACTTTGTTTATAGGTGCCTATATGTCTTGCTATGAAAGAATTCCTCATACCGAACAAATCGGAAAATAAAAGTGAAACAGAGGAGAATTATCTTAATCTAGTTGAGGAATATTTTTTAGGATCAAAAAATTCGATACGCTAGCCGAGGAAATTGAAAAAGCTATCGTAACTACCGTTACTGATGAAAAAGACGTCCTTTCAAAAATCAGCGACCCAGTGATTTTTATCTCAAATCATCCAAAGCTTGATCGGTCTCTTAGCATACCTGCAGAAAAAATACAAAATGTCAAAGGTGGAAATACTTTTGGATTCGATAGATTCAATTACCCGCTTATACGCCAATTGATGTTAAAAAAACTTCTAAAAAGGCCGTTCTCAACAGTTTCGTTGGATAATGGTTGGCGAGAAGCGATGGAGGAATGTTGGCACATAATAATAACCAGAGGTTCCAACAATAGATTTAATGAGATTATAGAACAATACACCCCAGGGAACTCTATTGTTATATATCCGGAAGGAAAATCGACAGGGGAAGCTGAGATGTTACCCTTTAAGTCGGGCTTCTTGAATCTAGCTAGAGCTTTGAATTTTCAGAAAATAGTACTTGGTGTCTCGTCTCCAACATTATCCGTCGATGGGAAGAATTCAATGAGCGTTATAGAATCGATTGATATGCCTTCTTCCGATACTGACTACCAGAAATTTATTGAGAGTGCTCGAGAAGAAATACTGTCTAAATTGAGAAAATTGTGATTTGACGACTTTTCTGTCCGACCCCTTTCGGAATAAAGGCTTGTTTCGGTGTTGAGAGCAGCTTCTGAGAGAAAGTATCCCTTATTCAAGCCAAAAAGAGCCACTGGTGATTGACCCCGTGAGATATCTTGCTTGGGAGTGTTGTGTTTGACGCTTACGAGACAAAGTCGCCTGGTGGCTCTATATGCTGTACCAACTGGTGTTCCCCGGATATCTAACGGGGTTGACACGGTGGTTTTTTTGTAATGCAACATCAAGAGTTTGTTTCAAAGCCAGCGTGAGTATGACCCGTAGCTGAGATCATTGACCGTTTTGCTTAATATGGTATCATGTGAATAAACAGGTAAACTATATTAAGAAGCATATGGGATATTTGGATAAGGAAATTCAGATAATTATATTGTGGCGGCGTCGAAGCCTGAAAGCTATATCAGGAGTCATTTGTTAATGTTTGAAATAAGCGAAATTATTTAAAATATTATCAAACGACCCCATGGTCGTTTGTTTTTGATTAAGGGGTTGACTTTTTTCAAAAACAGAGCTAATTTGTATTGTTGTCGCTTTTGCGGCATATTGTAGGAAGGCGTCCTTTAACAATAGAATAGCGATATGTAAATTGAGACCATCCGCATCTTAATTAAGGCCTGTATTCATTAGGACGACGCTTATGTACTAGGCTCAGCTTCGTCTGCGACTCATACGCTTGTAATCCCACTGTGACGTAACTCAAAACTGGAGGTGTTTCGTGGACAAACAATTTCGTTGTTTGATATGTAATTGTGTTGTCGACGGACATTCAGTCGACCTTCACAAAAGTTCGTTTCACCATGACATCAAACATTATGGGCTGATGTGGCCGCTCGGGGTCGAGTATGGTATAAACCGTGACTTGAGGCCTGTTCCGATTTATGAGTCGGAGGTCATCGCCGAAACCCTTGGCGTTGGAAAAGTTTATGTCAGAGACGAGGGCATGAATTTTTCCGGAAGCATGAAAGACTATAGCGTCGAGAGGGCCGTGAAGCTCGGTCGTGAATCCGGACACGAAGTATTTTTCATCGTTTCATCGGGTAATCATGCTGTTTCGCTGGCAAAATATGTTGTCAAGAACGGAGCAAGAGCCGTTGTCTTCATACCGGCGACATCTTCAAAGATCGGCATGCTCTCATCCATGTGCAATGTTTATGTTGTCGGAGTGAAAGAAGCGATATTCGAGGACGTGTATTCTCTGGTGGCAGGAATGAATCTCGAAGGGTTCTATAATGCCAATGTGAGCAATGAGTTTTTGCTTTCGGGTTTTGCTCCGATAGCTGAACAGATTGCGAGCCTCGATCCGATTCCGACGCATATCCTTGCGGGAGTCGGAAACGGGAGCTATCTCGCCGGTATCGCGCTGGCCTTGGATGGCTTGGTCGCGACGCTTCCCAAAATAGTTCCAGTCGGAATGGCTGGAGCGTTTCCTACGGAAATTGCATTCGAGGGAAGCGGATATCTGGAAGAATATCAGGAGTTCAGGGTCGACGAACACGCCATAGATGCGGCCGAGGGATCGATTGCCATCGCAAGTTATAGCATGCCTCAGCTTATGCATGCCGTGTACCTTTCTGGCGGTTTCCCTTTGGGTGACCTTCTGAATGAGGATCTCGGCTTAGCCTATGAGCTGTTGGCGAAAGACGGCAATCTTGTGGAACAAGGAGTCGTACCTGAGCCAACGGGAATCATGGGTTTGGCAGCAGCCCTGAAGCATAAGGAAAGATTTTCCAAGAACGACGTTATTCTTATCGGTTTTACCGGACATGGCGTGAAAGACATGGACGGAATCCGGAAAGTGGCGCCGTCGTTGGCTGAATTGCTGACGCAGAAAGCGATGGAGAAAAGGCCTGACCTGCTCGTAGGCGAGCATGCAGTCAGGGAAGATAGGATTCTCTATGTCAATAAGACGATTTTAGCTGGTGATTTGAAATCGTTGATAGAACAGATGATAGGAGGTGACAAGCCATGATCAGAGTTATCATCGATTCACAAAGTAACAGGCTGTTCCGTGGAGTCGAAATGGAACAGGACTATGACCAACGGGGCGGACTTTGCCAGGCTGGTAAAGACGATGTGATTATTACCACTAACCCAATTAATGAAGGATACCTTCGCTATTGGGAGGGGATAGGATTCGAACTGCCACGCTTTCTTGTGGCAGGACCTTTCAATCCCCAATACACGTTGTCCGAGCTGATTATGAATAATAATCAGCTTAAGAAAGATTTGCAGACGATGGTCAATGGTCATGAGGCAAGGTTGGAATTTTTTACGATCGAGGAGATGGAGAGGAAACTTTCTCAAGAACTCGGCATTCCAGCTTACTGTAATTTTGATGTCTCGCTTCCTCTGTCCCGCAAGCATCACTTCAAGTCGATGTTTGAAGAAATCGGCCTTATGACTCCGATATGGGAACTGTGTGAAAAGAAGGAGCATTTTTTTCAGCAGGCCACTCATTTTCTGGAGAAACATGGCAGGTTCTTGTTGAAATCCGATGACGGGACCGGCGGTATATCCTGCAACGGTATGGCGAAAATTGAATCCCATGAGGATATCATTGCCATCAATCAAAGAATCGGCGATTTCGGCTGCAACATGGTGTTGGAAAGGATTATTGACGACAAAGAAGCTGAAGTTTCCCTGCATTGGGAGATGACAGCTGATGGGGGATGGAAAATCGTCGACATCTTCGGTCAGCTTGCGGTTAACTTCGGATATGCAGGTGCCTATTTTCCGGTATCGATTGGAAAGATAAAAGAGCTGATCAAGTATCAATTCGAGAGCATATTTGCTCCGACTCTGAAACGCAAAGAGGCATTGGGATTCTATTGCTGCGATATCATCATAGACAGCAATGGAGTGATCAACTGGATTGATTTCAATCCGAGGAAGGGAGCTATAATCTATGCCCATAGCATGGCAAAGCGGATGGCAGAAGTGCATTTTAATGGCGGCGACCATTTCTTCCATCACAAACATAACCGAGTCGAAGGAGTTCAGGGAAAGGATGCTTTTTCCATGATTCAGAAAAAGTTATCCGATCTTATGACTCCGAACAATAAAGCATTCGTGATTGTAACCAATCCGGGTGTCATGGAATTCGGTTATGTCGACATCACTGGTATCTCATCGACATCGTTGGATGACGCCAGAGAGGTCTTCGATCAAGCTCTCGAAAGGCTATGAATCAGGCCATTGCAAGGATAGCTGAATTATATTCAACTATCCTTGATTTTTTTACTAGGCATGTTACTATCAATACCATGAAAATAATAAGGGCTGAAGCCAAAAAAGCGGACATAAGATTGGCAAGACCCTTTTCTTATTTTTTGGCCACTTTGAATCATTTGCCGTATATAATCATCACGGTCAGATTTGATAATGGAATAGTCGGTTATGGAGAGGCGGCTTTGGGTTGGGACACGACTGGCGAAATGCAGGACGGAGGCATTGAAATGTTTGATTCGATCATCAAACCGATATTGAAAAATAAAAGAATTGGGAGCGTATCTGATGTTGAAAAAACCTTGTCTGAAGCCAAGAAGTATATTTATGGAAATACGGCGCTGAAGGCCGGGCTGGAGGCCGCCCTTTTGGATGCTTTGGGAAAGTTCAAAAATAAACCGGTATACGAACTGTTTGGAGGGATAAAAAAGGAATATGTCACTTCGCAAAAGGTATTTTCTTTTGAGGAAAATGATTTTCACAAACTGAAAAAAGAAATAGAGGAGATCAGCAAACAAGGTGTTGCGTATTTCAAATTCAAAGCAGGGAATGACATCGATCCGTTGGTCAGGATCTTTGACAGGCTTTCAAAAATAAATCCTGAATACTCTTTTGTCGTTGATGTCAATCAGGGATGGGAGAATTCGGAGAATGCGCTTCAGGCGATAAAAAAACTGGAAAAATTCAATATCGCATGGATTGAACAGCCGATATATCATGCTGATTATGAGGGATTGGCAGACATCAGGAGAAACACAAGAATCCCGATAATGGCTGATGAGAGCTGCCATACTATTTTGGATCTGGAAAACCTGTATCTGAGAAAATCGATCGATATGATAAATATCAAGCTCGCCAAATGTGGCGGAATCATCGAAGCAAAAAAAATGATTGACTTCTGTGACGCGCATCAGCTGAAATATATGCTTGGGGATATGCTGCACTCCAGTCTCGGGACGGCTGCAAACCTGCATGCGGCGACACTGGGGAATTTTGTCAGCCATGACTTGACGTTACCAGACAAGATAAAACGGGATCCTTTCAAGGGGCTGGTCTTTGATGGGCTCAAAGCATATATCCCGAACACCCCTGGGCTAGGAGTCGAGAAAAATAAGTAGTTTGATAGTTCATAACCCGTTTTGTATGATACAAGAATTAAAGAATCGGATCATTGCTCTCTCAGAACGTCTGATTGCGATCGAGTCTATTGAATCAAATATCAGAGGACAAGAAACTTGCCTTGATGTTTTGGCGAGTACTTTCAAGAAAGATTTTTATGTGAAGAGATATGTTTTCCGCGGTCATCCTGCTCTTGTCTTATCAACGACCACAAAAAAGAGAGTAGACATCGTTTTTTCAGGACATATCGACGTCGTGCCCGGTGAGAAATCGATGTTCAAACCGATGATGAAAGGCGCGAAGCTGTATGGCCGCGGTGCATATGATATGAAAGCCGGTATCGTCGCGTGCATCTATGCCGCTGTCGAATATCGGAAAAAATACGGAGACAAAGAGATTGCGATCATGATAACGTCCGATGAAGAGACGACGGGGCATGGGACGCGGATGCTGTTGGCAAAAGAAGGATATCGTGGAGATTTCGCGTTTATCGCCGATGGCGGCAATGATACCGGAATAGTATTGAAACAGAAAGGATTTGCACAGATCAAGGTGACGGTGCTTGGGGAAAGCGCGCATGCGGCATATGTATGGGATGGCGATAATGCACTTCTCAAAGTCCTGCGATTGCAGGAGACGATTGTGAAAACCTTTCCGGATCCGAGCAAACGTAATGAGTGGCGGACCAGCGCAGTACTTACAAAAGTGGAGACAAACAACAGCACTAACCAAGTTCCGGGATTGGCTATCGCATATTTCGATATTCGATATGTGAATAAAAAAGATTTGATCCGGATCAAAGCATTGCTACGAAAAACGATCGGGAGAAAAGGAGCGGTTGAAGTAATCGCCGAGAATGGTGTGTTTTTTTCGGAAGAAAAGAATCACTATGTGCAAATGCTCGCACACACCTTGCGTGAGCGAACGAAAAAAGACATTTCATTCGTGTGCGAGAGCGGAACAAGCGATGCGGTTTTTTTTACCGAACATGGTATTCCGGCGGCGCTTTTCAGGCCAAAAGGCGGAGGGTTGCATCAGAGCGGAGAGTGGGTCGATACGAATTCTCTATATGAGATGTATGAGATACTGATTGATTTCTTGAAACGGAATTAATATTGCAGAACCTCATAATAAAAAAATTAAAAAAACAAATTCAAAACTCTTGACATACTGCGGATATAGTGTTAGTAATCAAGCAAGCGGTACCTTAATTTTTAGCTATTGGAGGCAATCATGAAGAGCATAGAACAGGCACTTGCGACCGCGATGAATCATGCTGTTTTTGCGGCGTACGGTGAACAACCGTCGGAACCCGTGAAAATAGTGATTCCTCCCGATCTGTCGTTCGGTGATTTCGCTATCGAGTGTTTCGCTTTGGCAAAGCAGTTCAAGAAGGCGCCGACCGTGATCGCGATGGAGCTGGTTGGATACTTGACTGAAGACGACATCGCAACCTATGAGGCTGTGGGACCGTACATCAATGCCAAGCTGAAAAATGGTATTTTGTTCGAAGCGGCATGCCGTACGAATGAGCCCGTTTCGGCAGTTGGGAAGACTGTCATGGTCGAGTACCTCTCTCCGAATACGAACAAGCCGCTTCACTTAGGGCATGTGCGTAACGGCGTTCTCGGGATGGCGATCTCGAACATCCTTGCATGGACGGGTCACACTGTCATCAAGGCGAACCTCGTCAATGATCGCGGCGTGCATATCTGCAAGTCGATGCTCGCATGGCAGAAGTTTGCGAACGGAGAAACTCCGGAGAGCGCAGGGAAGAAAGGGGATCATTTTGTCGGCGAGTATTACGTCAAGTTCGCTCAAGTGGCGAAAGATGATCCGACGATCGAGGATGAGGCGCAAGCACTCCTGCGGAAATGGGAAGAGGGAGATCCTGAAACGATCAATCTCTGGAAGACCATGAACGCGTGGGTCTATGCGGGTTTCACGGAGACCTATGAGAAGCTCGGATTTCTTTTCGATGCGTTCTACTTCGAGTCGGATCTCTATATGCTCGGGAAGGACATCGTCCAGAAAGGCGTAGAGCAGGGTATCTTCGCGAAGGATGACAAAGGAGCCATCGTGTATATGCTCCCTGAAGAGAAATTCGGCACCAGCAAAGATGGCATACCGAAGAAGCGGGTGCTGCTGCGGAGTGATGGGACGAGCGTGTATATGACTCAGGATCTTGGCGTAGCGGTGAAGAAAGCCGAGGACTATGCGTTTGATGCCTCGATCTATGTGGTGGCATGCGAGCAGGATGATCACTTCAAGGTCTTGTTCGATATTCTGCAGGCCATGGGATTTCCATGGGCGAAGCAGTGTCA
>JBAQCV010000020.1:0-6087 GCA_049294475.1 Candidatus Moraniibacteriota bacterium | reverse complement strand
TGATACTAGTGATGTTGTCTTTCGCGAGATAATGAGCCTGTATCTGCATATCTCCCACTATCGCCAGCTCATTCAGCATTTTAACATTTTCTGTCTTTTCAAGCGACCATTCATACTTGAGAACGGCAGGAACGAGCGAGACGGCAACGTCATCGTACGCAAGCGATTGTACTTCAAATTTTATCTGTTTTCCGGCTTCACTCTTCTCGAAAGTCGCAGCGGCCGTGTGTCCTGCCTCATCAGTAACCACAGCACCGGTAGCGGATACGTCGACAGTCACAGTAGAAACGCTGTCATTTCCAATAATGGCCAGTGCTTTGGTCACCGGATCGAAAGCAAAAGAAATTTCCGGGACGGTTTTGTCGATGTTCACCGTTTGTGATCGGATTGCTTCTTTGTTGCCAGCCTTATCCGAAGCAAAGTACCTGATGGTTGTCGTTCCTTCTTTGGCGAGAAGAAACGGCCCCGTATAGATGTCCCATGTTGCACCATCATCGAGGGAATACTTGATTTTTTCGATGCCGCTGCCCCCTTCGCCGTCTTCTGCGGACAGCGTTACGGTTACATCGCTCGTGTACCAATCTCCCGTACCCGCAGTCCCCGACAAAGAGACTGCGGTCGTCGGAGGCGTAGCGTCTATCGGGATAATAACCGTCTCGCCGAGTCTCGGTTCGAGCGAGAAATCAGTCGTTCCGTCACCGTCATAATCTACCGTAAGCGGCGAAGCATCGGCTATCGTACCGTCAGAGAAATCCATAGTCACCTGCGTATCCACAGCACTCGGAATACCGGCAAAGGTCGTGGTTGCGATGATCGTCTCACCCTCTACTTCCTGCACCTCGAGCGTGAATGATCCCTCATCTTGTCCGTCCAAGACTACTGTCGGATTGCTTGTTGCCGGCAGTGAGATATATTGCACTTCGCCGAAACGACGATACTCTGCACCTGGGTAAGAATCTTCGTCGGCACTGATAACATTGCCAGTACTATCGTGCGCCGAAAGCGCAAGAGGCGAGTGGAGGAAATAGCGTAAGCGTTTATCAGAGCTTGTTGGAGGCTTTGAAGCTGAAAGAAAATTAGGAAGCGTAGCGACAGATTGGGTCAAAATATTATCTTTGATGAAGTCACGAAGTTGTGGAACTTCTAGAATATCTGCGTGTTTCCTTGCTAGATTGAAAAATGTATCATATTTTTTTAAATCCACCCACCATCGCGAAACATCTGCCGCACCAGTACTCATCGCGAGAGCGCTCGGTGCCACCACCGTTCCGTCACCATCTACTACCATCTCCGGAGTATACTTCAGCTTCGGAGCATATTCAAGGCACCATTGACTGAAGTGCCTCACACAATCCTGCCCTGTCCAGTACTTGATCGTTCCCAGAGTCTCTTCTCCAAACCCCGCGATCTGATACACGGAAATCCCTGCCGGCGGAGACCAGCTATCATCCAGCGCTTGGTGCGTATCTGCTCCGTACGCCAGCAGTCCTGCATTCACGCTGCTTGGGCTTGCGATATCGGGAGAGTCGGCAGGGACTTTCCCATCGCTATCCGAAAGAAAATCGTGCAATTCAGAAGCGCTATCAATTTTATTTCCATACCTACTGATGAACGTATCCGTCGCCGCTCCTTCTTCAAAAGCGATGACGGGCGTCGTCACGCCGCTTCCCTCGCCGGAAAAATAGGCGTCGGATGGCAGGAGATTGTATCCGCTCGGCATATTCTGCGCCAATGTACGGGCTGTTTTCGGCGTGAGAGTGAAAGGAAACCAGTTCACAGGAAGCCCCTGATCATATCCGTGGAGTATCGCGCCGATGGCCTGCGGCGTCCCTGACTGCGGTACCGCCACGAAAACGATCTTGTCAACGAGTTCCGCTGCCTCTGTTCCGAGCTTGTCCGTCAGCGCCTTGGCCACCAGGCCGCCATTGGAATGAGCGATGAGAGTCACTTTGCCTGATTTCGACGTACTCGCGAGACGCCGGAGTTCTCCTATGATATATGGAGACGCAGTTGACTCCGTATACGAAATATTTTCTCCCGTTTTCTTGCCGCCGTTCAAGATATCATCCAAAGAGAGTCTCCAATCATATGGGGCAACGGCATAGTCCGCGATGAGATGATCGGTATTTTTCCAATCATCAAAGTCGGCAAGCAACGACTTGTAGATATTCCCCTTGATGGAGATGTACGCATTGTCAATAACATCTCGCGTATAGATATCATCATGAATACTGTTTCCTGATCCATCCAAGAAAAGATCCTCCGCATCGCTATCTGTGTTCGGTTCCCAGAGCCGATCTTCACCATTGCCATCAGAACGATACAGCCGGCTCGCTTCCAAACCGGGAAGAAACAGTATGTTGGAAAAACAGTTTTCGACACAGCCCACAGGCTCCGCAAGCGGGTCGCTTCCCAGCCATGGATCAAATAACACATAATCTGAAACCGCATTCCCCTTGCCGTTCGGATTGCGAGTCTTGTGATAAGGTCCCGAAGCGTCACCCCACCAGTTGCCCGTCATATCGATCTGAACAGGATAGAGACCGGCCTGTCTCGCGCCATATCCTGTATTGCCAGAGATGCTGTTGTTGCGTGCCGCGAGGCTCGTCCCGTTGACATAGTACAGGCCGGCAGAGGCGGCGCCCGTGAGTTCGGAATCTTCCAGTGTCAGCGATCCTCCCCACTGGAAGATATGGTACATGGCGCTGTCGGAAAATTTCGCCTTGCTGATGGTGGTAGTCGATCCGGAATTGTACACCTGTCCGAAACCCTGACACCCGCCATACTTCACGATCACATTGGACAAAGAAAGCACACCGCCTGCCAGGCCGTTGAGAGAACACCAGTCTCCGGCTATGGGAAGCGTGGCCGAACCATCCGCGTTGGTATCGCCGGATACCATATCGTCTTTGACTGAAGTGAAGACGACCGGTTCGGCATCGGGCGCACCGACGTCCAGTCTGCCGAAAACATTGAATGTCGCGCGTCCCCTCAATTTGATCACCGCTCCCGGCTCTATGGTGACCGTCACGCCGGCAAGAATCATCGGGCCATAGAGGCCATAGGAATTGTAGGGACCAAATGGGACATAGGGGAGGCCATCTTTGGGGAGATGAGTATCCTTCGTAAGCGCATTCTCTCCGAGCCAAATGGCGCCCTCGCCGCTGTTTCCTCCTGCGTTCTGGAATTCTCCTCCCGTGACATGGACAGAAGCATACGAGCTGCTGCCGCGCACGAACGTATTGCTTCCGAACAGCAGCTGCCCTCCCTTGTGCAGGATCGCGGAATCGGACATGTCGGAAAAATTGTTGTCATATGCGGTCGTCGTGCCGCTCGTCGTCAATACGGCGTGATTGAAAAAGGAGAAATCGCTCTGCGAGACGTTCACCGTCCCGCCGGAATTGGAAAGGACCGCGTAAATCGATGTCCCGCCATATCGGAAAGAAGCTCCCGATGCCGTGACTATGCCATTATTCGACACGGAAATACCATACCAGTCTCCGGTGGCCGAAGGGGCGGTCCTGCTCCCGTCATTGTTCGTATCTCCTCCGACCGAGTCGTCCAAGAAAGAAGTGAAGATGACGGGCTCGGCATCAGGAGACCCGACAGCGAGCGAGCCTCCCTGTACTAACAAAGGCCAGCTTGATGATTTCACGACGGTACCCGGCTCGATCGTCAGCGAAGCCCCCGTCGGAATCGAAACATGATTGGCGATATAGGGACTGCCGGCTTTGGTCCACGTGACACTTCCGGAGAGCGTACCGGAGACGTTGGTCGAGGCGCTCGCGACAGAATAATGGCTGAAAAAGAAAACGCTCGAGAAAATCACGACGCTCAAGAACAATGTTCTGCCCATAGCCTTTTCAAGACATCTTACAAAAACAGACGCGACGTCGTATCGCGTCTCATCCGAGTATTCATCATATCGCATCCAGTATATCAAAAATAAAAAAGAATCACATATCACGTGTCAAGACTAAAAAAAATCCCCCATCGGGATTTCCGTTACCGTCACTTGTGGCCGTTGTTGCGGCGGCGCTTGAGGAGCGCGCCGGCGGTCTTCAGGCAGATGAGGATATCCAGCCACAGCGACCAGTTCTCGATGTAGAAGACGTCCAGATGGTATTCGTCTTCGAAAGCGAGATCGGAGCGTCCGGAAATCTGCGCCATACCGGTCACGCCAGGCTTGATCGTGAGCAGACGGCGGTGATACTCGGCATAGCGATCCACCTCGCGCTTCTGGTGCGGCCGGGGACCGACGAGGCTCATATCGCCCTTCAGGACGTTGAAAAACTGCGGGAATTCATCGAGAGAATAGCGCTCGATGATAGCGCCTATCTTCAGCCGGCGCGGATCGTCCTTGATCTTGTAGAGCACGCCGCCCTGACGGACGTTGTGTTTCGCGATGAGCTCTTTCTCGAACTCGATCGCCTCCTGCATATGCGGATTCTCGTTGGTGATGCAATATTTCCACCGCATATAGCGGAACTTGTAGACGAAGAATTTGTTGCCGTTTTCTCCGATGCGCTCGTTCTTGTAGATGATCGGGCCGTCCGGATCCTCGAGCTTGATCAGTATGGCTATGACGAGCATCAGCGGTGAAAACAATATGGTCAGCACGAAACCTGCCACGAGATCGTAGGCTCTCTTCAGCACCCTGCCCCACCCGTCGAGCGGCGTATGCTGGAACTCGATGATCGGCTCGCCGCCCCAGATCTGCACCGAAAACCGCGACGTCTGCAGCGTCGTGGGGAAATACCGGTAGGTGATGTTGTTGATCTGGCAGAAATCGAAGAGTTTGGCCTGTTCCTCGTCGGTGAGCGACGGATCGCCGATGATGACCTCGTCGATGCCTTTTTGCTGCCTGATATTCTTGATATGCATGATGCTCGCGTTATCGATCTGATCCACGACGCGGTAGCCGAGCTCCTTGTTCCTGACGAGCTTGTCACGCAGTTTCCGTATCCGGTCGTTGTATCCGATCAGGAGCACGCGATGGACGCCCGTCCCCCGGTGCACCAGAAGCCATTTCTGGACGCGCTGGATGGCATAGCGGGCAAGCACCACATAGAATACCGCCAGCATCCATCCGACGAGGATGACGAAGCGCGAGGAGAACCATTCGCGGTTCAGAAACACCGCGATGATGAGGATGATCAGTCCGAACGTGATGGATTTGAGTACGCCGTAGGCTTCCTGCCAGAAACGGCGCGTCGACCGCATCGCATAGAGACCCTCGATCGCGAGGATGAGGATGAAAAAAGGAGCGACCGTCAGGGCGAAATCCAGATAGTCGCGAAATGTCAGATTGAATACCCTGGAAACGTATCCCTCGAATATCGGCAGGCCGCGCAAAAAATATGCCGTAGCTGCCGCCAAGAGGATCATTATGAAATCGACCGGGACCTGGATGGAGCTGAAAAATATTTCTGAACGTTTCATGGTACGGACTGATACGAACTTAACACAGACTCATACTGACAAGCCCCCGACACCGTTTCCAGTGCTTTTCCAAAACAGATCTATAAGCCGGATTCTGTGCCCATCTTGCGATGGGCGATCATCATTTCTCTTGCCTCGCCGTCGCCGACAAGATCTTTGCGGTTCTCCCCGATTGCTCGGGACACGACCTTGCACTCAAGTAAGGATTTAGCCGTTTCACTCTTCGACTTCGCTCAGAGCCTGACGGCTCAAAACTTATACGAAGACTTATCCGTCACCGGATACCTTTTCACTTTCGAGAAAAAGCGTCTCTGCTCGCACCTCGCGCCTCACGGCGTATGGGAATTACCCATTACCTGCTGCCGACTTTGTCTGCTCCAAGCGTGAAGCCGCCTCATACCCGGGGCAGACAAAATCGGCGAGTGTCCGGACTTTCCTCGCTCCCCGCACTAATTGAGCTTCAAGCATTGCAAACGCTTAACATATTTCCTCAAATCCTCCCAAATCTCAAACGTTTTTGATAAAAGGAGAAATTTCAGGGACAATAAGCTCAATGAGTGCGGGGTCGCGCGATAATCCAATCTGTCCTGGAAAAGAACTGGAAAAACATATCTACATTTCGTCTCTTGGGAGACAACCTATTAT
>JBAQCV010000019.1:0-6508 GCA_049294475.1 Candidatus Moraniibacteriota bacterium | reverse complement strand
GCTCGATCCCAAGCAGTACAAAGTGGTGGCGCCGGGCGTATTGTCCCGCTCCGGGTTGCCGAGCGACAAGCAATTCGTGCGATTGAAAAACAAAGGCGTCGTCGGCGTGACGAACCTTCTGCCGGCGAATGAGCCCGGAGGCAAAGGCGATGTGACCAGGCTGCCGAGTTTCGATACGCTCGGTTTCAGATACCTCTGGTTGCCGATCCCCGGGTCTTTCGCTCCGACCGATGCGCAGGCGAAGCGCTTTCTCTCATTCGTGACGAATCCGAAGAACCAGCCGGTGCACATCTTCTGCAAGGCGGGAAATGCGAGAACGGGGACGATGGTGGCGCTCTATCGCTACGCCGTGGATGGGTGGGCTATGGACAAAGCGATACGCGAATCCAAAAAATTCGGCGGCGGTCCGAGCAAGAAACAATTGGCTTGGCTCAGGGGATGGGCGGCGACGCATGCTCCCAGGGCGCGCTGAAAGCCGTGAGGCGATCACTCTTTCGGGGGCTTCTTGTATTGTAGGCGGGTGAGTGCCGCAGCCAGGGTCACTACGGCAATCAGAAAAAGAATGATGCCGCCGGTGGAGAAAATCTCTTTGTCGAGGATGTTCTGCGCGATCAGTACCGACCCGAAGGCATACACGGTTTCCGCGAGAATGACGGCGGCGATGAACTTGGCGAAGCTGTACCGCATGGCGCCGAGGATGAGCCCCGGGATTTCCGACGGCACGGCGAGGCAGAATACGAGAATCATCCAGAATCTCGTTTTGGCGGAAGCGAGCTTCTCATAACGCACGAGTTTTTCTTCCGTGATAAGAAATGCGAGCGTGGGCCGGGCGAACCATACTCCTACCCAGTAGGTGATGATCGATCCGAACACCCATCCGCTGAGGAGCAGGAAAAACGTGAGCGGCATGCCCCACACGAGGATGGCTGACGGTACGAGGGGGATCGATGAGGCGAAGGCGAGGATGGCCGAGAGCGCCGAGAGCAAGACGAAGGAAGCGGCTCCCAAGAGCGGTTGGGTGTGGATGAGATTTTCTACCCAGAATATGGCGTCATACAGGACAGCCACGACCCTGTCGGAAGCTGGCGAGATAAGCAGGATCGCCGTCGCGGTCACAAGGGCGGCGCCGGCGAATTTGATGAAGCGGATGATGATTTTGACAGGCATAAACGCAAGAACAATGACCGTGCCAGCAGTATAGCAATGAATGGAGCGTTTTTCTACTCTATCCTCATGACTTGGCAGGATTGGTGATATACTGGAAATATGTTCGGATTATCGAAAAGAGAACTTGCGGCGCTGCAGAAGCTCTCGACGCCGGAGAGGATCCAGGATTTCCTGGACAGGCTGCCGATCAACCATGAGAAGCACGGCGATACATGCCTGTCGCCGCGGCAGGTGCTCCGGCAGAAGAAAGCGCTCTGCATCGAGGGGGCGATGCTCGCCGCCACGGCACTGTGGCTCCACGGCGAGAAGCCGCTTCTCCTCGATCTTACGACCTATCGCCATCAGGATGATCATGTCGTCGCGCTGTACAGGAGAAACGGCTACTGGGGGGCGATAAGCAAGACCAACCACGCGACGCTCCGTTTCCGCGACCCGATATACGAGACGATCCGCGAGCTGGCGCTCTCGTACTATCACGAATACTTCGCATTCGACACGGGCAAGAAAATCCTCAAGAGTTATGCCGTGCTGTCGCTCAGACGCTTCGGCACCGAGTGGATCACCGCCGGAGAAGATGTGTGGCATATCGCCGAGGCTCTTGATGCCATACCTCATCGCCTGTGCGTGCCGCAGAAAAACCGGAATCTCATTCGGAAAGTGAGCGCTTTGGAACGCAAGGCGGCGCGCCTCGTGGAATGGGAAAAGACACACCCGCGCACCTGACAGAATGGTAAAAATGTGGTATACTGTTTGTGTTTCAGATAAGCCACAATCGTATGGGAAAAACAAAAATACGCGGCATCGTACTCGCCCTTTCCATCATCCTCTTCGGTGGGTCGTACTTCGCCGTTCTGGCCGTCGAGGAGAACAGGCGCCTGGCGAAGAACATTGCCGACCGCGAGCAGTTCATGATCGATGTGCGCGAGCTGGATCGGGCGCGGCAGCTGTATCTGGAGAGCGTGCTCGAGAGCCGCGCCGCCTCGAAGCAGAATATGGAGCTGGCCAGGCAACAGTACGAGGAACTGCTCAAGAACCAGCCGTCGCTCATACAGCAGAACAAGAAACAGGCCACCACGACGGTGCAGCAGCTCGTCCCTGTCGCCAAGTCGAGCAATGTCAGCGCCACGCAGACATCGAAGCCGAAGAGCACGCGCACCACGAAAACATCCTAACATCTCTCAGACACTGGTATGATTCCGGGTATCCGAAGCCGCGCATTCCGCACCATCCTTTCCTTATCCGTGGCGATGATATTTTCGAGCGGGGGATTCTTCTCCGCGGTTCACCAGTGGCCGGCATTCATCGCGCCGGCGTATGCCGAGGATGACGAGGAAGAAGACGAGCATGAAGATGAGGAAGACGAAGAAGACGAGCATGAAGATGATGAAGAGCCTGCAAAAACATCGAAAGTGAAGAGCGCCCCTATCTACGAGACTGTCTTTGTCACGAAGGTCATCACGACGCTCGATCCGATATATGCGACCGATCAGGACGGCGACAAGTTGGTCGACGGGCTCGATCCGCATCCGGCGGTGCCAGAGCAGGAATATTTCACCGACGATGACGATGACAGCGTCCCCAATGCGTTCGATAGGCACCCGGGAGACGACGATTTCGCATACTATGAGGAAGAAAGCGACGAAAACGGAGACGGCCTCCTCGATTCCTATGCGCTCATGGGAGAGCGCTGAGTACGAGGAGCGAGGAGAGATCATGAAGACGGACGTCTTCATCAAGCTGTTTTCGGACAGGCATACGGGACAAGAGATGGCGCGGGATATCGAAGAAGGGTTCCGGATGTTTCGCGAGTGTGCCGCCCGTTTCACCCGCTTTGAAAAAGAGAGCGAGCTTTCCCGATTCAACGCGTCGGAAGGCGGGCAGGTCTCGCCGGGATTATTTGTCTTGCTGCAGGCATGTGTCCGCTTTCATGCGTTGACGGGAGGCATATTTGATCCGAGTGTTTTGCCGGATCTCGAAAGAATCGGGTACGGCAATGCCGGGAACGGGCATCAGGCAGCGCAAGGGAGAACTGTCTCATTCAGGCAGTTGATATTGGACGCGAGCGCCCATACGGCATACAAGCCGAAAGATCTGCGCATCGATCTGGGCGGCATCGGCAAGGGGCATATCGTGGATATGGTCGCGGATCACCTGTCGAAAAAATACAGAAATGGTATAGTGGATGCCGGGGGAGATATGCGTGTCTTCGGCGGCGACCGCGGGCAAAGGCTCGATCACTGGGCGCTGGACGTGGAAAATCCGTTCGATGCTTCGCAGCCGATCACGACGATACTCATAACGGACTGTGCGGTGGCGACGTCCGGCATCAGCCGCAAGCACTGGGAGAAAGCTGGGACAGCGTATCATCACCTCATCGATCCGTCGCAAGGGACAAGCGCCAAGACGGGAGTGTCTCAGGTGACGGTCATCGCGCCGCGAGCTATCGATGCGGACGTCTTCGCCAAAACGCTGTTTATTCTCGGACTCGGGCGCGGGCAGGCGTTTGCCGCGACTCATGACATTCCGGCATTGTTCGTGACAGAGGAAAAGCAGGTCATCCGCAATAATTTATTTCAACACTATGAGTGGCACGCATAAAATGTTTCTATTTTCGGGTATGCTGTTTCTTGCGTTTGGTTTCGCTGCGCATACGGCGGGAGCGGCGATCAAGGACTCTGACGCTGATGGTCTCGCGGATGAGGCCGAGGCGAATATGTACCATACCGACACGCAAGCGTTCGATACGGATGAGGATAGTCGGGGAGATGGAGACGAGGTGCTCGATGGTACCGATCCGCTTGACCCCGAGAGCTCGCGTATCGCGCAGCTGAGCTCATCTGATCCCGGGATAGTCGGGAATCCGGCCCAATTCGCATGGTATCTCGGTCGGGCCAGCGGATTTTTCGCTCTCGTGCTCTTGTTCGGCGTGGCGGTACTCGGGTTGGTTCTGGGTTCTTGCGTGCTGAAGGGAGAAGCTGCGCGTGATTTTTTGTTTGAGGCGTACCGTGTCTTGGTGTGGCTGGCGGCGGCGGCGATCGCGCTGCGTTTCGGGAGCTTTATCTTTGACGGATATCTTCATTTCAGCGTTGTCGAGACCTTGCTGCCATTCACACTCTCGCGCGAATTTACGACGCCGCTCGGTTTCGATGTCGGTAAGGCGGCGACACCCGGCATCATCGCTTTCTATCTCATGGTGATCGTTGCTCTGGTGACGGAATTTCGCGGCAAGTTTTCCGCGAAGGTCTGGCAAGGAGCTCGTGCAGCGGCATTTCTGGCGTTTTTTCTTTTCGTGCTGCATCAGTTCATGTTCGGCATAGAGTCGCGGGAATGGTGGATGCGGGCGATATACAGCGCGTCCGTCAGCATCGTGCTCTTGCTCGCGCTCGCGCGGATTATTTTCTGTGCCATTGCGCCGAGGCGGCGCGTCCGTCAACAGCCGCCTGCCGCGACACCCGCGGAAACCACGCCCGGAGACCGGCCATTGATTTCCTGAGATAATCCTGTCATACTGCCTGGAATATATTACGCGCTATGACCGAAGAGATCGCATTCCCCATCCGCATCAATCGCTATCTCGCCCTCCGGGGGATCACGACCCGGCGCGGTGCCGACGAGCTGATCGCCGCCGGGCGAGTGCTCATCGATGGCAAGCGGGCCAAGCTCGGTGACCGCATAGCGGACGCGGGCACGGATGTCACGATCATCAAGGACAAGCAGCGGGCGAAAAAAGAACACTCCTATGTCGCGTATTACAAGCCGCGCGGCGTCGTCACGCATTCGCCGCAGGAAGGCGAGCCGTCCATCGAGGACATCTCCGGTTTTCCGGGGCTGTTTCCTCTCGGCCGTCTCGACAAATCATCCGAAGGGCTGATACTGCTTACGGACGATGGGCGCGTGACCGAACGCCTGCTCCATCCGCGGTTCGCGCACGAGAAGGAGTATGTCGTGACGGTGCGCGAGAGAATCCATTCGCAGGCGAAAGCGATCCTCGAGACGGGTGTCGAGAGCGAAGGGGAGCGGCTTACCGCCAAACAGGTGGAAACGCTCGGCCAGCACACGCTCAAGATCATCCTGACCGAAGGCAGGAAGCATCAGATCCGGCGCATGCTCGACGTGCTGCATCTGACCGTCGAGAAACTGGTGCGCGTGCGCATCATGGGTGTGCACCTCGGCGCGCTGAAATCCGGACAGGCCCGGGCGCTCAAAGGCTCGGCACGGGCGGCGTTTCTCAAGAGTATCGGCCTCGGAGAGGCAGAGGCTTGATTTTTTCCTTCAGACGTGCTATAATGAACGTAGAACTGAATAAACGGGTGCCAGACGGGTGCCCGTTTTTTTCTTTTTCCAAGCCATTGTTCAGATTATGAAACATAAAAAATCGCGCATCAGACAAGATGAAAAGCCGGCAGACCTGGCGACTTTGAAAGTGTCTTTCAATGTTTTCTTCGGCATCATCGTGTCGCTTTCGCTGCTTATCTCTGGACTCCTGTATGGAGCGTGCCTGCGTGTCAGCGCCCTGCAGATCGCCTGGCCGGCGGTTCCGGATCGGCAGATGATGCTCGAACACAAGGTCCGCAAAGTCGTGGACGGATATCCGATCGAAGCGATGGCGCCGTATATCGCCGAGCACAGCAAGACGACCGCCGCGTTTCTCGTCGGCATCGGCAAAAAAGAAAGCAACTGGGGCAAGCGCGTTCCGGTCGATGAGGCGGGGGCGGACTGTTTCAATTATTGGGGGTACAAGGGAGCGGGGAGCCGCGGAGTGGAGATGGGGCACGGCTGTTTCGGCAGTCCCGAGGAGGCGATCGGAATCGTGGGCGGACGTCTGGACACGCTGGTGCAGGAATACAAGTTCAAGACGTCGGCGGAGATGATCGTGTGGAAATGCGGCTGGAGCTGCGACGGGCACAGCTCGCAGAGCGTGAAGAAATGGATCAGCGATGTCGGATTCTATTTCGACAAGGTCAATGATTAACCTTCAAGTTTGCAAAAACCGCCCTTAATACATGAGGGTGGTTTTTATGATGTCTTATTCCGAACAAGTTGCTTCTGGTGTCTTTATTGTACCAAACTCGCACCTATTTCCAAAACAAATGATGTCGCACGCGCGGAGCGCATGGTGGCTTGAAACTAAATCGTACGCTCGACGAAAGCCCCGCCACCGCCTCGCTTCACTCGGCAACCCCAAAAAGAAAAAATGTTCCTTGCTTTTTTGATTTTCGCGGGGGTGGATTTTTTCTAAAATGGAAAGGACATTTTTCTTTTTGGGGTTCTGCCCTCCAAGTATTCGGGCAGTGTGGCGGGGCTTCAATGCGGACGAAGTTTTGGCAAAACTATTTTTTGG
>JBAQCV010000018.1:0-10835 GCA_049294475.1 Candidatus Moraniibacteriota bacterium | reverse complement strand
CTCCAGTTGTATCGGCTTATTGAGAAAATATTTTTTGCATTTTCTTGAGAGCTTCTATGAACTTCTCGATGTCACTTTCATCATTGTATATTGAAAATGAAAGACGGGTCGTCGCGTCGAGACGGAGGGCGCGGTGGAGGGGTGCGGCGCAGTGTTCTCCGGCCCGGACGCAGATGCCGCTTTCGCCGAGCAGGTGCGCGATATCGTGAGGATGGATATTCTGCAGAGAAACAGCGATGATACCGCCGCGTTCTGTCGTATTATTCGGCCCGATGATCCGCAGGGCATCGCCGAAATTCTCTCTCAATCTGTTCAGGGCGTATTCCGCCAGGACGATCTCGTGCGCACGGATATTTTCAAGGCCTATGCCTCCGATATAATCGAGCGCGGCACCCAGCGCGATCACTCCTCCGATATTCGGAGTGCCGGCCTCGAAGCGATGAGGGATGTCTTTGTACATAGAAGCACAGGCCCGCCCAGGCGGGTAAACATCCAGCACCATTCCGCCGCCGAATGCGACTGGCTGAAGTGTTTCAAGGAGCGCGGCTTTGCCATAGAGTACGCCGACACCGGTCGTACCAAACATCTTGTGTGCGGAAAAAGCGACGAAGTCGGCATTCCACCCGTTGACGCTGATCGGCATATGGCCTACGGCTTGGGCGGCATCGACGATCACGATCACTGTCGGATTTTTTACTTTTACGAGCTGTACCATATCGGCCACCGGACTGATGGCTCCGGTAACATTCGAGACTGCGGAAAATACGATGATAGCCGTGTGTTCATCCGTGAGTTTCGAAAGTGCGGCGGTATCGATACGCCCATCCGCATCAATAGGCGCGACGCGGAGTTCGATATTTTTTCTCCGAGCGAGCTCTTTCCAGGGGAGGAAATTCGAATGGTGTTCGAGTTCCGTCACGATGATATTGCTTGCTGATCGGACAAGGGGTTCGAGCAGCCCTGCGGCGAGATTGATGGAATCAGTCGCGCCGCCCGTGAAGATGATTTCTCTGGGACTCGCGGCGCCGATGAAGGCCGCTACTTTTTCGCGCACGGCTTCGAATTTTTCAGTCGCTTTCTCGGCGATCGGATAGAGGCCGCGTCCGACGTTGGCAGAATACCGTTCCAGATATTCCCGCTCGGCATCGATGACCGTCTGCGGCTTGAGCGACGTGGCGGCCGCATCCAGATACACCAGGTTCGGCTGGTGCCGGAAAATAGGGAAATCAAGTTTTATCGTCTTCGGATCGAGCATAGCCTTATATGAAATTCTTCATTTTCATTTCTAATGATTTCACTATAAGCGACGTATCCACTCCTAATTTTTTGATTTTTTCCACAGCCTCATCGATAAAGCCCTGGATAAGGAGATGTTCTGCTTGCGATGAGGAGAGGCCGCGCGACTCCGCGAAGAAGAGAGACTCCTGATTGAGCGGACTGGCGGTCGCCGCGTGCCGGCATTTCACGTCGTTCGCAAGAATTTCGAGAGAAGGCTGCGAGGAAGCCTGTGTGAGAGGCGAGCAGAGGAGGGCGCGGCTTTCCTGGGAAGCGTCGCTCCAGTCTGCCTGTTTGCCGATAGCGATCAGTCCTTCATATATATATTCGGATGCATCGAACAAGACGCTTTTCGCGAGTGCGTGCGAAGTCGTCTGCGGAGCGCTATGTCGCTGCGTGATGGCGAGCGTGCCCTTGTCATCCTTTCGCCCGATAAAGAAAGAGAAGATATGCGCCTCGGCACCTTTCCCGGCAAGCTCGAAGGTGATCGCTCCGGAACGATTGAGCATGAAGAACACGATCTTCTCATTTGATTCGAGACGATATGTCGTTTGTTTGTCGGTTGTGATGTTCCTGAAAATCATACGGTATAAATTTCAAAATCCAAATATCAAATATCAAATCAATTTCAAATGTCTTAATGTCGAATTTTACTCATTTGGATTTCGGATTTGATTTGACATTTGTCATTTGAGCTTTGGTATTATCCAATACTTCCGTTCATCTCCATATTGATGAGCTTGTACAGCTCTACCGAATATTCGAGGGGGATTTCTTGGACTATGGGCGCGATGAAGCCGTTCACGAGCAGCCCCTCGGCGTCTTCTTTCTTGATGCCGCGCGAGGTGAGATAGAAGAGCTTTTCTGCGCCGATCTTTTCCACCGTCGCCTCGTGTTCGATGGTCGCGCTTTTTTCCTTGATGCGCATCGTGGGATAGGTATCGGAACGGGAGGCTGGATCGAGGAGGAGAGCGTCGCAGACGACGGA
Source organism: Candidatus Moraniibacteriota bacterium (assembly GCA_049294475.1). Lineage (GTDB taxonomy): Bacteria > Patescibacteriota > Minisyncoccia > Moranbacterales > UBA1568 > UBA1568. The sequence goes on along the minus strand of JBAQCV010000018.1, from coordinate 8,572 downwards.
GGCCTTGGCATTCTTGGCGCCTTTCCCGATGTGCACCAATCCGCGGTAGGAGGTGCGGCCGCCGTCCTTGGAGATGGACTTGGAAATGACGCGCGACGTGGTATCGGGAGCGAGATGCACCATCTTGGCGCCGGCATCCTGGTGCTGATCCTTGCCCGCATAAGCGATAGAAAGGACTTCCCCGTGGGCGCCGCGACCGACGAGGTAGACCGCCGGGTATTTCATCGTGACGCCGGAACCGATATTGCAGTCGACCCATTCCATCACGGCGTTCTCTCCGGCCTGGGCGCGTTTGGTGACGAGGTTATAGATATTCTTGCTCCAGTTCTGCACGGTCGTGTAGCGCACCCGGGCGTTTTTCTTGACGAAGATCTCGACGACGGCCGAGTGGAGCGAGTTCGTGGTATAGATCGGCGCGGTGCAGCCCTCGATATAGTGGACGGAGCTGCCTTCTTCGGCGATGATGAGCGTGCGTTCGAATTGGCCGAAGGCTTCGGCATTGATGCGGAAATAGGCCTGAAGCGGCAGTTTCACCTCGACGCCTTTGGGGATGTAGACGAACGAGCCGCCGGACCAGACGGCGGAATTGAGCGCGGCGAATTTGTTGTCATGGGGCGGGATGAGCGTGCCGAGGTATTCTTTTACGAGTTTCGGATATTTCTTGAAAGCCGTATCCATATCGCAGAAGATGACGCCAAGCCGGTCGAGCTCGCGATTGACGCTCTCATAGACCACTTCTGATTCGTATTGCGCGGAGACGCCGGCGAGAAATTTCTTCTCCGCTTCCGGGACGCCGATGCGGTCGTAGGTATCTTTGATTTCCTGCGGCAGATCATCCCAGGAGCGCGCCTGTCTATCGGTCGCCCTGAGGTAGTAGGTGATGGCGTCGAAATCGATCCCTGAAAGGTCAGCCCCCCAGTCCGGCATCGGTTTTTTGAGGAATATCTCATACGCGCGCAAGCGGAAGTCGTGCATCCATTTCGATTCGCCTTTGACGGCGGATATTTCGGAGACGATATCGCGGGAGAGACCTACGCCGGTCTTGTGTACCGAGCGTTCCGGCATAGAAAAGCCGTACTTGTAATCCCCGATATCCAGAGTGTTTTTTTTCGTAACCTTCATATTATTTCATACTTTCGAATCCCTTCTCTTCGATTTTTTTCGCCAATGAATTGTTGCCGGTTGTGACGAGGCGGCCGTTTTTGATGACGAGTACCTCTTGTGGCCGTATGTAACGGAGCAGGCGCGTCGAGTGCGTGATGAGGACCAGTGTCGTTTCTTGCGGCAGATGTTTTTTCAAGAATCGGGCAATCGTTTTCAGTGCGTCGACATCGACGCCGGTGTCGATCTCATCGAAAAGAGCGAAGCGCGGCGCGAGCAGGACGGCCTGGAGGGCTTCCAGCTTCTTTTTCTCTCCTCCGGAGAATCCTTCGTTGAGCGAGCGCTTGAGTAGCTCGTCTTTGATATGGAGCTCTTTGGCGTATGCCGCGACTTTTTTGTGCAGCGCGACCGGCTCTATCTGTTTCTCGAGCGCCAGGCGCAGGAGAGAGAAAACCGTCACGCCAGGGAGCGCGAGCGGCGTCTGGAAAGAAAGAAAAATTCCCAGCTTGGCGCGTTTGTCTGCAGAGAGGTTTTTGATATTCCCGCTTCGGCGGGCAGGGTTCCCGATGAGTATTTTCGATGCGTGAGAATACGCTAGTCCCGGATGTCCCATGATGGCGCTCGCAAGCGTCGACTTGCCGGAACCGTTCGGCCCCATCAGCGCATACGTCTTGCCAGGACGGAAATCGAACGAGATATCGTCGAGAATTTTCCTTCCTTCGATGGAAACGGAGAGATTTTTTATGGAGAGCATAGCGATTTATCCTTCAATATTTTTTGGAATGAGGCTATCGACAGAGATATCCGCAAGTGTCTCCTCGATCTTGTTTTCCAATGCTCGCCATACCTCATTGGTCTGGCAGTGGCTCACATGGAAGCAGGGGAGCTCGCCCTTGGGAGCGGTGAAGGTTTTGATCGGCCCATCGAGTTCGCGGAGCACGTCCCAGACGCTGATATCTCGGGTTGCGTGTGCCAAAGCATATCCGCCGGCGGTACCTTTGGTCGCTTCGACTATCCCTGCGCGACGTAAGGTCTGCAGGATCTTTTCCAGATAGTCTTCTGGCAGCTGCTCTGACTCCGCGAGAACGTGGATAGAGAGCGACTTGCCGGCGTGTGCCAGCGCTACCACTGCCCGGAGACCGTAATATGCCTTCTTGGATACTTTCATAGCTTTATTACCAAATGAAGTGAGTGAAATGATACCGCCTCGGCGGTATCATGTCCGAGCGCAGTGCCGGTAAAATCGGGTTCAACACCCGTTATATAAGCCTAGATCCTTCGATACACTGAGGATGACGCGGCTGTGTCAATTCAGACTGAAATTGTCTGCTTTATAGTAACAAACAATGGAAAGGGTGTCAATTTCCGATACAATCGTGTAAGCTGTATCAATTGTATGATTACCGCCGTATGAAACCACATCTTGGATTTTGGGAAACATTGGAAAAGCCGTTTTTTGTCCTGGCACCGATGGCCAATGTCACGGATGCTGTTTTTCGGCGCGTGATAGCCAAATATGGCAGACCGGATGTGACCTGGACGGAATTCGTTTCGGCGGACGGACTCTGTCATCCGAAGGGGAGGGAGGCGTTGCTCCGTGATCTGTGGTTCACTGAAGGCGAGCGACCGATCGTGGCGCAGTTGTTTACGGCGCATCCGGACAAGATGTTCGAAGCGGCAACATTAGTCGCGGGCTTGGGGTTTGACGGCATCGATATCAATATGGGCTGTCCGGACAAGAACGTGATGAAACAAGGCGCTGGTGCGGCGTGTATGAAGGATCCGAAACGAGCGCAGGAGCTGATTATCGCGGCACGAGAAGGAACGATTTCTTTTGGGAGACAGTTGCCTATTTCAGTAAAAACACGCCTCGGATTCAACGAAGACAATTTGGAAGCCTTGCTTCCAAAGTTGCTGGAAGCGCAGCCAGCGGCGATCACGGTGCACGCGCGGACCAAAAAAGAGATGTCCAAGGTCCCGGCACGCTGGGAGCAGGTAAAGCGCGCGGTAGAGATCGCGGAGGCTTGTCGGCCGGCTGGCGGAGGAGCGAGGACGCTCATCATCGGCAACGGCGATGTGAAGGACCTGCGGGATGCGGCAGAGAAAATCAATGCGACCGGAGCGGACGGCGTGATGCTCGGGCGAGCCATCTTCGGCAATCCGTGGCTGTTCGATAAGAAGAAAACCATCGTGACGGTAGCAGAAAAAGTACGTGTCGCGCTCGAACATACGAAACTATTCGAAGAGGTTTGGCAGGATACGAAAAGTTTCGAGCTCATGAAAAAACATTATCAGGCCTATATCAATCATTTTCCGCAAGCCAAGGAGCTGCGCGTGCAGCTGATGGCGTGCCACAGTGCGGATGCGGTAGAAAAGATAATCAAGAAATTTTTAGCGGATCATTGTGATATTGTGGTGTTACCGATAACCACGCACTTATGAAGATAGCCATACTGGTATCAGGGGGGGTGGATAGTTCCGTGGCGTTGCGGTTGCTCCAGGAAGAGGGGCACCGGCTTACCGCTTTCTATCTCAAAATCTGGCTTGAGGATGAACTGCGATTTTTAGGCGAGTGTCCGTGGGAGGATGATCTGGCATATGTGCGCGCGGTGTGCGAGGAGGCTGATGTGCCGCTCGAGATCGTGCCGCTGCAGAAGGAATACTGGGAGCGGGTCGTCGCCTATACGATCGATGAGGTGAAAGCGGGACGAACCCCGAATCCGGATATGCTCTGCAATGCGCGGATCAAATTCGGCGCGTTCTATGACGCATTCGGGAAAGATTTCGACAAAGTCGCGACGGGACATTATGCGCAGACAGAAGCGAAGGATGGCAAGATATTTTTGACAATGTCACCGGACCAGATCAAGGATCAGACATATTTCCTTTCGCAGCTTTCGCAGGAACAACTGTCAAAAGCCTTGTTTCCTATCGGTACATATGAGAAAAGTGAGGTGAGGATGCTCGCGGAGAAATTCGGATTGCCGAACGCCAAACGGAAAGATAGTCAGGGAATCTGTTTCCTGGGCAAGATTCCCTTCGATAAGTTTCTCGCATATCATCTCGGCAAGCGACCGGGGAAACTGATCGAATATGAGACGAAAAAGGTTCTTGGCGAACACGACGGGTTCTGGTATTTCACGATCGGCCAGCGCAAAGGCATCCATTTGTCGGGCGGACCATGGTATGTGATAGCGAAAAATTCCGAAACGAACGATGTTTTCATCTCGCACGGCGAGCATCACGAGCTTTTCGCGCGCGATAGTTTCATCGTCGGCGGACTGAACTGGATATCGGGTAGTGCTCCAACAACAAAAGAGCTGCAAGTCAAAGTGCGGCATGGTGCCAAGATATATCCGGCGGCGATCGAGTTCTTGGAAAACGGTACACTGAAAGTGATGCTCAAAGAAAAAGACCCGGGGCTGGCCGCCGGTCAGTTTTCCGTATTCTATGATGGCGAGTATTGTCTGGGTGGCGGAACGATTCTCGAAAAGGAACCAAGAATCATGCATCAAGCATCATGAGGATCACAAGAAAAAAAATCGTATTTTTCGAGAAACAGATGCTCGACTTTTTTGAAAAAGCGGGGCGGGAGCATCTGCCTTGGCGCCTGCCCCGCGGCGGAGCTTTGCGGGGGAAGAAAAAGGTGACGGCCTATGAGGTGTGGGTGTCAGAAGTCATGCTCCAACAGACCCAAGTGTCGCGCGTCATCGGATATTATGTGAAATTTCTCAAGCGTTTTCCGAATATCGGATCTTTGGCGCAGGCGAGCTGGGAGGATTTCTTACCGTATTATGAAGGACTTGGATACTATGCGCGCGGCCGCAATATGCTGAAAACCGCCAAGGTCGTCGTATCAAAATATGGCGGGACATTTCCGCGGGACAGGAAGCTTCTGGAAACATTGCCAGGCATCGGCCCGTACACGGCTGCGGCGATCATGAGTTTCGCGTACGGCGACGAGCATCTGGCGTGGGATACGAATCTGAAGCGGGTCATCGGGCGTTTCTTTCACGGCGGAAAACATCTGGTCGCGGATATGACATCATGGGAACGAGCGTTTGAGACACCGAAGAAAACACTGAACGCGGCGTTGATGGATTTCGGAAGCGCTCTCTGTGCGGCGCGACCGAAGTGCGAGGCGTGCTCTCTTTCGGCACGCTGCACGTATTATCGGGAGAAAGGTCGAGCCGAGATGCGGGATAAGAGATACCCGCCTACCGGCGAGGCAGTCAGGATAAGAGAGAAAAAAAGGGGAAAGATCGCGTGGAAGGATGCGCGGGCGTATGTTTTCCTGCATGAGGATCACAAGAAGTATTTTTCCGCAGATCAAAAGACTTTCAAGCCGTTTGTCCTGCCATCGGGCTGCAACACCCGCGCTGGAATCAAGCAGTATTTCCGGGAAAAATATGCTTTGTCTCTTGCCGTCCGGCCTCCGCATATGAAAGCAATAGTCAAAGGCAGGCCGACGCTTCTGATCAACGCCCAGATCCTCTCGGGCAAGCCTTCATTCGGAGTGTTTCCCAAAAAAGATGTGAAGCGGTATAATGAAAATCTGAAGAATAATAAGTCATAAAACGTCTATGTGGAAGATTATTGGTTTGGTATTGGTGCTCGTTATCGGAGGCTTTCTCTTCTTCAGCAAAGAGAAGCAGGTAGTGGAAGCTCCGGTACTGGGGGATGTGGCAGAGAATACGTCTTCGATGCAACAGGTACAAGAAATCACCGTAGAAGCGCATAACTGGTATTTCGTACCGGAGGAGATCCGCGTAAAAGAGGGGACGAAGGTGAAGATCATCGTGCGGGGGATTTCCGGCGCTCATATTTTTGCCATTCCTGACTTTTCAGTGAAGAGCCAGCTGGTAGAACCGGGCGAAACGACGACGGTGGAATTCGTAGCGGATAAGAAGGGAGAGTTTTCTTTCAAATGTGCCGTGTTCTGCGGCGAAGGACATAGCGGTATGACCGGCAGACTGATCGTCGAGTAAACATTCCGTTCATCTGGCAAAAATCGTCACTGGTGCTATACTGGAGGAGAAATATATGGAACTCCGATCATTCAACGTCTATTTCTTTTTTCTGCTCCTTATGGCCGTCGGGGCGGTCGTGTTTTTCGTTTTTCAGCCGTTTATGACGGCTATTATCGCGGCGGCTATCCTGACAGCGCTCTTCAAGGCGCCATATCATATGTTCGAGAGGTGGACCCGTGGGCACCGCGGGTGGAGCGCATTGCTGACCTGTCTCATGGTTGTCGTGATCCTTGTGACGCCGGTGTTTCTGGTTTTGAGCTTGGCAATCAGCGAGGCGAATGCGCTGTATCACACGCTGGGTGAGGAATCGGCCCTGGAAACAGTCATCGGCCACACGGTCGAATCGGTGCAGGCGATCCCGTACCTCAATATCTTTTTTGATACGCAGACGCTGAGCCAGGAGCGTATCCTAGACGACATCAAGCAGTTCAGTCAGAACGCTCTCGGTCTGCTCCAGGCGGCATATCAGGGGATCACGCACTTCGTTTTCTGGGTGTTCGTGATGTTCTTCACACTCTTTTATTTTCTGATCGATGGCAAGCGGGCGCTCCGGTATCTGATGCAGCTCAGCCCGCTCCGCGACGAGCACGACAAGCTTCTCATCAAGAAATTCATATCCATCAGTCGGGCGACGCTCAAGGGAACGATAGTCGTCGGCGTGATCCAGGGATTGCTCGGCGGCATCGCGTTCTGGATAGCCGGCATTCCGTCTCCGGCGATCTGGGGCATCGTAATGGTGCTTTTTTCCATCGTTCCGATGGTGGGAACCGGTATCGTATGGCTGCCGGCAGGCATCATCATGCTGCTCGTGGGAGATATCTGGCAGGGCGTTTTCATCCTTGCCGTAGGGGTGGGAATCATCTCGGTCATAGACAATATCCTGCGTCCGAAACTGGTCGGCAAGGATACGCAGATGCATCCGCTGATGGTGTTCTTCGCGACGCTGGGAGGGCTTGCGTTCTTCGGCCTGTCCGGATTCATTATCGGGCCGATCATCGTGTCCCTCTTCATGGCCTTGGGCGAGATATATAGCATCGAGTTCCGTGATCAGCTCAAGGAATATAATCAGTAGCAGTTATGCGAGAGTGGTGGCAGCATATTCCGCAAACGCTCGACCCGATCGCACTCACGATCGGATTTTTTTCGGTACGCTGGTACGCGCTCTGGCTTCTCGCCGGATTTTTCGCGGTGCTCCTGTCGGCACTCTGGCTTTCGCGAAATGGAAAATTTCCCTTTTCGGAAGAAACGGTGTTCGATATGCTCCTCTTCCTTTTCTTCGGCGCTGTGATCGGCGGACACATCGGGTACGTGCTTTTTTATAACTTCGATGCTTTCCTCGCGGCGCCATACGCGATGCTGCTTCCGTATGATTTCGAGCGCGGCGTATGGGTCGGCATATCTGGTATGAGCTATCATGGCGGACTGATCGGCGCGGCATTGGCGCTGTATTGGTTCGCGCGCAGAAAAAAAATCGGTTTTTGGCAGGCGGCTGATGGCGCGGCATTGCTGGCCCCGATGGCGATATCTTTCGGCCGTATGGGAAATTTTTTCAACATCGAGCTGTACGGGCGGCTGACGGAACGACCGTGGGGGATGATATTCCCCGGAGTCATGCCGGACGGAATGCTGCGGCACCCGTCCACTCTCTACGAAGCTTTTTTCGAGGGTATCGTACTGCTTATTCTGCTTATCTTGTTGCGGAAGAGAATGCCGTTTCCCGGCGCTCTCGCCTGCGTGTTCCTGGCGGGGTATGCCATCCTGCGCTTTCTAGCCGAGTATTTCCGCGAACCGGACGCTCACATCGGATTCTTGGCCGGCGGATTGACCTTGGGACAGATTTTTTCTGCCGTGATGCTGTTCGCGGTCGGGATGGGATTTCTATGGTTGAAACGACGAAATCGTGCTACAATAGCGGCATTGGACAGCTAACCTGCTTTTGGTCGCATATGTTTGAAAAAAAAATGACTATCGTCCTTTTGGGTACGCTTGCTGTCATTGTCGGGCTGATATATTGGGGGCTGCAGGACAGCGCGCCGGTCACCGACGATCCGAACGCCATCGTGTATTATCATGGCGAGGGCTGTCCGCATTGCAAGGTGGTGAATGATTTTCTCGAGGCGAACGATATCGCCGAAAAAGTCTCTTTTGAGAAAAAAGAAGTGTGGGGCGACAAGCTGAATGCGATCGAGATGAATCGGCGGGCGAAGGCGTGCGGTATCAAGCCGGAAGGGATGGGTGTGCCATTCGTGTATGGCGGCGATGGCACGTGCTATGTCGGAGAGCCGGATGTCATTAATTTTTTCAAGACGAAGGCTGGCATAAGTACCGAAGCGCCAGCTGAGACACAAAAATAGTTTTTTTCATGAAATCATCATTTCTCTATCGTGGAACAACGGCATATGTACCGGAGAAGCGCGGACGATCGCTTGATGCTGTTGTGT
>JBAQCV010000017.1:0-3956 GCA_049294475.1 Candidatus Moraniibacteriota bacterium | reverse complement strand
AAAAACAACCACGGCCGGTTTCGAGAGAAGAATGTTGCCTCCTCTGAAACCGACCGCTTTGCTGGAGTGGCAATGTCACCGCCTCCAGTTGCCGTACACCGTTTCAGTGCACGATCTGTACTGTACTCCATTCTGCTCCCAGTACTGGCAGCGCGGCACATTCTGCTGTACCTCATAGTACATCTGCTGCCGGTATTGTTCGCACTGCGCCTGACGCAATGCAAAGCTGCCGACTAACCCAACGCCAGCGCCATAGCGAACGCCGTGACGACCACCGAGCAAAGCGCCGGCAACCGCGCCGATGGCGGTATCAATCACCACCTGATGCCCAATGTTGGCACAGGGATCGCTGGTATGGTATCCATTCGCCGCCGCATTCCTGGTCATGACCAGCGCCAAGACCAGAACTAGACTCATCGCGAAAACTGTTTTCATGACATCCTCCGGAAAATATGGCACGCCTGTGCCAGGTTGAAATTTGATTGTCAAAAAACTCTTGACTGTTTATTATACACCCAAAAACAAGGATTGTCAATCACAATCTGTTAATAAAGGCTTGAATAAAGCATTTTTTAATAGATAAAACAGGCTCTTTCGAACCTGTTTCAGACCCCGGATCAGGTTCGGGATGACACTTTGAAAAGTGTCAATTCTTGTACAGTTCCTTGACTTGGAACAGGATGTACCAGCCAATGACCGCGCCGATCACTCCGCCGACGATACCGCTTATGGAGATGATGCTTCCGATCAAGCTCACGATGCTGGCATAGAAGAGCAGCCGCCATGCGCCGCGAGTACGCTTGAAAAGTCCCGGGATCGCCATCACCTCCATCACAAGCACGATGACCGCGACGACGAGCGAGATGATCGCGCTCAGTCCCCATCCGAACCCATAGCCATACGCACCCATCATGCCAAGTGGTGCGAAAGCGGTCGAGATGCCGATCGCCGCCAAAATAAGCGGCAGCGCCATAACCGCGAAAATAATGATAAGATATGGAGAAACTTTTGCGATAAATTCCTTCAGCCCCATCGGAAGATGGAACGGCGCCTTCTTCACCATATACTCGTCAAGCAATGCCTCGAGCTGGCCGATAAGACCATGCGCGTCTTTCTTCATCCCGCCGGGATTGCTCCCCATACCGGTGGCTCCCGATGACTGTGCCTGTCCTTGTCCCTGGTTCTGCTGATTCGCTGCTCCCCCCATGTCGCCTTGCGGCATACCCTCGTTCATAGTATTTTGATTAAAATTAAGTCTCCTCTACCATCTCCAGTATACTCCCATCCTCCAATTCGCGCAAAATCTCGTCCGGGATGGGGTTGCGCTTGGGGCTCACTCCCGGATATCGCCAGGCGCTGATGATACGCAGCTGCTGCTTCGCAGAATTTGGAATTTGGAATTTGGAATTTGAGTTTTGTTTGGAATTTGGAATTTGGAATTTGGAATTTGCTCCGCAGCGGCGGAGCTGGTACATCACCCAGATTTCTTGCTTCCATACTTCCCTGCCATCCACCTTTTTCATCGAGACTGGCTGCATCACGGCGACCGTCCGGGGCACTATCCCCTCTTCGCGGCGCTTGGGGCTGCGGATGACGCTCCGCACCCGCTGTTCGGAAAGGCCATACTGCCGCATCTTGTGCTGCGCATGGAGCGTGAACCGGTATCCGCCCTTGCCGAGAGCCATCGCGTTTCGTTTCTTTTCAAAACGCTCTCTCGCTTTGCGCGCAAATTCCTGGTACGGGGAAGGCATAACAAAAATTTCAAAGCTCAAATGACAAATTTCAAACCAATACAAAATACTCAAACTCCTAAATTCGTGTCATTAGGATTTTTGATTTGATTGGACATTTGAAATTTGGATTTTGGCATTACTTAATGTCCATCCCGCGGAGGGCGGCGATACGCTCTTCGATCGGCGGGTGGGTCATGAATAACTTTGAAACTTTTTTTCCTTTGAAAGGATTGGCGATGTAGAGATGGGCGGTGGCGCGATTGGCCGCTTCGAGTGGTTCGGTGTCGCCGGAAATCTTCCGAAGGGCGCTTGCCAGCCCATCCGGATAACGCGTGAGGAGTGCCCCCGATGCATCCGCCAAGAATTCGCGCTTGCGGGAAATGGCCAGCTGCAGAAGTATCGCAAAGAGCGGCGCGAGGATTGAAAGAATGATAGCGACGATAAACAGGATTGCTTGTGCCTGACCGCCGTTGTTGTCGCTACCCCTTCGTCCATAGAACGCCCAGTGCCGGAACCAGTCGGCGAGCAGCGCCACGAATCCAACCAGGATCACGACGATGGTGGAGACAAGCGTATCGCGGTTGCCGATGTGCGAGAGCTCGTGCGCGATGACTCCCTCGAGCTCGGCCTTCTCCAGGCGGCTGATGATGCCCGTCGTGAGACAGATGACACCGTGCTTGGGGTCGCGTCCCGTCGCGAACGCGTTGAGCGCCGTATCTTCGATCACGTAGATTTTCGGCACCGGCAGTCCTGCCGTGATCGCGAGGTTCTCCACCAAACGATAGATTTCCTTGTGGCTCTCAAACGTGAGTTCTTGCGCGCCACTCATCGACAGCACGATCTTGTCGCTCCACCAATACGACGCGACACTCATCAGGATAGAGACAAGCACGGCGACATAGAGGATCGTGCTGTCGCCGAACGCTCCGGCGAAGACATACCCCACACCGATGACGAATACGAAGAAGATCGTGAGGTACGCCCACGTCAGGCGGCTGTTTTTGTCATAACTGTTATACAATGTCGCCATAAAGAAAAAGTATCTCATATCAGGTATCATGTATCTCGTGAGAAATGCTTAATACCTGCTACAAGATACCTGCCACTTGTCCTAAAACTGCACCTGCACTGGGGCCTTCTCGCCATCGGCGACTTCGAAGAATTCGCGCTTGGCGACACTGAACATCCCAGCGATGATGTTCGACGGGAACATATCGATCTTGTTGTTGAGCTCGAGCACGTTGCCGTTGTAGAAGCGGCGGGAAGCCTGGATCTTGTTTTCCGTGTCGGCGAGTTCGCGCTGGAGTTCGAGGAAGTTCTGATTCGCCTTCAGATCCGGGTAGGCTTCGGCGACCGCGAAGAGTGATTTCAGCGCATCGGTCAGCATATTCTCCGAAGCGGCCTTGTCAGCTATGGTACCGCCCTGCATGGCGGCGGCACGCGCCTTGGTCACCCGGTCGAACACGCCGGACTCATGCGCGGCATAGCCTTTGACGGTATTGATCAAGTTTGGGATGAGGTCGTAGCGGCGCTTGAGCTGCACGTCGATATCGCTCCAGGCCTCCGACACGCGGTTGCGCAGGCGCACCAGACTGTTGAATATGGCGACGATATAGAGCACGAACGCTCCGACGACTACGAGAATGATCGCTGTCGGGTTCATAGGTTTTCGATTTATTGGGTTAATCACGGCTCTCTCACCTGTTGCATTATGATACCAGAATCATATGGGCGATGCAACCGCCAGAGAACGTATTATGTGGTATACTCTGTCCATACGATACGGTGCCTTGTAATCCATAACGTTCGCCTGTATGGAGTCGCTTCAACCCTATCTCGTCTTTCTCGTCCCGATCATGGTCGGCATCCTGACACAGGTCATCAAATTCACGCTCTATACCATCAAGCATGGATTCGATCTGGAGTACGCGTTCACGCATGGCCATATGCCGAGCGCCCATACAAGCCTCGTTGTTTCACTCCTCGTCACCGTCGCGTATTATGAGGGCATCCATACCGGCACATTCGCCCTTGCCGCGGTACTCGCATTCATCGTCATCGATGATGCCGCCCGTATCCGCATGTATCTCGGCGATCAGGGACGTTACCTCAATATGCTGGTCGAACAGCTCGGTATCGAAAAAGATAAATTTCCCCGCCTCAAGGAACGCGTCGGTCACCGTGTCAGCGAGGTCGTCGGCGGCGCCTTGGTCGGGCTGGTAC
>JBAQCV010000016.1:0-16938 GCA_049294475.1 Candidatus Moraniibacteriota bacterium | reverse complement strand
AGCATAAGGAAAAAGTAAAATTATTGGACAATTATCATCATATCATTTCTCTCGAAAATCTCCTTGAGGCCTGGACAGAGTTTATCCGCGGGAAGCGCAAGCGTAAAGATGTGGAAGAGTTTGAATTTCATTTAGCAGATAACATTTTTGCGATCCACCGAGAGCTTAGTCTCAAAACCTATTGTCATTCTAACTATGAGGCTTTCAATATCTCCGACCCAAAGCCAAGGAATATCCATAAGGCACGGGTAAGAGACAGAGTAGTTCATCGAGCCATCTACCGCGTCCTCTACCCTTTCTTTGACCGATTGTTTATTGCTGACTCTTATTCCTGCCGCAATGACAAAGGAGTCCACAAGGCACTCGACCGCTTCCGCAGCTTTGCTCATAAGGCTTCCCATAACCACACCAGGACTGCGTGGGCGCTCAAATGCGATGTGAGGAAGTTCTTTGCTTCTATCGACCAGAACATTCTGCTAAGGATTCTCGAAAAGCATATCTCTGACCAGGATATTCTCGGTCTTCTTTCAGAGATCATTGGGAGCTTTCATACAGAGAAAGGCAAAGGCTTGCCACTTGGCAACCTTACAAGTCAGCTTCTGGTCAACGTCTATATGAACGAGTTCGACCAGTTTATGAAACATCAGACAAAGGCAAAATACTATATCCGCTATGCTGATGATTTTGTGATTTTTTCGGATAATAAGGAACAACTGAAAACAATTCTTGTACAGATAAGCGCCTTTCTTGAGTTTCGTCTTGGTCTCAAACTTCATCCGGATAAGGTGTTCATCAAAACAGTGGCTTCCGGCGTGGACTTTCTTGGATGGACGCACTTCCCAGACCATCGAGTGCTACGCACCGTTACCAAAAACAGAGCCTTCCGCAATATCCGCGAAAAGGAAGGCAAGCGGGAAACCGTGCGGTCATATCTTGGCCTGATGAAGCATGGCAATGCTTATACATTGCGCAAGAACATTGAAACCAACTACCTCCCTGATGGTAGAGATAGATAAGCAGAATAGATTGAAAAGTGACTGTAGAGAGTTCAAAAATTCAATACCTCTTGCCAGGATCGGATATCCGTGTTATTTTTCGTCTGTAATATTTTTTTATCTGTAGCATACGCTGGTGCGCCACTTGCGGCACGAGCGTATCGCCGAACGAAGTTATGGCACTCACGCACAAGCAGAAGGAGAAGGTGACGAAAGAAGTCAAGCGGCACGAGAAGGACAGCGGCTCGCCGGAATATCAGATCGCGCTCTTTACCGAGCAGATCAAGAAGCTGACGGCGCACCTGAAGAAGAACAAGAAGGATTTCCATTCCCGCCGCGGGCTGCTCAAGATGGTCTCCAAGCGCAAGAAGCTGATGGATTATCTCGAGAAGACCGATGAGAAATCGTACAAAACGGTGATTAAGACTCTGGGGCTTGCCTAAGCCCCCTTATTTTTTTATACACATATTTATGGCAAAGTTTGCGGAACAGCGAGTCGGCGTATTGGTGGATATACAGAATCTGTATTACAGCGCGCGGGTGCTGTATGGCAAGAAAGTGAATTTCAAGAACGTGCTTATGGCGGCGACCGAAGAGCGCAAGCTCATCCGCGCGATCGCCTACGGCATCAAGACGGTGGAGGCGACCGAAGAGAAATTTTTCGAGGCGCTCCAGAAAAGCGGATTCGAGGTGAAGACGAAAGACCTGCAGATCTTTCCGGATGGCTCCAAGAAGGGCGACTGGGATGTCGGCATCGCCGTCGACGCGATCAAGATGGCGGCCAAGCTCGACGTGATCGTGATCGTGTCCGGCGACGGGGATTATGTGTCGCTGGTGGAATATATCCAGAGCACGTACGGCTGCCGCGTCGAAGCCATCGCCTTCGCGGAGTCCGCGAGCCAGAAGCTCGTCGAGGCCGCGGACGACTTCATCAATCTTTCGGAAAACAAGAAGCGGTTCCTGATCGGGTAGAGTGGAAAACACGAGGAACACGCCGTGCCAGGCGTGTTTTTTTGACAAACAGGGTGCTTTCGGGTAGAGTGCGGATACGCTAATCAAGTTTTTTAATTTTTCCGCGGGCAGGGTTAATAGGTACACGAGTGCGGCCCTCGGGCTCAGTCGCGTGTTTGTTAGCTTGCCTGCAGGACGAAAACGTATGCAGGAGAAAAAATGGTCCCTCCAGCTCGGAGGGCGAGAGCTTGTTATCGAGACCGGGACGCTGGCTAAGCAGGCGAGCGGATCAGTGACGGTACGGTATGGTGATACGGTTGTGCTCGCAGCCGCCGTGATGAGCAAGGAAATGTCCCGGATCATGGGGTATTTTCCGCTGATGGTGGATTACGAGGAACGGTATTATGCCGCGGGAAAAATCAAAGGTTCTCGTTTTATCAAGCGTGAGGGGCGGCCTTCTGACGATGCCGTTTTGTCTGGTCGCGCGGTAGATCGTACGATCCGGCCACTGTTCGACAGTCGGATGCGCAACGAAGTACAGGTGATAGTGACGACGCTCTCCTATGACGGAGTGAACGATCCCGATACCGTGGCGATGATCGCGGCTTCGGCAGCACTGACACTGTCCGATATCCCCTGGAACGGACCTATAGGCGCCGTGCGTGTCGGTCTGCTGGATGGCAATTTCATACTGAACCCGTCAAAGGAAGAGAGCAAGAGTAGTACGTTGGATCTGCTTTTGTCCGGTACAAAGGACAAGATCAATATGATCGAGGCGAGCGCGCAGGAGATTACGGAAGAGAAGATGGCAGAAGCGTTCGAGTACGGCTTTACAGCGATCCAAACTATAGCTCACTTTATTGAGGAAATACGCAAGGATGCAGGCAAAGAAAAGCGCGCAGCATCGCTCCTTCGCGGCTCCGATGAGTTTGAGGCGGATATTCGCAAGGTATGTGTCGAGTTCGGTATGGCTGAAGCGTTGTATATCCGTCCGAAGCAGGCAACGGAGGCGAAGGTGGCCGAGATCAAAGAAAAAATCTCTGTCTATGCCGGAGAGAAGTATCCTGATCAGAAAAACCTTTCGGAATTACTCGCAATCATTATTGACGAAGTGTCTGATGAGGCGGTACACGAGAATATCCTCGAGAAGGATGCCCGCCCGGACGGCCGTGGCATTACGGAGATACGTCCGATCACGTGTGCTGTCGGCATTCTGCCGCGCACGCACGGCACAGGACTCTTCACGCGCGGCGAGACGCAGGCACTGACAGTGACGACACTCGGCGCTCCCGGCGATGAGATGGTAGTCGATACCATGGAGGTGGATATGAAGAAGCGCTATATGCATTTCTATAATTTCCCGCCGTACTCGGTCGGAGAAGTCAAACCGATGCGAGGACCAGGCCGTCGCGAAGTCGGTCACGGGATGCTCGCGGAGAAAGCGCTGATACCAGTGCTTCCTAGTAAGGAAGATTTTCCGTACACGATCCTCCTCGTTTCCGAGGTTCTGGAATCCAACGGTTCATCCTCGATGGCCTCTACCTGCGGTTCGACACTCTCGCTGATGGATGCTGGAGTCCCGATAAAATCACCTGTGGCTGGTATCGCTATGGGTGTGATCACGGGTAAAAATGGCTCATACAAGGTACTTTCCGATATCCAGGGACTAGAAGATCATTACGGCGATATGGATTTCAAGGTAGCCGGGACAAAGGATGGCATCACCGCCATGCAGATGGACGTGAAAATCGACGGGCTGACGCCGACTGTTCTCAAGGTAGCCATCACGCAGGCCAAAGAAGGCAGGATGTTCATCATGGACAAGATGCTCGCCGTGCTCCCCGAGCCGCGAAAAACGATGTCTCAATATGCCCCGCGCATTATCACGCTCCATATCAACCCAGCAAAGATCCGTGATGTCATCGGCCCCGGCGGCAAGGTGATCAACCAAATCATCGATGAAACCGGTGTCTCTATCGATATCGAGGATGATGGATCGGTATTCATCACATCAGTAGACGAGACGGGTGCCCAGAAAGCCGTCGAATGGATCAACAGCATCACACGCGAAGTGGTGGCCGGTGAACTGTTTCAGGCTCGCATCACGCGTATTATGAATTTTGGCGCCTTTGCCGAAGTGTTGCCGAATCAGGAAGGGCTGATACATATTTCCGAGCTTGCCGATCATCGCGTAGGGAATGTCGAAGACGTCGTGCATGTCGGCGATATCGTGCCGGTCATCGTAAAAGAAATCGACAGCCAGGGACGCATCAACCTCTCACACAAAGATGCGCTTCACCAGATGAACGGTCAAAAGTAACCGGCTCTTACGTGAAGAAAAAATCTGGTGTATAATAGAGGGAGTGGCGACACTCTCTCTATTAATTCTCATCACTGAGAAAACGTATGGCTTCCTCGTTTTTTTCCGGCAAGCAGGCGTCCGAGCAGAAAGCAAAAAAAGAAACACCGAGCGCTCTTGCGGTCGTGCGCACCATGCAGGACGATCTCAATGATATCAAGAGCGGCACGCAGGGCGGGCAGGATCCTGTTGCGGATGAGCGGAAACAGCCGCTCAGTCCCGTTTTCAAAAAAGAGCCTTCCGGCGCCGCTCTCAATCCGTTCAGCGAAAAAGGCGAGCAGCAGCTGCCGGCGATGGCAGGCAGCAGCCCTTTTGGTATCGTAGGACGTGCCAATAGGCCTGTCGCTGACTTTTCGCAGCGGCCGCAGCTGGACAATGGCCTGACATCGATGGTGCCCGAAGGAGCGCTGACCATCAATGAGCCGAAAAAGAGCAGGAAGTGGCTTATTGCAGGCATTCTATCGGTTATCATCATCCTGTTTGTCTCGGGTGGAGCCTGGTACTTTTTCTCCGATACCCTGAGAGGATTGTGGGAAACGGCACCTGTTCCGGAAGCCGCCGAGCAATCAGATGTAACGCCGGAAATTCCGGCGCCGAAACCGCTGCCATTTTCCCTGGATACGCCGAACTATCTTCCTATCAATACGGAAGTGGTCTCTCCGGAGGATATCCGCAAGACATTTTCGCAGGCGGCTGATCGCATCAGGACAGCCGGTATCGCGAGCCCGGTAGAGTTCCTGGTGACTGATCAGAATAACAACCCGCTCGCATTCAGCCGTTTCGCTTTCCTGCTGGGTCTCGATCTGGATCCGGAGCTCTTGGCGCTCATCGACGAGACGTTTGCTCTGTACGCATATGATGATGCCGGACGAGCGCGCCTCGGACTTGTCCTGACGCTCACGGATACTCCGGCAGCCGCTACCGCTATAACGAAAACGGAGACCGGTCTGCCATACGCGCTCCAACCGCTCATCCTGGAGACGGAGCTCGCTGTTTCCAGGAGCCTTGTGTTTCGGACGAGCGCTTATGACCGTTTTTCCGTACGTTTCGCGAATATCGACAGTATCCGTGCCGTATCCCTCGACTATGTCCTCGATGAGAATCGGTGGTATGTGGGGACGAGCAAGGATACCTTGCGCGCGATGCTGGACACGGGAGCGAAGCGGACCGATGAAGCGCCGCAGTCTCCGCGGAACGGGGCTCTGTAAAGGCAAAATACGCAGCGATGAAAAAAGTGATGTATTTGTTTTTTCACGCACGATGTCGCGCAAGGATGATATGTGTGCCGCAATATGAAAAAATGCCCGCAGTGAAGCACAGAAGAGCGATACCGATTGACGACGAGCATTTTTTCTGCTATAATGAACTAGTCAGATCGGATTTCCTTAACAACCGCTTCCTTCAGCCGTCATTGTTTTTTGGATAAACAGCGGTATGAACGGTGGGAGAGTTCCCAATCACAATTTCCCCCTAATTGTGGAGGGGATTCTTTCACTGTTCAAGCGTTTGAGTCAACGTGCTCAAGCCGCTCCGTCCTAACACGGAGACCCAAAACAAAAACAAATTTGTTCCTCCTGAAAAATAAAAAACCCAGGAGAAAAACAAAAAGAAACAAAAAAATGTTCTTTCAAAAACAAAGGCTACGTGCCAGAGAACGGTGAAGGGAGAAGTAGTTGAAGCGTTAGGTCAACTGCGATGGTGCATGAGCACAAAATACAGGATTGAATTGGATTACTGATGCCTTCTCACCCGGGGCTATGTAACCTACAAACCTGTTGGCACATGCAAGTTCGGGCGCTTACTGCCAAATAATTTATTATAGGGCGCATGAAGCGCCCGACACCAACATTCTGACTGGTGATCGGGCAAGGAGTGATGACAATGGCTTACGAGGCCGTTTTTTTGTTACTTATTTAAGTGTTTTTTGTAGGGCTATATTAATCTTTGTGTTTTCTGTCACAAGCAATCTTTCTGGGAGTCGCTCGTTCGCCCCGGCCGGCGAACCCGCTTATGAACTTTTTTCGATCCGTCCTACTAGGGCGGGACGGCGCCATGCTCGAAAAAACTTCAACTCTCCCAGGAAGATTCTTGCGACATAAAACAGCCGCCCTCAGTGCTTTTTGGATTTTCAATGTGATAGTATATAAGTATGGGAACATTTCGTTTGAAATCTGCGGCGGGGTCTCTGGGTGAGGAGCTCGGATGCCGCTATCTGCGCCACAAGGGATACAAAATACTTGAGACGAACTATTGCAACGCTTCCGGCCGGCGGCTGGGGGAAATCGATATCGTGGCCCGAAAAGGCAAGGAGCTGGTCTTCGTGGAAGTGAAAACGCGGCTCGGCACGCCCGAAAGCGCTGTCCTGCCGGAGGCGGGGATCACGCCTGCCAAACTGCGCAAACTGGAGCGCATCGCGGCGCACTATCTGCGGGAAAAACGCTGCGTATCAGCCGCGTATCATTTCGACGCTCTGGCCATCCTGTATGATGAAGCCCTGCGCAAGGCCTCTATCCGGCACCTGGAGCACATTTTTTTCTAGACAGGCCTGGGGACATTTGATATACTTGCGTACACGAAGAGGCTCCGGACTAATTCTTTGAAAGAATCCTCGTATGCCGATTGATGCTACGCTGCTCGCAGAACTCACAAAGAAACTTCTCGAAGAAAAATCACGCTTGGAGAGCGAGCTTTCCCGTTTCGCGAAATCGACCGGGGTAGCAGGGAATTATGAGACGCAGATCGAGAATATCGGCACCGATCCTGATGAAAACGCTACCGAAGTCGAGGGCTATGTGGACAATCTCGCGTTGGAATCGAATCTCGAGGGCCAGCTGAAGGATGTTACCGACGCTTTGGAGAAGATGGGCAAGGGGGTATATGGCATCTGCGAAAAAACCGGCAAGGAAATCAATGCGGATCGCCTGAGGGCGTATCCCGCCGCCCGCACGGTCATCTAAACAGGAGATATATTATGAGGTTGCAGAAAGTATTTGGCTTGGTACTTTTTGTGGCCTTTTTTCTTTGGCTGCATTTTGCCGTGCGTTCTTGGGCCATCGGGGCGGATATCTCCGGCGGCGTCTGTAACGACGACGGACCATTCGGAGTGCTCGTGCCGCAGTGGCTGCTTGTAGGGATCGGTCTCGCCGCTCTGGTTTTTGTGGCTGCGCACGGCCGGAAAGCAAAGCTTTTCTTTCTGCAGTGGCCATGGCTGCTCATCCTGTCCGGCGGCCTGGGGAACGTGTTGGAACGGCTGTCTTTTGGTTGTATCATGGATTATATCGCCCTGCCCCCTTTCCCGGTGTTCAATGTGGCGGATATACTGCTCACCGTCGGGGCTATCGGAATTTTCTTAGGCTGGCGTTGGAATGCGAAGAAAAGTCATGAATGATGCATTGCGAATCAGGCGTTATGGAACGATCATCGTACATAACTCCTGATTCCTAATTCCTGATTCATCTGCAACTATGTCAGCGAAAGTGCATTCCGCGGCGACTCTCGGCCTCGAGAGCGTCCCGGTAGAAGTGGAGGTGGACGTGCTCCCCGCGGGACTGCATCATTTCACGCTGGTCGGGCTGCCTGATACGGCGATCAAGGAATCGCGTGATCGCGTCAGTTCCGCGCTCAAGAACAGCGGTTTCAAGCCGCCGCACCAGTGCGGACGCGTGACGGTCAACCTGGCCCCCGCCGACCTGCCCAAGAATACGCCGATCTATGATTTGCCGATGGCACTCGGATTTTTACTCGCGACCGAACAGCTTGCTTTCGATTACCGGAAAAAACTGTTCATCGGCGAGCTCGCCCTCGATGGCAGCGTGCGGCGCGTGCAGGGGGTGTTGCCGATAGCGCTCTTCGCGAAAGAGAAGGGATTCGCGGAGATATATGTCCCACAAGACAATGCGTACGAGGCGGCGCTCGCCAAGGGTATCGACGTGATCCCGGTGAAGAATCTTTTTGATGCGGCGAAACACCTGCGCGGCGAAAAACGCATCGCCCCTTTTACGAGAGACGATGTCGTATTCTCCGGAGAGGAAAGCGATACGCTCGATATGGCGTATGTACTGGGACAGGAGCATGCCAAGCGGGCGCTCGAGATAGCGGCGGCGGGAGGTCACAATACGCTCTTCATCGGACCGCCGGGGAGCGGTAAGACGCTCCTCGCCAAGACGCTTCCCACGATCCTGCCGCGCCTGGATCTGGCGGAGAGCCTGGAAATTACCAAGATATTTTCGATCGCCGGACGCCTATCGAAGGATAAATCGCTCATCACGATGCGACCGTTCCGTTCTCCGCACCATACGGCGAGCGCGATATCGCTCGTGGGCGGCGGGACATTTCCCAAGCCTGGAGAGATCAGTCTGGCGCACCGCGGCGTCCTGTTTCTCGATGAATTCGCGGAATTTTCTCGGGCGGTCCTGGAAAACCTGCGCCAGCCGCTCGAGGACGGGGAGATCACCGTGTCGCGGGCGAAGGGGTCGCTTCTTTTTCCGGCGCGCTTCATGCTGGTCGCCGCGATGAATCCGTGCCCGTGCGGACACGCGGGAGATCCGGAGCGCGTCTGCGCCTGCTCGCCGTTCCAGGTGGTACGCTATCGGCAGAAGATCTCCGGGCCGATCCTCGACCGTATCGACCTGCATATCGACGTGCCGCGCGTGAAATTCGAGAAGCTGGAAGGCAGGGATACCGGCGCGGAAAAAAGCGGCGCCATCAGGAAACGCGTGGAGAGCGCTCGGGAGGTGCAGAAAAAACGCTTCGCGGATCTGGAGTGTCGGACGAATGCGGAGATGACGAGCCATATGGTCAAGGAGTTCTGCCCGCTCAATCCCGAGACGCGGGAGATACTGCGTGCCGCAGTGACGCAGATGAAGCTCTCCGCCCGCGCCTATATGCGCATCCTGAAGGTGGCGCGGACGATCGCCGATCTGGCGCAGGCGCCGGCTATCGAGGTGCCGCATCTGGCCGAGGCGCTTCAGTATCGGTTCAAGGAATGAGGTTGAAGAGAGAATCATGAATCAGGCATTAGGAATGGCAAGAAGAGGAAAGAAAAAAAGAGGAGTGAAGTCCTTTGCTTTTTTTGTCGTACTTTTGTTTCTTGGCGTGATAGCCTATATTTTTTTATGGAAGGAAAGACCGGAAGCATGGAACACGGATGACAAAAAAACAATAGCGGTCGTCGATAACGGGCTTGAATTTTCTTTCGAGAATGTTTCTGAAAAAACCGTGGGAGAATTCCTCTCTGCGGAGAAATTGTCCCTGACGGAGGGTGACAGTATTTTTCCTGGTGAGGAGACGGCACTTTTTTCCGATACGCGTATCCATATTGCACGGGCGCATATGATGATCGTGCGTGTCGACGGAGGCGATCAGGTGCTCCGTACGCAGGCGCTCTCGGTGGGACAGGCGCTCGATGAGAGCGCTATCGTGCTGGATGAGGATGACATCGTGAAGCCGGATCGGGACACATTCGCGCACAGTGGTATCGAAGTGACGATCGTCCGGGTTCGGGTCGAGGAACAGACCGTCGACAAGCCGATTGCGTTCGAGAAAAAGGCGAATGAAGATGACTCGCTCTCGTGGCGCAAGACGATCGTGACGCAGAAAGGCGAGAAAGGTATCGAGCGGCTGACGTATCGCGTCAGTTCGCACGATGGCAAAGAGGTGAATCGCAAGCTTCTGAAGAGCGAAATCATCAAACAGCCGGCGACGGAAATCACGACGCAGGGCACATATGTGAAACTGGGGAAGAGCCATACCGGCGCGGCCTCGTGGTATGCTTGGACCGGGACGATGGCGGCGGCCAATCCTTGGCTGCCGAAAGGGAGCTATGTAAAGGTGACAAATGTCGATAACGGCAAGAGCGTCATCGTGGTCATCAACGACCGCGGGCCGTTCGTGCCGGGGCGCATCATCGATCTCGACAAAGTGGCTTTCGCGAAAATAGCTTCCATCGGCGCCGGCGTCATCAACGTGAAGATGGAGGAGATTTTGAACTAGAATCAGGACTTATGAAGCAAGAATCATGAGGAAGGATATGGGACAGGTGAAGGCGAAAAAATCGCTGGGGCAGAATTTTTTGCAGGATGACGAGGTCATCGGGCGGATTTTCGAAGCGGCGGAGGTGCGGCCGACGGACTGGGTGCTGGAGATCGGTCCGGGGACGGGGATACTTACATTCCGTCTGTCGGATCGGGTGGAAAAACTGCTGGCGATCGAACTTGACCATCAGCTCGTTGAGCGCCTACAGAAGCATTTCGTCGATTCGCAGAGCGTCTCAATTCTCGAAGGCAACGTCTTGGACATCGACCTGAAAGAACTGCTGGAAGCCTCCGGATTCGCCGAACATCCGTACAAGATCATCGCCAATATCCCGTACTACATCACGGCGCCGATCATCCGGACGCTGCTCGCGCTTCCGTACCAGCCGCAGTCGCTTACGCTCATGGTGCAGACGGAGGTGGCGGGTCGGCTGGCCGCAAAGCCCGGGCAGATGAGTCTGCTCTCGCTCATGGCGCAGTACTATGCGACGGTGGAGAAGAGGTTTTCCGTGCCGAAAGAGGCGTTCGACCCCGTGCCGAAAGTCGATAGCGCGGTGATTCGAATCGTCCCGAAGCGGGCCTATGATCCGGAAGAAGACCGCAAGGTGTTCCGTCTGGCGAGAGCCGGATTCGCGGCGCGGAGGAAGACGCTCGCGAACAACCTTTCTTCAAGTCTTTCCGTTCCGAGAGCAGCGATCGAAGAAAAATTGAAAGCGCTCGGATTGCGTCCGGACATCCGCGCGCAGGCGCTGTCGGTGGACGACTGGGAACGGCTGCGGCAGATTTTTTAGAACAGCATATACGCGATTGTCAGTCCGTAGAGGGCGGTGACGGTGAGCACGAGCCCTGGGAGCTTGCGATACGCGAACAAAGAGGTCTCGTCATCCGTGCCTTTCTGCAGCGCCCAGAACGCGAGACTGCCGAAGAGGATCGCGGGCACGAAGAGCGAACGGGCATTGATGACAAGAGGACTGGCCGCATAGAGGAGAAACAGGAGGCTGCCGATACACAGTTTCGCCTGGGTCGCGCCGAGGAGGACGGGCAGGGTATAGGTATGGTCGAGCGCATCGCCCTTCATATCCTTGAAATCCTTGATGGTGAGCGAGAGGGCATATGCGATGAACAGGAAAAAAATGATCTGCCGAGGGAGCATGGAGAGGCTATTGTTCGGAGCAATAACGAGAAAACCGATAACAAGAACAAGGACGCCGGCAAAGGCGGCGAGCGCGGTCGCGATGATCGGAAAACGCTTGAGGCGGAGCGGCGGCGCGGAATAGAGCCATGCGATCGCCTGATATCCGAGCAGAAGCAGCATCGCCGAGAAGCTTATGATTCCGGACAAGATGAGCGATGCGATGAAAAACAGGATGCCGAAAGCCTTGTAGAGTTCCGAGGGGATGGAGTTTTCGATCAGCGGGCGGGTCTTGTTGGTATGTGCGTCGATGCGGATGTCATAGCAGTCGTTCGCGATGACCGAGGCGAACCAGGCGCATCCGACGGCAGACAAGAGCACGAAGGTTCCGACGATATGGAAGAAGCCGGGTGTCAGGGGCGCCTCGGTGAAGATCATGGCCATCGCCATGCCGAGCAGGAGCAGCCCGCCATGATAGATGAGCTGCGGCAGGCGGGAATTTTTCCAGAGAGCGATGAAATACTGCGGATATTCCCGGAAGAGGAGAGAGCCTGCCAAGAAGATGGACAGCGCTCCGTAGACGACGCTCATTTTCACATTGAGGACGCTCCTGAAATCCGTGAGGCTGCGGGCGAACAGATGTTCCGGCGTGAGAAAGAGCGCGGCGACGTCGCTTGCATTTATCGCGAGGAAACTTTTCTGGAAAGCGAGGATGACTAGCGTGAGCCATGCCGGAAATGTGCCGAGAACGAACAGGATAGCGTAG
The DNA here is from genome assembly GCA_049294475.1 of Candidatus Moraniibacteriota bacterium. Classification (GTDB taxonomy): domain Bacteria; phylum Patescibacteriota; class Minisyncoccia; order Moranbacterales; family UBA1568; genus UBA1568. The sequence goes on along the minus strand of JBAQCV010000016.1, from coordinate 4,703 downwards.
GTAAGCAGGGAGACGAGGAGCGCTTTGCCTGCGCGCCGCGATCTGATGAAAGCATAGAGGCCGAGCGCGAGCGTCACGATGACGACCTCGGCTCGCACGCCGTAGGTGATGCCGATGTCGGGCGTATCGCCGAACAGCATGAAGAACCGACCGATGAGCCCGATGAAGCTGTCGAATTCATAGAAACTCCAGAATTGGCTGCCACGGAAAACGACGGTATCGATGATGGGCGGCGTGAGGATGATGAGAAACCCGAACAAGAGGATATTCACGGCTTTCCGGAAGTCGATGCTTCCGGCGAAGCGCACGACGGGGAGGAGCAAGAGGAAGGAGCACAGGAAGAAGAGGAACGTGTGCGTGAATTCGAAGAAAAAAAAGAAAAATGAGCGTTCGCCGAAAAATCCAAGCGCATTTTCGATGAGCAAGCGGACGACGATAAGCGCGAAAAAAGCCGTCACGAATGACGCAAGCGAGAGCGGCGCATTTTCGATCGATGTGATGATGCGAGAGAGGATATGTTTCATATGTGGTTATTTTAACACAGAAGGGGTCAGAGTAGAGAGCGCGAGGTAATTGTGATAGAATGCTACAGTTCTCTCTATATTGCAAGTCAATCCATCAATACCATGCACACTGTATAACGGTCGTTATGCAGTATGCACAGCATAAGATCTCTACAAATGAAATTTTGGGAGCAGGGGCTGAATCCGGAACAGTTGCGCGCGGTCCTGACGACGGAGGGGCCGGTGTTGATCCTGGCCGGAGCCGGATCGGGCAAGACGAAGACGCTGACGCACCGCATCGCCTATCTCATCGAGGAGAAAAAAGTCCCGCCCTCGCACATCCTCGCGGTGACGTTCACCAACAAGGCGGCCGGTGAGATGCGCGAGCGTATCGAACGGCTGTTATCGCAAAGCGCGGCGGCCGAGTACGGGGCGGCGGTTCTGCCGCAGCATATCGGGACATTTCACAATATCTGCTGCCGCATCCTGCGCCGCGAGATCGAGGTGCTCGGGTACGGCAAGCGTTTCAATATCCTCGACAGCCAGGATCAGGAATCGCTCATAAAAAAGGCGCTGAAGGAGCTCGAGATCGATCCGGATCAGGTCAAACCGAGGGCGCTGCTCGATGCCATCTCGCGCGCCAAGAACGCCTTCATCGACGCAGGGCAATGCACGCGGGAGGCCGGCAGCTATTATGAGGAGATCATCGCCAGAGTCTATGCGCACTATCAGGCTGCGCTCCGCGCCCAGAACGCGCTCGACTTCGACGACCTCATCATGCTCGCGGTGAAACTGTTTCAGGAACATCCGGATGTGCTCGCGAAATATCAGGATATTTTCCGCTACGTGATGGTGGACGAATACCAGGACACGAACTACCCGCAGTACCTCCTCGTCTCTCTGCTCGCGAAAAAGCACGGCAATCTGTTCGTCATCGGCGACGATTATCAGTCGATTTATGGCTGGCGCCAGGCGGATATCAGGAATATCCTCAATTTCGAGAAGGATTATCCCGCGGCCGCCGTCATCACGCTCGATCGCAATTATCGTTCGACGCAGATCATCCTCGACGCGGCGACCGGCATCATCGGGAAGAATCTCAACCAGCGCCACAAGAAACTCTGGACGGAGACGGAAGCCGGAGAACTGATCACGCTCGTCCCGGCCGAAGACGAGGAAGCCGAAGCCAGATACGTCGCGGAAACGATCGCGCGGGAACACGTGCAGGGCCGGCCATTCGATCATTTCGCGGTGCTCTACCGCACCAATGCCCAGTCGCGCATATTGGAAGAAATGTTCCTGCGTCATTCGATAGGGTACCGTATCGTCGGGGGACTCAAATTCTATCAGCGCAAGGAGATCAAAGACGTCATCGCGTATGTGCGGCTGCTCGAGAATCCGCGCGATGCGCTCGCGCTCGAACGCATCATCAACGAGCCGAAGCGCGGCCTCGGCAAGGCGACGCTCGAGAAATGGGTGCAGTCCGCGAGAGCGGGCGAGACGGATCTCCTCGATGCCGGCTATAGGCTGACCGCCGAAGGGAGCGGGCTGCGCGAACCGAAGCTGAGAAGCATCAGGGATTTCGTCGATATATTTCTCCGCTTGCGCGCGGAGATACAGGCGCGTCCAGACATGAAGTTCCTGGCACTCCTCGATGCCATCACGAAAAAAAGCGGCTACCTCGACAGCTTGGCAGATGGCACGGCCGAAGGAGAGACGCGCCAGGAAAACGTGAAGGAACTGCTGTCGGTCGCGCAGAAATACGGCGATATGCCGCTTGATGAGGCGCTGCATCGCTTCCTCGAGGAAGTGGCGCTGTCTTCGGACACGGATGAGATAAGCCAGGGGAGCGAATCCGTGCATGTGATGACGGTGCATAGTGCCAAGGGCCTGGAATTTCCCCACGTGTTCATTCTCGGACTCGAGGAAGGCGTGTTCCCGCATTCGCGGAGCCATGTCTCGCCAGCGGAACTGGAAGAAGAGCGGCGACTGATGTATGTCGGCCTGACGCGCGCGAAGGAAAAGGTGCATCTCCTCTACGCGCAGCAGCGCACGCTCTACGGTTCGACACAGGTCAATCCGCCGTCGCGGTTCTTGCAGGAAATCCCGAGCCACCTGATCGAGGAGACTGAACAGGTTTCCTCGGGGATGCTCGGACGGCGGCATTTCCGGAAATCATTCCATAGGTTTCCGGCGGTTTCAAAAAAGAGCGGCGTGTCAGCCGCAAGCATGAAACATATTCAGCCTCAGGGTGCGGATGGACAGCCGCTCGCGCCGGCAGACGTGCGGCCGGGAGATATGGTGGAGCACCCGCAATTCGGATCGGGACTGATCATCTCCATCGCGGGGACATTGGCGACGATCGCGTTCAAGCGTTCCGGCGTCAAAAAAATGATGCTCGGCGTCGCACCTTTGAGAAAAACATAACTACTTCTTTTTTCTTTTTCCGTGAAAAGATTTGTGGACCTCTTTCAGCCGTTCGTCGGTGATGTGGGTGTAGATCTGCGTCGTCGTGATGGAGGCATGGCCGAGCATCGACTGGACTGATCTGATATCGGCGCCGTTCGCGAGGAGATCGGTCGCGAAACTGTGGCGCAGCGTGTGCGGGTGGACGTCTTTGACGATGCCGGCTTTCTTGGCGTAGTGTTTCACGAGGCGCTGGATGCTCCTCGGCGTGAGACGTTTGCTTTCACGCCCGGCATTTTTTTTATTGACGAGACCATTTTTCGCATACGCGACAAAGAGCGCCGGATCGATATCGGTGCGCTTGTCGAGATAGGCTTTGAGGGCAGCCTTGGCGGCAGGAGAGATGAAGACGATACGCAGTTTACCGCCTTTGCCACGGATGCTGAATTCCTCTTTGTCGAGATTGAGGTGCTCTCGGTCGAGATTGACCAGTTCTGATACGCGCAGTCCGGAAGAAAAGAGTAATTCGAGCATCGCCTTGTCGCGGAGCATCTTCTGGCTCGTGCCATCCGCGGCCGCTATCAGACGCTCGACTTCCTCGAATTCGAGAAATTCGACTTGGCGGTCAGGAGTCTTCCCCACCTCGATTTTTTCGGCGGCGAGCGTCGTGATATCCTGTTTCGCGAGGTATTTGAGGAAGGTCCGGAGTACGATGGCCTGATAAGCCTGGGTATTTTTTTTCAGGGTGCTTCCGCGGCCATTCGTCTTGCGATTGAGGTAGAGACGGTATGCCCGCACTTTCTCCGCGGTGATATCCGCCGGCGTATGGAGACCGCCCCAGACGAAAAAAGCACCGAGGGTCCGGTCATAGCTCTCGATGGTCCGCGGGGAGCGATTCATCTCGATTTCGAGGTGTTCGAGAAAACGCCGGGCATGTTCTTGGATGGTGGTCATAATTGAGGAGGATCGTTTTTTGGTCTCCGCGGCAACTTACGTTATGCGACATTGGAATTGTACCATATGCGAAGAAGAATCAGGAATCTGGAATCATGAATCAGCTCCCCCGGCCTTTGTCTTGAAAATTGGTGTCTGACAGCCGAGGATATACAACATAAAATACCTTGAATAAGCCATAAATAACAATAAATAAGCATTTTTTCATTGACGGAAACCGGTTATCGGGCTATACTGGATTCTATAAAAATTAGGATAGATTCCCGATGGATGTTTTCCCTCGGTTCTCCGAAGGATGGCGTTCTTAGGCGGTTTATCGATTGAAAGGCGAGGGTTTCTATTCGTATTCGACCCATAGTTTCTCTGTTCAAGACATATTTCGCGGCAACGTGCATGCGCGTCCGGTCTTTGTTCGCGCATATCCATCAGACCGCTGGAACGGAGGAAAAAGCGGATATGCGGACCCGGCTCCATGAGTTTCATACACGAACGCATCATCTCCAGACACGCTTCCTGCAATTCATCAAGGAAATGTCCGGCTATCGCGTCGTGCGTGTTTTCCGCAATTACTCGGCTTTTTCCATCGTTGCGTCGAGCACTCTTCTGGTATCGGCGAGCAACCTTACCCAGGGACAGGATTCGAACAGCCTTCTCTTCGGCTACGTGAATGGCGATACGGCGAGCGAGGCGTCGCTTTCTGCCAAGCATCGCATCGCCGCCCAAATCAGCAAAAAAGAGAATCTTTCGCTCGTCCCGCTGGCGAACGCTTCCAATGCCGTCGATCGTGATCAGAAGGACGACACGTCCCTCCTGGACATCCACGGACTCGCGCTCGAGAAC
>JBAQCV010000015.1:0-7332 GCA_049294475.1 Candidatus Moraniibacteriota bacterium | reverse complement strand
TTGAGAATTGAAATTCTAAACGTCTTCGAGTATTAAAATTAAACGCCTCTATTATGTCCTCATACCAATTATTATCCTTTGTTTATGGCAGGCAATTTCATACTTCAAGTTAGTTAGTCCGCTGTTTTTACCTCTACCGCTTGATGTACTTGTACAATTATTCAATTCTATCGGGGGCGGGACTATGCTCAGTGATATATGGCATACCCTCTACAGGGTGCTTATCGGTTTCGGTATTGCCATCATTATTGGTGTCCCTCTAGGGCTTCTTATGGGTTTTTCAAGCAAGGTTTATAATGCTTTAGAATTCACGGTAGAATTTTTTAGGGGCATCCCTACCACGGCACTATTTCCGCTATTCCTCCTCGTATTCGGTATCGGAGATGAAGCAAAATTTGCAGTTACCGCATGGGGAGCAGGACTCGTTATCCTTATCAATTCAATGTATGGCGTACATCTTGGCAAGGAACTCAGGGTGCGCGTCGCCAAAACAATGAAAATTAAAGGCTTGAAGCTTTTTGGTAAAGTAGTATTCCCTGAGGCGTTGCCGCAAATATTTAGTGGTTTTCGTGTAGCAATTTCGCTTTCCTTGGTTCTCGTGGTTGTTACCGAAATGTTTATTGGCACCGAAGCAGGACTCGGTAAACGAATCATTAATGCACAACTTGTATACCAAACAGCTGATATGTATGCCGCGATCATTATGACGGGTGTCATCGGTTTTATTCTCAATAAGATCATGATGTTTACTGAAAACAGAGTAGTGCATTGGAAGGGAAAATGAGAAGCAAAGGGGTCAGGTACCTTTTTTATATAAATTTCCAGCCCTCTGGTTGGATTTTTTGTTGAGGTTTCTTTGGTGGACAGGGAATAAAAAATCATGCTAGACTGGAGCATATCCTTTTTGATCGGAGAGATTTTTTGATACTATTACCGCGCACTATGAATATCCAGTATTACGGTGATTTTTGCTTCAAGATAAGCACGAAACCGGCAGGTCGCGCGACCGAAGATATCATCATCTGGACGGATCCGCTGCAGAAAGGCTCCGGCTTGCGTGCGCCGCAGGGTCAAGTCGATCTCGTGTTCCTGTCGCACCAACACAAGGAAGAGATCAGGGACACGCTCAAGGAAGAGACGATTGTTTTCGATGCGCCGGGAGAATACGCTGCCAAGGGCGTCGCCGCACTCGGTTTTCCGAGCTTTCGCGATGCGGCGGAAGGCAGCGAGCGAGGGCGGAATACCGTCTTCATTTTCGAGAGCGAGGATATCCATGTGTGTTATCTGGGAGCGCTCGGCCACGACATCTCTCCGGAACTGCTGGACAAGCTGAATGGCGTGGATATCCTGTTCATTCCGGTGGGCGGATCCGATACCGTGACAGCCAAGCGTGCCGCGGAACTGGCGCGCAAGATCGAACCGCATATCGTCATCCCGATGCACTACAGGATCGCCGGGCTGACGCTGCCTCTCGAGACGGAAAAAGCGTTCTGCGATGCAATCGGCAATTGTCCGAAACAGGCGCTGTCGAAATTGAGTATCAAGAAGAAAGATCTGGAAAGCAAGACGATGGAGGTGGTATTATTTGAGCGAGGCATGTAAAGTATGGCACGCGGTCTCTGGGAAAAAATCGAATGGATCCGTGAGCAGCCGGAAGATATCCGCAAGCGCTATGTGATCATGTGTCTCGTCGTTTCCATGCTGTTTGTCATCGGGGTCTGGCTCTTGTCGCTCAAGTCTGGTTTTCAGAGCATCAGCCAAGATATCCCGGCCGCCGCCGAGAAGGGCAAGGATCTCTTGCCCGATGGCCAGGTGCCGTCATTCGGCAGTCTCCTCGAACAGTCAGCGCCGCTCCGCGTCGACGGACAGGATACGAAGACGGGCGAGCAGTATTTCAATGAGCAATTCCAGGGTGGCGAAGGCGTACCGAGCACGCAGTAGCTTCTAGGGTGAATATTTCTGTATAGCATCAAGAATATGTCAGAGAAAGCGTTTCATGAAGGAAAAATAGAACCGCGTTCCATCACGGATGAGGTCAAGCAATCGTATCTCGACTACGCGATGAGCGTCATCGTGGCGCGGGCGCTTCCTGATGTGCGCGACGGACTGAAGCCGGTGCACCGCCGTATACTCTATTCGATGTGGTCTACAGGACTTCGTTCGACGGCCAAGTTTCGCAAATCAGCGACCGTCGTCGGAGAAGTGCTGGGCAAATGGCATCCGCATGGCGATACGGCCGTGTACGATACGATGGTGCGTATGGCCCAGGATTTCTCACTCCGTTATCCGTTGGTGTGGGGACAGGGGAACTTCGGTTCGATGGATGGGGATGGCGCCGCCGCATACCGCTATACCGAGGCGAAACTGAAAGCGATCGCCGAAGAGATGCTTCTCGATATCGACAAGGATACGGTGGACTTCATACCGAACTTCGACGGCATGCATGAGGAACCGCTCGTATTGCCGGCCAAGCTCCCGCAGCTTCTGCTCAACGGGACCGTCGGTATCGCGGTCGGTATGGCGACCAACATCCCGCCGCACAATCTCAATGAATTGGTAGACGGCATCTGCCACCTGATCGAACATCCGGAAGCGAACGTGGATGACCTGATGCAGTTCATCAAGGGCCCTGATTTTCCGACGGGCGGCACCATCTACAATGCGAAAGACATCCGTGAAGCCTATGCCACCGGCAAAGGGCCGATCATGGCCCGCGCCAAGGCGGAGATCGTCGAGAGCAAGAGCGGTCAGTTCCAGATCATCGTCACCGAGATGACGTACGCGACGAACAAATCCTCCCTCATCATGAAGATCGCCGAACTGGTGAAGGAAGACAAGATACGCGGCATCAGGGATCTGCGCGATGAATCCGACAGGAACGGCGTACGCGTCGTAGTGGATCTGAAAAAGGAAGCGTTTCCGCAGAAAGTGCTCAACCAGCTCTATCAGATGACGGACCTGCAGAAGAATTTCAACGTGAATATGCTCGCGCTCGTCGACGGCGTGGACCCGCAGATCCTCACCCTGAAAGCCATCCTCGAGCACTATATCAAGCATCGCGAGAAAGTCGTGGTGCGCCGCACGCAGCATGACCTGCAAAAAACGAGAGACCGCGCGCATATCCTGGAAGGCCTGAAGAAAGCGCTCGACCATATCGATGCGATCATCGAGACGATCAAGAAATCGCCGACCAAGGAAGCGGCGCACGCGAACCTGATGAAGAAATTCACGCTGTCCGATGCGCAGGTGACCGCGATCCTCGAGATGCGCCTGCAGACGTTGGCAGGACTCGAGCGCAAGAAGATCGAAGACGAGCTGGCAGAAAAACTCACATTCATCGCGTATCTCGAAGACCTCCTGAAACATCATAAAAAAATCCTCGCCCTCGTGAAGAGCGAGCTGATCGAGGTGCGGGACCGGTTCGGCGACGAGCGCAGGACACGCGTCGTGAAGACCGGCATGACGGAGTTCAGGCAGGAAGACCTGATTCCGAACGACGAGGCCATCATCACGCTGACCGAGGACGGCTATATCAAGCGGATGAATCCGAGCGCGTATCGCGTGCAGAAGCGCGGCGGCAAGGGCGTGATCGGGGCGACGACCAAGGAAGAAGACCGCATCGCGCAGGTGCTCTCGATACAGACGCACGACAATCTGATGTTTTTCACGAATACCGGCAAGGTGTTCCAGACCAAGGCGTACGAGATTCCGGAATCCTCCCGCACGTCGAAGGGTCAGGCCATCGTCAACTTCCTGCAGGTGGCGCAGGAGGAGAAGATCACCGCGATGATCGCTTTCAATAACAATGATGCGTTCAAGTATCTGTTTATGGCGACGGAAAACGGCACGATCAAGAAGAGCAAGCTCGAGGATTTCGAAAACGTGCGCCGGAGCGGGCTGATCGCGATCGGACTCGATAAGGGCGACACGCTCGGTTGGGTGCGTCCGACGACCGGCACTGACGATGTGGCACTGACCACGAGCGACGGTCAGGCGATCCGCTTCAGGGAAACCGACGTGCGTCCGATGGGGCGCGGGGCTTCCGGCGTGCGCGGCATGAAACTGAAGGGCAGCGACAAGATCGTCGGTATGGATGTGATTCCGAAAGGCGAGAAAGGCCTGGAACTTCTGATCCTCTCGCAGAACGGTTTCGGCAAACGGAGCGAACTCAAATCCTACAAGGTGCAGAAGCGCGGGGGATCCGGCATCAAGACGATGAAGGTGACGGCGAAAACCGGTAAGCTCGTGGGTGCCGCCATCACCAGCCTGGCGGCCATCGAGGACGATCTCATCCTGACGTCGGAGAAAGGCACCATCATCCGCGTGCCGTTCAAGAGCGTACCGCTCCTCGGCCGCGTTACCCAGGGCGTGCGCGTGATGAAGCCGCAGCCGGGAGACAGCGTGGCGGCGTTCACGCTGCTGTAACACGGGGGGATATCACATCAAAATCTTTTATGGATTCTTTCGCGGCACTGAAACCGAGAAGAAAAACGCGCGTCGTCGACGTCGGCGGCGTGGGAATCGGCGGAGACAATCCGATCCGCGTGCAGACGATGACGAATACCGATACGCTTGATATAGCGGCGACCGTGGCGCAGATCAAGGCCTGCGTGCGAGCCGGATCCGAGCTCATCCGCCTGACAACGCCGACACCCAAGCATGCCCAGGCGCTCGGGCCGATCCGCGAAGCGCTTCTCAAAGATGGGATATCCATACCGCTCATTGCTGACATCCATTTTTTGCCGGCGGCGGCGTTTGAGGCGCTAAAATGGGCGGACAAGATCAGGCTGAATCCCGGAAATCTCCTCGATGGAAAAATTTTTCGTACGTTCGAATTCGATGACGCGAGTTATGCCAAGGAAATAGAGCGGATAGAAGAAAGCCTGCTGCCGTTTATAGAGGCCGCGAAGCAGTCTGGCAAGGCGCTCCGTATCGGATGCAACCATGGGTCGCTCTCCGACCGGGTGTTGTCGCGTTTCGGCGATACGCCGCTGGGGCTGGTGGAGTCGACGATGGAATACCTGCGGATTTTTCAGAGACACCAATTTCATGACATCATCGTCGCACTGAAAGCGTCGAATCCCCTCATTATGATCGAAGCCAACCGCCTGCTTGCGGCGACGATGGACAAAGAGGGGATGGATTATCCCATTCACCTGGGTGTGACGGAAGCTGGTAATGGAGAGGAAGGGCGCGCAAAATCGATGCTTGGCATCGGTACGCTGCTTCTGGAGGGCATCGGCGACACGATCCGCGTCTCGCTCACCGAAGACCCGGCGAAAGAGATCCCGACAGGCTACGGGATCCTGCAGGCGACGCATCGGCGCATCACGCGGACGGAATTCATCTCGTGTCCGTCGTGTGGGCGGACGCTCTTCGATATCGAGCCCGTCACGAACGTCATCAAGGAACGCCTGGGTCATCTGAAGGGGCTGCACATCGCTATCATGGGCTGCATCGTGAATGGTCTTGGAGAGATGGCGGACGCGGACTACGGGTATGTCGGGGGAGCCCCAGGGCAGATCAGTCTGTATCGCAAGAAAGTGCTGGTGAAGCGAGGCGTTCCGGAAAAAGAAGCGGTAGAGGAGCTCATCGCCCTGATCAAGTCAGACGGCAAGTGGATCGAACCTGGAGAAAATGGCGCTTGAGACACGCTGTGCCAGCCGGTTCAGCGGGCTGGACAGAAAAGCCAAAAAATGCTATACTTCAATGTTTTTGGATGCTGCTTCAGCAAACGCAAAAACCGCCAAGCTCCCGAGCGAAAAAGGGAGTGTGTTCCTTGATGATCCATTTGGGGCGACTCTGCATATGTGGGGCCGTGAGGAGTGGATCGAGGAGAATAGTAATGAGCAAGAAGTCGCAGGTGGTTTCAGGGTTTGGGTTCGCCATGCAGATCGGCGCTACGATGGATGAGATCCGCCGCGCGCAGGGCGTGAGCGAGGAGGAATTTCATGTTCTCGCAACAGCGAGAGGTCGTCCGCATCTGGAGAAAATGATTGGCGGATTGAAACTCCTTTCGTGCTACCCGGTGCTCGCTGAAACCAGGCTCCTCAAGCCTGTTGGCAAGTCAACCGTTCCGGCCAGGACAAAGCCCTTCAATGCGGTGGCGTTCTACCAGATCGGCACCGGCCTCTACGTCTACGAAACTTTCGCAGAGCGTCTCGACTTGAGCGCCAGGCAGATAGTGGATTCGGCTCCCGCACGTCCCTACGTGGCATCGCTCCTCAAAGCGAACGCCTACGACAAGGACATCTGCAAGGAACTGCCGGAATCACACCTTTCGACGCTCGAAGACATCGCAAGCCTTATCGAAGCACAGCCCAAGGGCAAGTCGGGCTTCCTGCTGAACAACGGTTACGCGAACATCTTCTACGTCGAGGGCAAAAACGGTGAAGTCTTCGCCGTGCGTGTCAGCTGGGACTCCGACTACCGCGAGTGGCTCGTCAGCGGCTGGAGGCTCGACGGGACTGGCTTCTGGGGTGCTGGCTACCGGGTTCTCTGCCCCGGCAACGCAACGCTCTGACCCTTTCGCCACTTAGGCAAAAGACCCACTTAGTCTCTTTGACCCTTGGAAACTGCATCTGCAGCTTCCCAGGGTCTTTTTGTTTTGATACAATGAGAGAGGTATGTTGGAAATTTCTTTCGGCTACGGCTGAAAGGTCAGGATACTGGAAATGAAATGTGCCAGAGTAGTTGCGGAACTTTCTTCAACTAGAGTGCCATTTTATTTTCAAAAAAATATAATGCGTTGGTGTCTTGAACTGGTGGACTTCTATGTCCCGCATACGATACAACCCCAAGAGTAGTCGAGGGGTGGTGGAATGGATGGCTCAAGGCACAAAGTCTTCGCCGTGAATGTCAACTGGAACTCCGACAACCGCAAGTGGAACGTCAACGACTGGAGGCTCGACGAGACTGGCAACTGGAATGCTGACAACCAGGTTCTCTGCCCCGGCCACGCGTAAAGTTTCTCTCGTCTTTAGGGCGAGAGTTTTGTTTCCAAACCTTTTTTCCACCCACCAAGCATCCGTCCAATTGCCTGAAGTTCAGTAGAAAGTGCGAGGTATTTTTTGTTATCTACGAGCTTACTTTCCCAGCCGATTTGCAGAAAGAATTTGAGAAGGTCAATTTTGCCGCTCCCGGCAATGAGGTATTGGAGTTTCTGCTCCGGCTTGGCATATTGTGCCCGGAAAATGATTTCTAATATCTCAAGAAAGAGTTTATCTATCTTCCCTCCGAATGTGTAACGATGAAGCTTTGGAATATGTGCAACCGCGCTGTGCCACAATTGATAGGCAGCCTTGAGCCTTTGCAACAAGGGGAGAACTGCGG
>JBAQCV010000014.1:0-14711 GCA_049294475.1 Candidatus Moraniibacteriota bacterium | reverse complement strand
CGTGTCGAGGAGCGTCGTCTTGCCGTGATCGACATGCCCGAGAATGGTCACGATCGGCGCGCGCGGAGAGAGGTTTTTCCCGGAGGTCTTCTCCTGTGCGATGAGCGCGGCCAGGCTCTCGGGAGTGAGGCGTCCTTCAGCCGTCTCCTCCTCGGCCGGCTCAGCCTCGAAGCCGAGAATCTGCGCGATGATGCTCGCGGTATCGAAATCGATTTCTTCGTTGATGGTCGCGAGGATATTGTTCTTCATCAGTTCGGTGATGATCGTCGCCACCGGCAGCGCGAGAAGCTCGCTCAATTTCTTGACCGTGACGGAAGCAGGGAGAGTGATTTTTTTCGGCGGCGTTGTTGCCGCGATTTCCGGTTCTGGCATAGGGTGTGATCGGACGGGTTCATTATTATATGGTGACTGGCTTGCCCTGGATAGCCTGGGCGATCGTCGCCTTTTCTTCTTCGGTGAGGGGGAAGTTATTCGCGATGCCCGCGGCGACCGGCTTGGCATAGACGCGTGTTCCCTCGCGGGTGTGGAGCGACGAGATGACGAGGCCGGAATTCTTGCCGTCGAGGAGCGCGACGCAGAAGCTCTGATTGCTGCCGACTTCCTTGAACGGGTTGAAGCGCAGTACGGCGGTCTTGTGCACGCTCTTCATCCCGAGTTCCCGCAAGCGGTTCGAAATCTCGAAGAGTTCATGGATTTCCTGGTCGAGTTCGCGGATCTCATGCAGTTGATCGAGGAGGACCTGTTCCAGATCCTTTGCTTCTTTGCCAGAGAAAAATATGCGGAGCTTATTTTTCAGTCGCCTGTTCTGTACCAAGAGGAACACGATAATGCCGAAGAGAAACAGCTCGCCGAGCATCAGCCCGCCGAGGTTCCCGTATATGATCGCTGGAGATAATTCCTGGATAAAACCGAACATAAGCGATGACAAAAGTCTTCCCGCTTACGGTATCATGATTTTGGCTTACTGTAAAGCTTCAGGCTGGCTTTTCCGACAGGAAATCGTCTGTACCGCCATCGCTTGACGCGCGCCGCTTTCCTGTTGTTTTCGATACGGATGTGGTGATATACTGCAAGTGTCCGGATAGTATAATTTATTGCAACTTCACGACGTATGAAAAAGCTGCTGCCTATTGCGCTGATACTCATCGTTCTCGCGGGCATCGGATGGTACCTGATGAGCAAGAAGCAGGATGTGTCACCGGCGACAGACAAGTCTGCGGAAACCGCGATGCCTGTTCCGGGAGGCGGCAGCGGCGTGATCGGTTCCATCAAGGACGCCATGGGGCTCGGCCAGAAGATGAAATGCACGTATTCCGCGAAAGACGGCAGCGGCGCTTCGTCGACGGTGTTCGTCGATGGGAAGAAATTCAAATTCACGACGGATGCGAACGGGGAAAAAATGTACGGAGTGTTCGATGGGGAGACGCAGTATATGTGGACTACTGGCGCACAGAAGCAGGGCTTCAAGATGACCAAGGTCTGCACGGATGAGTTGGCACAGGCGGCTGCGAAAGTGACGGAGGGCGGCACTGCGAGTACCGCTACCCCGCAGGATCTCCAGGAATCATTTGATACGGCGCAGAACGTGCAGTGCGAGGCGGCATCAGGCGAGGATTTCTCGATACCGACCGATATCACATTCGTCGATCAGTGCGAGATGATCAAGAACAGCATGAAGGCGCTTGAGGAGATGAAAGGGCAGCTGCCGGCCGATATCAAGATTCCCGGGTACTAAGATTTCTTTGCAATGTTTTTGTAAAACATAAAACCGCTTCAATTATTGGAGCGGTTTTATGATTGCGGAAGCGGGAGGATTCGAACCTCCGATACGGTTGCCCGTATGCCGCATTTCGAGTGCGGTCCATTCAACCTCTCTGGCACGCTTCCGTCCTTTCGTTGTACAGGAAAAGAGCCATGGAATCAACCCCGCGCCTTTCGGTCTGTGGCTTTTTGCTGTATACTGAAAGTGTCCGTAAAACAAAATTCTCATACACAATATTTATGAATACGCCATCGTCGCTGACGTTCGCCGACCCGTCTGCCATCGTGGATCAGCTCTCTATAGCCCAAGCAAGCAAAGTCGCCGATTTCGGTTGCGGCTCGGGGTTCTTTTCTTTCGAATTCGCACAGCGCGTCGGTTCCGGAGGAATAGTCTATGCGCTCGATGTGCTGCCGTCGGCCCTGGAGGCGGTCGCGAGCCGCGCTAAGACGCTCAACCTGACGAACATCGTCACCAAACGGGTCAACCTCGAGCGGGAAAACGGTTCCGGCCTCGATCCGCAGAGCGTCGATTGGGTGGTGATCAAAGACATCCTGTTTCAGAACAAGAACAAAAGCATCATCCTCGGCGAGGTGTCGCGCGTCCTGAAACCGGGAGGGCACGCCATCCTGATGGAATGGAATCCGAAAGAAACGATGGTCGGGCCGGATGCGGAATTGCGCGTCAGCCCGGAACAGCTGCGTCTCTTGCTCGATGCCGTCCATCTGGCCGTCGAGAAGGAGCTCAGCGTCGGCGGGTTCCATTACGCCTTTTTGGTGAAGAAATAGTCCTTTCACTTTTCTCCTCCTTTTATCATTATGCGATTTTTTTCAAAAAAGAAATTTTTATCCTTGGCATCGGTCGTATTCGGAGCGCTGCTGCTTTCCGGCTGCGGCTTCAAGAGCGCTCCCCCCGAATCATACCAGGTCAAGCTCGAAGTATGGGGCGTCTTCGATGACAGCGATGCCTATGCGGAGATTTTCGGCGCGTATCGGAAGATCAACCCGTATGTCGGAGAGCTCAATTATCGCAAGCTCCCGATCGAGACGTACCAGGAAGACCTGCTGGACGCTTTGGCAGCCGGCAAGGGACCGGATATCTTCATGATCCGCAATGCGTGGCGCAGCGCTTTCGAGGACAAGGTCGCCACAGCTCCGGAGACGTTCACCGAGAAAGAATATCGGGACACATTCGTCGACGTGGTGGCGAATGATTTTATCAAGGACGGCCAGATATATGGCGTTCCTCTCTCTGCTGATTCGCTGGCGCTGTATTACAACAAGGATATCTTCAATGCGGCAGGCATCGCCCGTCCGCCGGTCACGTGGGAGGAGCTGTTGAGCCTCGTCCCCAGGCTCAACAGCATCGATAGCCTCGGCAATGTCCGCCAATCTGCCGTGGCGCTCGGCACGGCATACAATATCAATCGTTCCACGGATGTCCTGACGGCGATGATGCTGCAAATGGGATCGGGCATCGGGGAGTCAGGACAGCGGCGCATCGAGTTCGCCGACGACAACAGCCGCAGAGCTCTGGAGTTTTATACCCAATTCGCGAATATCAGTTCCGGCGCCTATTCGTGGAATCCGCGCCTGCACTATTCCATCGATGCGTTTTATGAAGGGACGCTCGGGATGATGGTGAACTATTCCTGGCATTATGCGACGATCAAACAGAAGAATGCCAAGCTCAATTTCGG
Organism: Candidatus Moraniibacteriota bacterium; assembly: GCA_049294475.1. Classification (GTDB taxonomy): domain Bacteria; phylum Patescibacteriota; class Minisyncoccia; order Moranbacterales; family UBA1568; genus UBA1568. The sequence continues at coordinate 11,253 of JBAQCV010000014.1, read as the reverse complement.
CACGGCTCCGTTGCCGCAATTCGCCGGCACGACCCCCACGAACTTCGCCAACTATTGGGGATTCGCGGTCGCCAAGAACAAAGCGACGGAGATCTCTCAAGATACTGCCGATCCGGCTGCGGTGAAACCGGATCCGGAAAAGCAGAATTTTCTCCGTGTGCACGAGGCATGGCAGTTCCTGCGCTATATGGCCTTCCCGCACCCGGGCGATGTCATCACGCTCCAGAATGGGATAGCCGGAACTGTCAAGGATTTTCCGCTCGCTTTCGATCCGACGCAGCTGTATCTGGAAAAAACCGGCAAGCCTGCGGCGCGCCGCGATCTGATCGAAAGACAGAAAAGCGATGTGGTGTTCGCGCCGTTCGCGCTCGGCAATCTCATCGCGAAGAACTGGCATCAGGGAAACCCGGAAGGGGTGGAGACGGTGTTCGCGGAAATGATCAATACGGTGAATAATAATGAAAAAAGCGCGTATGATGCGCTCTCGACGGCGGTCAACCGTATCGACATACTGAGCCGCTGAACGCGAAGTTGACAGAGCGGCGGCAATGCGGTAGAGTATGAAGATAGTCTAAGGCGTCACAGCGCCTTTTTTCAATGGCAAAGGGACAAATTTTTTTTGCAGAGAAATATGGAGATCAGGAACATAGCCATCATAGCGCACGTGGACCACGGCAAGACAACCTTGACGGATGCTTTGATGCGCCAGACGGGGATGGTGACGGACGCGACCGTATCGATGGATTCCAATGCGCTTGAGCAGGAGCGCGGCATCACGATCTATGCCAAGAACGCCTCCCTGTTCTGGAAGGATACGAAGATCAATATCGTGGATACGCCAGGACACACCGATTTCGGTTCGGAGGTGGAGCGAGTGCTGCGATCGATCGATAGCGTAGTCCTCGTCGTCGATGCGCAGGAGGGGCCGATGCCGCAGACGCGATTCGTACTGAAAAAATCCCTCGAACTCGGCCTGAAGCCGATAGTCGTGATCAACAAGATCGACAAGCCTGCCGCCCGCCCGGCAGAGGTGCAGGAAATGGTCTATGAATTGTTTCTCGACCTGGGAGCGAGCGATGAGCAGCTCGATTTCAAGACCGTATATGCTATTGCGCGGCAAGGCATCGCCAAGCTCACGCTTGAGGAGGATAGCAAAGACCTGTCTCCGCTCCTCGACACGATCTTGGAAAAAGTGGCAGCCGCGAAAAGCGATACCAAGAGCCCTCTCTCTGCCCAGCCATTCAATCTCGGTTATGATAATTTCGTCGGCCGTTTGGGGGTAGCTCGCATGTATGAGGGCACGCTCCGCGTCAACGATACCGTCCTGATCAGGAATATCGATGGCAAGAACGAGACCGGACGTATCGTGAAACTGTTCACGTTCCGCGGTTTGGAGCGCGTAGAGGCGACCGCAGTCGAGGCAGGAGATATCGTAATGATCGCTGGACTGACAAACATAGAAATCGGTGATACGATCTGCGTGTCTCCCGACCAGGAGCTCTTGCCGGCGATCGCCATCGATGAGCCGACGATATCGCTCAATTTCATCGTGAACGATTCTCCGTTCGCCGGACGCGAAGGAAAATACGTGACGAACAAGCAGCTGCGCGAGCGGTTGGCCAAGGAACTGGAAATAAATGTCGGATTGAAAATCGATTTCTCAGACGATCATTACAAGGTGTACGGGCGCGGTGAACTGCACGTGGCGATCCTGCTCGAGAATATGCGCCGCGAGGGGTATGAAATACAGGTGTCGCAGCCGCAGGTCATCATCAAGGATGTGGATGGGGTGAAATCCGAGCCGTTCGAGGAAGTGACGGTGGAATGTCCGATGGAAGTCTCCGGAACGGTCATCGAGAAGATGGGCAAGCGCAAAGGCATCATGATGGAGATGAAGGAGGGCTCCGGCGGCTATACCCGCCTCATCTTCGAGGTGCCGACACGGGGCTTGCTCGGGTATCGCGGCGAATTCATGGTGGATACGCGCGGCGAGGGAACGCTCTATACCCGGGTGCTCGGCTTCCGTCCGTATGTCGGCGAGATCAAGAAGCGCGATACGGGCTCGATGGTCTCGATGGCGACGGGCAAAGCGCTCGCGTTCTCGCTCAACAACCTCCAGGAACGAGGGACGCTGTATATCTCTCCGGGAACGGAAGTGTATGAGGGCATGGTCGTTGGCAACGTGACCAAGGGCACCGATATGTCCGTGAATCCGATCAAGGGCAAGGCGATGAGCAACATGCGCTCGTCCGGCGCGGACGAGGCGATCAAGCTCGTGCCGCCGGTCGAGGTATCCATCGAGCGCGGCCTCGAGATCATCCTGGATGACGAATATCTGGAAATCACCCCGAAAAGCGTGCGTCTGCGCAAGCAGTTTTTGTCCGAGACGGAGAGGACGCGGGCAGGAAGAAAGCGATAAAAAAGAGCCTCGCAAGAGACTTTTTATTTTTCAAAAACCATGGCTGCCAGTCAGTCATTTTTTTATTTTGACTACTTTGATGAAATTTCCGGGGCGATCGCCGATCAGGAGCTGCCAGTCGGGATCCGCGATAGCGTAGTATCGGTAGGCGGTGAGGCCAGAGAGGCGTTCCCAGCGGTCGTAGCGGGACATATAGCGGATCCTGCCGCGGCGGGTGAGGACGTAGTAGTCCGGTGTCACGACATCCTGATCGAAGGTATAGGCCGACAGGCATCTGCCGACGAAAAATTCGCACACGCCGTAATAATCGATCCATACCGTGAGGTGTTCGGCATCGGGCAGGCCGTTGAGGTACTGCGCCGCTTCGTAGCCGCCGTAGCCCCACGCGTCATGTATGAGCGCGGATTTCGGAAGCAGGAAATTCGTGTAGTTGAAAAAGAACGGCTTGATGGCAATGAGACTCGCGAGCGAGCCGAGAAAAATGACGAGCGTCGCGACGAGTCTCGCATGCGGCCAGGAGATTTTCTCCGTGATGCGGCTGACGCCGAGCGCCGCGAGAAAGGCGAGGAGCGGATAGAGGATGATGGCGTAGCGCGGGGTCGCGAGCACGTTGGAAAATATCAGGAGCGCGGAGTATACGAGGAAGAAACAGAGAAGCGAATATGCGAGGAACATATGCTTTTTCTCCGTTTTTCCGAGGAGCGAGAAGAGAAGCGCGATGAAACCGAAGAGTGCGGCAGGCGTGAGCGAGAAAACCACGGGATTCCATTCGAGTATGAAGGCTTCGAAAAAATTCGGGATAGCGGTATAGTAGCGGGCATCGCTCAGGTCCTTGATATCGAACGGGATGAGAGCGAAGATATCCCAGCCGGGGATCAGGTTGCGCGCGACGATGAGTCCTATGAACAGGATGAGAAAGAAGAGCGGTCCGATACGGAATGCGCCCGTGATGCGCGCGCATATCTTGCGTATCGCGAGGAGCAGCGTGCTTCGTAGGACGAACGTATCGATGAAGAGGAGCGCGAGCAATCCGCCGCCGAGGAAGCCCAGCTCTTTCTTTCCGGGAACGGTCATCAGGAGTTCGGCGACGTACTTGGAGTCGAAGAAGAGCGCCGGAAGGAAGAGATACAGGAGCGCGAATGATCCGATGACCATCATGGACCACGAGCGGATATCTTTTTTGAGATGTCCCGCAAGAGCCGAGAGCGGCTGTCCTTCGGCTGCGGAGAGGAATCGGAATACGGCGAGCGCGAGATAGAACGGCAGGAGGATGAGAGCGACGTATTTGGTGAGTATGGCGAGACCGGTGAAAATGATAGCGAACACGAGGAATTTTCTCCCACCGGATCCGAGGAAGGCGAAATACGAGAACACGGAAACGGCGCCGAAAGACCAGAGCAGGCTATCGGGGTTGACTATCTGCGAGATGCCAAGGAGTATCGGCGAGAGCGCCGCGAGCGTCGTGGTCCACAGCGCGATCCAGGGACCCGTCACTCTGCCGACGATCCAGAAGAGGAAGAGCAGGAGCAGCGCGTTCGCGATGAGGATCGGCAGGCGGAACGCGAGGAGAAGCGGCTCCGTATCGCCGACATCATAGCGGAGCAGACGGTCCCTGTCTTCAGAAAAGAGCTGCTCCGGGTGCGGTTCGAAGAAGAGCCCGACGCCGGATACGAGGGCGACGGTCACCCCGGGCTTGTCGTTGATGAATGTCTTTTCCCACTCGCCTTCCGCTATGGCGTTCCAGTACTGCGGGATGCGCTCATAGATCCAATAATGCTCGTCAGCAGTGACGAATCGGGTGAGGTGCATGATGCCGAAAAAGAAATACGCGGCGATCGCGATCAGGATGAGGTATTTCGGCTGAAAGAGCGTGTGCAGACGGTGCATATTATCATTGTGTCGCCGGATGCGGGACGATGAGGATGAAATTATCGGGACGACCGCCGATATCGAGCCTCCACAGCGCGTCGTTTTCTATGGCGGCATAGTCTATAGGTATCGCGCCAGTCCCTTTGTCGCGCGGGACATAGCCGCGTTCGATGCCGCGCTTGCTGATGATGAAATATCCGGGAGGCGTCCGAGCCGTATCGATCCTGTAGCCGGAGATGCAGCGCGGGCCGGAGAGGAATTGGCAGATGCCGTTCCGGTCGCTCCAGACGAACGCGTCTCGCGCCTCCGGCAGGGCGTTCAGATATTGCGCGGCCTCATAGAGACCGTAGCCCCATGCGTCATGCACGGCAAAATCTTTCTTGAGGAGCGGAGAGACATAATTGAAAAAGAAGGGTTTGCTGTGAAACAGGCCGAGAGCAAGCGAGACGACAATGAACGGCAGTATCAGGCGAGAGACGACCGATCGCCGTGATTCCGGCACGAGCGTGATCATTTCCCGTATTCCGAGCGCCGCAAGAAACGCGAAGAGCGGATAGAGGATGATGCTGTAACGCGCGTTCGCGAGCACGCCTGCGGACAGTGAAGCGGTGAAATACGCGATTGCGAACCACGAGAGCAGCGTCGCGAGGAACAGCGCGTCGGAAAGCTGCCGGCCGCGCATGATGAGGCGTATCCAGAGAAAAAAGACTGACAGGAGTATGACGGGCGGAAGAGAGAAGACGAATGGATAGGCTTCGGCGAGAAGCTTCTGGAGAAACGCGGAGAGCGGAGCCGCGTTTGCGAGCAGGGGGAAGGCGAGTGTGCCGTCGTCTTTGGCGGTCTGTATGAGCCGGTCGAGCGGGATGAGAGCCTGATCGCCGAGTCCGAGGACAAACACGGTACCGAAGAAAAACAGCGGGAGAACGAGCGAGAAGCGCAGGAAGGCGAGCGCGTAGCGGCCGAAGGCACGCACGGATACTTCGATGAGGCGCGCGCGGTTGACGCAGGCGTCGAGACCGATCGCGATCAGGATCACGAGGAGAGGCGCGAATATATGTGTCGATTGCCAGAAGCCGAGCGTGCCCTGCCAGAAGAGCGACGGCTTGACGAAGACCGCCGGCAGCAAGGCGGCGAACACGGCGAAAGAACCGAGAATGACGGCGAGGAAACACAGGAGATGGCGGCGCAGATAGGCGGCCACATCGCCGCGCGCGAGGATGCGGCCGTGAGAAAAGAAGAAGTTGCTCAGGAGCAGGGCGAACAGGAGCGGGTAGAGGATGTTGGCGGTGTATTTGGACAGGAGGGCGCATCCGGTGAGGACGGCTGTCGCGGCGAGAAACCTCTTCTCTTCGGTTTTCAGGAAGGCGAAGTAAGAGAAAAACGCGCCAGCGCCGAGCGACCAGAGGAGCGCGTCGGGATTGACGATCTGCGAGATGCCGAGGAGTATCGGCGAGAGCGCGATGATGATCGCGGTGAGAGCGGCGAGGAGAGGGTCATCGCTCGCGCGCCGGATGGCAAAAAAGATATACAGAACGAGGAGGCCGCTTATGGCGAGGATCGGGAGGCGTAAGGCGATGTTGATACGCTCTGTCTTCCCTGCATCGTACACGGTCAGTTTCCCATCCAGGGTCGTTTCCGTATCGCGCAGGCGATGGCTCTCCGGATCGGCGAAGAAGAGCCCGATGCCGGATACGAGCGCGACGGAGACGCCAGGCTTATCATTGATGTATGTTTTTTTCCATTTGCCGTCCGCGAGCGCGTTCCAATACTGCGGGATGCGCTCGTATTTCCAGAAGTGTTCATCTACCGTCTCGAATTTTCCGAGGTGGAAGAGACCGAACGCATAGAAAAGAATGATGCTTGCGAGGACGGCCGCCAGGGGCAGGTTTTTGAAGGAGAGGAAGTATGGCATAGGAACATCCTTAGCATACCAGAGAGCGCGTTTTTGTGGTATGATGAGGGCATACGCCAGCACTATGGACGTGAAAAACAACAACCGACGCTTTCGATCGCTGACTTTCCGTTTCGCACGCATGTTCTTTCTCGGGATATTTCTTTTTTCTCTCGTACCGGCGTTCGTGCCGCTCTCCGCGGAAGCGGCTCTGGTGCCATGCGGGCGTTCTTCCGGGACTGCCGAGGAGCAGAAGCCCTGCACCGTCTGCCACCTCGTCGTCGGCGGCAATGGGATCATCAATTGGGGGCTGAAAATAATGACATTCGTGGCGATCGCGGTGATCGTCGCGATGGGCATCTTCTATATCGTATCCACCGGCGACGAGGGGATGATGCAGACCGCCAAGGGCGGCATCAAAGCGGCGCTCATCGGTTTCGCGGTGATGCTCGCCGCGTGGCTCATCGTCAATACGACGCTCAAGATTCTGACAGCCAAAGTCCCCGGACTCGGCATCACGTCAAGCGGCTTCACGTTTTCCTGTGATACCTCCTCATCGACCGGAACGAAGAAATAAATAACGGGTATGCAGACTTTGTTTCATATCGGCACGGTATTCGCGGCGGGAGGCGTCATCACCAATGCCACGCCATTCTCGGTGATACTCTTGCGCATATTAGATTTTCTGTTGTCAATCATCGGCGTTCTTGGTATAATCGGGCTAGTGGTTTCCGGTATACTGTATCTGACCGCTGCCGGAGACGAGGATCGTATCAGACTTGCCAAACGTTCAGCGCTCGCGTCGGTGATCGGCATCGTGATTGCGCTTGGGGCTTTGGTACTCACCAGCCAGCTCACAGTGTTTTTTTCATAGAACTTTCATACTTGGCACATTTCTTCGTTCCAAGCTCCAGTGCTCGACACGGTACTATGAAGTACCGCTTACTCCGCTCCTCGCTTGCGCCTCGAACTGCACCAAACCTGAAAGTTCTCTAAAGAAATAGAAGAATAAAAACATAAACAGAAAGGAGGTGAGAAGTATGAAACAAATCAAACAGGCGGTATATGCGGCTTTCGCGTTGGCGCTCATCGTTGCTCCGGCAGTCGTCGGCGCACAGTGGAGTACAGGCAAAGGAAACGCCAAAGTCTCAGGGCTTCCCGGGGACAGTATCTACCTCATTATTCAGCGCATCATGAACTGGCTCTTGGGCATTCTTGGATTTATTGGCATTATCGGCTTCGTGATTGCTGGTATTCTCTATCTCACCGCCGCTGGCGATGAGACGCAGATCGAGAAAGCCAAGAACGCCATGCTCTATTCCATCATCGGTGTCATCGTCGCTCTCATCGGCTTCGTCATTATCCAGGCCGTGGAAGGACTACTCAAAGCGGGTGGAACAGCAACGTTCTAGTCTCTGCCGGATAGATAGCATAAAACAATATCCCGCCTCGGCGGGGTTGTTTTTTTGTCTTAAAAATGGTACTATGAAGGAAGATAAAAGATAAGCGACTCGCCTCGCCGAGCCTAGGCGGGCGAAGCGGGCGTATGATGAGTGAGTAAGAGAAGAGGCATACTTGAGAAGTGATGCAGAACGCAAGATAAGAAATAAAAATATATGCGCCGACTTTTGCTTTTCAACCTCTTCATTTCAGGGATAATTTTTCTTTTTGTCGCTGTCGCACAAGCGGCGCCGATAGTGTGTCATGGTCAGATACGGGCAGGAGTCTGTTTTCCTACGGGGACGGGACTGTCTTCCAGCCCGGTAGAGTCTCTTCTGATGAATTTCATGTGGTGGCTCCTCGCGCTCGTCGGGATGATCGCCATCATCGCGTTCGTCATTTCCGGCATCCAGTACCTCGTATCGGCCGGCGACGAGGGGATGATCGAGACCGCCAAGCGCAATATGACATACTCCATCGTCGGCGTGCTCGTGGCGCTCTCCGGCTGGGTGATCATCCAGGCGATCAATCAGTTCTTGGGCGGCTGCAACGGGATCTCCATCGTCGGTATCTGCATTAATTTTTAAGTCCTCACCTGCCGAGACTATGATTTTTTTGAAAAAACCCATCTTCTTTAATCTCAGTCTCATCGCGGCGTCCCTTCTTGTTTTTTTTGTTGCACAAGTGGGGATCGTCTCCGCAGGCTTGTGTCCTGGCGTATGTGCCGGGGAGACTGCCAGTTGCCCTGCCGGAAAATTTGCCGACTGGACGAATAGCACAGATTGTTTTGGGAGCACGCCGAAATGTTGTGCTCCTTCCGCCGGGATACCGACCTGTGCATCACAAAGCGGTACTTGTGTGGCTACCTGTAGCGCTGCTGACAAAATACAGGGTACCGGTTGTGAAACCCAGGCTTTACCGCAGTGTTGCAAAACCGCTGCGGCAACAGGAGGAGCTGGTTCACAACCACCAGCAGGTACAAGCACACAACCACCAGCAGGTACAAGCACACAACCACCAGCGTCTTCGCAAAACATAGAATTTAAAAATCCGTTGCAATACGATACGGTCGAAAAAGTGCTCGATAGCATTCTCGGAACATTGCGGAGCATCATCGTCATCCTCGCGCTCGTCTTCATCGTCATCGGCGCGGTACTCTATATCACCTCCGCTGGTAACGAGAAACAGATGGAGCTTGCCAAAGGCGCCATCACGGCTTCGATGATAGGCCTTGCCATAGGCATCGCGGCACCGACGTTCTTGAAAGAGATCGGAACAGTGCTCGGCTGGGGGGAGGTCAATACTGGCGCGGTATCGGGTGCCACGACGCTCTCGCAGATCGCGCGTAAAGTGCTCGATTTTCTCCTCTCCATCGTAGGCGTGCTCGCCATCATCATGCTCGTCGTGGGCGGGATCATGTATCTCACGGCGGCAGGAGACGAGGATCGCATCGATACCGGCAAAAAGATCGTCACCTACTCGATCATCGGTATCGCCGTGGCACTCGCATCGCTTGTCATCGTGAGCCAGCTCGCGGCGTTCTTCGTGTAGAAAATTTTAAGACAAAAGAAAAACGGACAGCGCAAGTGTTACTTTGCTGTCCGTTCCTGTCGCATGTCGCGACAGAGTTTGGCGCTAGTCGAGGCGTTGTACTTCGACTGAGAGCCCTCCACGATTGTGCTGCCAGAACCCTGAAGTTGGCATGATGTTGACGGTGATGGCAATTTCTGTGCCATCTTTTGCTACCTCGAATTCTCGCGGAGCCCGCGAAGAATTAAGAGCTTCGATAATATCCATGTTTCCGATCCTGACAGCAAGGGCTCCATAATTATTACCACCCTTCTTGTGAGCTGTCCGGTGGAATTCATCGATGAATCCCTCGTGCTCTTTCCAATGGGCATATATGTCGAGTCCATGGGGCGGAACTGTGATATAGGTGTTGTCGTTCTGCCACAGCTCCCATGACTTGTACCGGGGAATGATCCGATACGTTCCCTTGGCCGCGTCCTTGACGACCGTGCACCATCCCCGGTCATTGTTCCATGTTGGTGAACACGTCGCCCGCGTCACCGTCACCCACTCGTCGCCGTGCCCACCCCAGGACGGGATCTTGCCGATGAGAGCGACAGCGATCACTCCAGCGATGCTGGCGAGGATTATTCTCGGCCCCCATTTTTTGAGAATGGGGATGAGCTTCGCTAGCCCGCCCGCATCGGTACTTTTGGTGTTTTCTGCCATGACGGTTTCTCCTATTCTTCAGACTTAGGTGGCGGCGCACCGCGCTTGCGCATCGGTTTTGCCTGACCAGAGTCTGACTGTTGAGATTGGGTACGGGTACCGGTTGCCGTACCAGCACTTTTTGCCATTGCCGCTACGCCAGCCACGATAGGACCGACTACCGGACCGAGAGCTTCGATCCCCGGGATTTCAAAGACCTGCCCATGGCCTTCCTTGATGGACTTCCTGCGACGTATCTCGAGGATACAGTCGTGCAGTGTCCTTGTTTCTCCGGCACCAACATATGCCTTGTGCAGCTCCTGTGCCTGTGCTATCTCGGTCGAGACCTCATACACCTCCCCTCTCCGCTGGAACTGCTCCTTGGCAAGATTCTCGATGTCCTTCTTGCTGCTCTCGCCCGGATCCGGTTCTCCGACATTCACCTTGAATATCGTGATGCCCAGTCCCAGGATATCTTTCTTACCGCCGTTTTTCATCTCGTTCCTTCGAGCGGTTTTTTCTGCTGGCGTGAGATCATGATAATCTTCGCCAACCAGCAGGAGGATGATGGCATCGATAAGCTTATCCCTGCCTGCGGTCAATGACTCAAACGTATGCCGCGTACCCTCTATACGGAGGACTTGAGGGAGGATGTCGTCCAGGATACTCTTTACCCCGGCTTCGCCCTTATTGTTGAGAAAAACATCCAGGCGATCTTCATCGGGTCTCCAGGTGATAGCGCTGGTGAGGCTTACCTGAATGCCCGCCCTAAACGACTCGGGCTTTTCATCCTTTTTATCCATTTCGCCTTTTCCGTCTTCTTTTTCGTTCACCTTGCAGAAAAACTGGCTCACGAAATCCTGATTGACCGTCGTCATATTGACGACAATCACATCAAGAAAAAACGGAAAGTAGGGGGCGAGAAGATGGTATCCCTCCCGCAGAGCCGTACTAGTGCGAGTGCCCCACACGGTCAGGAGGCCGGCAGAGGGCGGATTGGCCGGAACCTCCTTCAGGCCGTATCCATACAGCGTTATAGCCACGCCGATCAGCGCGAGACCGCCGAAAAACGATTTCAGCATTAGCGCGAGACCGAGCAAGACGATTGCGGCGAGGATATTTCCCATGCCGAAACGTAACGCAAAACTTCCGATACTTGACATTTTCAGTTCCTCCAAGCAAGTAATGATTGTTAAGGTGCCCAAGATGGGCGAACCCATCCTGTTGCATTCAGGCACCGCCCGAATTTACAACATTCCATTATACACCTTTTTCATGGAAAAGTCAACCCCGTGTACAAGATGAGTACATAGGTGACAAGTGGCTGGCTTTCATGGGGGTCTGGTACCCCAGGGCTTCATGGGGTCTCTGGAAGTTGTATTCGATGAGCCATTCGGTCAGTTTTCGGTTGAATACC
>JBAQCV010000013.1:0-11694 GCA_049294475.1 Candidatus Moraniibacteriota bacterium | reverse complement strand
ATCGACGGAGACAATATGGACGTGATAGCCTTTTTCCGGACCGCCAGACCGGTAGCGAACATTCTCGGCGCCCTGATTTCGGCCGTCGCGCTCATATTTTTTCCCCTGCAGAGCATTTTCTTCATAGCGGCAGGAATGCTGTTGATATCCCTGTTCTCCGCCGGTACGCTCGAAGACACGCGAAGCGAGCGGGAACTGCGTGCCTGATGGCCGATATGGCCGATTCGTTTGGCATATCAGCCAAAAAATGCTATTCTGGAGATGAAACAGGCTACAAACCTCCATTTTTATTATGGCTTATCAGATACATCTGGAACAATTCGAGGGGCCGCTCGATCTCTTGCTCGCCCTTATCGAGAAGGAACGACTCGACATCACGCAGGTGAGTCTGGCGAAAGTCGCCGACCAGTACCTCGAATACCTGCGTCGCGAGGAATCCATCTCGCTTGCGAACCTCGCGTCGTTTCTGACTATCGCGGCGCGCCTCATCCTCATCAAATCACGCGCACTCCTCCCGGTTCTCGGGTTCAGCGATGAGGAGGAGGAATCGATGGATGATCTGGAGCTGCGGCTCCGGGAGTACAAGCGTTTCCGCGAAGCGGCGGGGAAGCTCGGACAGCTGCTCGGGCGAGGGCGCTCTGCACACGGCCGGGAGAGTTTTGTGGGCACGCAGGTGGTGTTCTATCCGCCGAGCGGGCTCGCGGCTGCCGATCTGCGCTCGCATTTCACGGATGTCCTGGGGGGCATACCGATATTCGAAGCGTTGCCGGAGCAGGAGATGCGCGCCGTGATCACCCTTGAGGAAAAGATCGCTTCTCTCCAGCATATGCTTCTGGAGCGGATCGAGACATCATTCGCCGATCTGACCCGTACCGCGACTGATCGCGTCGAGGTGATCATTTCTTTCCTCGCGGTGCTGGAGATGGTGAAGCAGCGCGTCATTTTCGTCGAACAAGAGAGATTTTTCAGTACTATCAGTATCAAGCGGCTTGCTCCATAAGCAACACTATGCCATCCATCCATCTCGCGGCAACCATAGAATCCCTGCTCTTCGTCAGCGGCGAACCGCTGTCTTTCGTGCGCCTGGCGAAAACGCTCCGGACAAGCGAGGACGATGTGGCTGCACATCTTCGGGCGCTTGCGGAAAAATACGCGCATGATGCGCAGTGCGGGCTGCAACTGGTCGTCAAGGATCGGAAAGCGATGCTCGCGACGAAACCGGAACATGCCGCTTTCATCGAATCGCTGACCAAAAGCTCGCTCCAGGAACACTTGAGCAAAGCGGCGCTCGAGGTGCTCGCGATCGTAGCGTATCGCTCACCGATCACCCGTGCCGAGATAGAGGCGATCAGGGGCGTGAACTGCAGTTTTACCTTGCGCAATCTCCTGTTGCGCGATCTGATCGAACGGCAGGGGAATCCTCTGGACGCGCGCGGCTATATCTATCTTCCGACATTCCGCTTTCTCCAATCGCTCGGATTGAAAGGTACGAAAGAATTGCCGGACTATGCCATGCTTGCCCAGGATGAGCGGCTGAAGATGATTCTGGAAGACGATGCTGCCGGCATCGGAAAAAAACAAACGATAGAAACCGAAACGACATGAGAACATTCATCCTTTTTGCCGCTGTTGTCGGTATAACGTACGCCTTCGTCGGGAATGGTACGTTTTCGGCGCGCGGAGAAAACATACTGGATTATTTCAACGGCGGATCCGGACGCTTCGCGGAAGTGAAAGGCGTATCCGATATCCGGATGGATGTCATGCCGTTCGTGAGCGAGAATCGTAGTTTCGCGGTCAGTTTCGATCCGGAGCTGAAGCCCTATGCGCCGAATCTGAGCATAGTGACGGCGCATGCCGCGATCATCCTCGATGCGGACTCCGGCAAGGTGCTGTATGAGAATGATGCCGATGAGCGCCGGCAGATCGCCTCATTGACGAAGCTGTTCACGGCGACTCTCGTGGTGGAGAGAGTGAAGGATCTGGATGAGCTGGCGACTATCGATGAGGAAGCGATCTATGCCGAAGGCACGCGTGTCGGCTGTCCGCGTTCCGGATTCTGCAACGGGGAGCGTTTCAGGGCGGGAGAGCAGGTGACGGTGCGCGATCTCCTGAAAGCGGCGCTTATGAACAGCGCCAATGACGCGGCTATCGCGCTCGGCAAGCATGTCGGCGGGACACAGGAAGGTTTCGTCAGGATCATGAACGAGCGAGCCCGCGAACTCGGCCTCGAGAACACGCACTTCTGTACGCCTTCGGGACTGGAACTGGACGGACGGGAACAGGAGTGTTATTCTTCGGCGCGCGATGTCGCCCTGATCGCGGCGCATGCGCTCCGGTACGACATCCTCTGGGATACGATGCGGCTGGAAAAGACGTTCATCACCTCGTATGACGGGCGATACACCCACGAGATTTTCAATACCGACGAACTGCTCGGACAGTTTCCCAACCTGATCGGAACGAAGACGGGATTCACGCCGCTCGCCGGCTATTCGCTTCTGGCGGTGGCGACGGATCAGAGCAGACGCCACACCGTCATCGCCGTCCTGCTCAACGACCCGTATCGCTGGCAGAGTATCCGCTCGATGTTCGATTGGAGTTTCCAGGCCGTCGATTGGAGATAATCGGGATAATTTACTCACAAGGTACCACCGGATATGGATCTCCAGATTTCGCAGATACAGAATATCCCGCATGTCATCAACGCGCTGAAAGTGCTGATGACGGGTTTTTTCGCCTTCGTGCTCGCATTCGCACTGACTCCTTTGTGGACGCATATACTGTATCGATACAAGATAGGCATCAGGATAAAGGAGACATCTGTCGACGGCGAGAAGCTTTCGGTCGTGAATCGGCTTCACGCGCGCAAAGCGGGCACGCCGACGATGGGCGGGGCGATCATCTGGGTAGCGGTCTTGCTTCTGGCGCTTGTCTCGCACTACATTTTTCCGTTTATCGCGCAGTGGACCGATACCAATTTCATCGCGCGTCTGGACTTTTTCAAGCGTTCCCAGGTATGGCTGCCGCTGTTCGTCCTGGTGACGGCGGGGATCTTAGGATTGCTTGACGATTATATGAGCGTGCGAGGATACGGGAGCAACAAGGGCGGCGGTATGCGCTTCGCATTCCGTTTCTGGTGGCTGTTCCTTATCGCCGGATTCGGATCGTGGTGGTTCTACTCGAAGCTCGGTTGGGACCAGATGCATATCCCGGCAGTGGGTGATTTCTCCATCGGCCTGTGGTATATCCCGCTCTTTATATTCGTCATTCTGTTCGCCGCGATATCTTCCAATGAGACTGACGGTCTGGACGGACTGAATGGAGGGACGCTGCTGATCGCTTTCAGCTCGTTCGCTCTCATCGCTTTCATGCAGAATAGGATGGATCTGGCGGCGTTGTGCGCGGCTATTGCCGGCGCGCTGCTGGCGTTTCTCTGGTTCAATATCTATCCGGCGCGCTTCTTCATGGGGGATACCGGGGCGATCGCGCTCGGCACGACGCTCGGTGTCGTCGCGATGCTTACCAACTCTGCGCTCGTGCTGTTCGTCATCGTGTTCATCTACGTGCTCGAATCAGGCAGTGTCGCCATCCAGCTCGCGAGCAAGCGCTTTTTCGGGCGCAAAGTCTTTCTCGCGGCACCGCTGCATCATCATTTCGAGGCCAAGGGCTGGCCGGAGCCGAAAATCGTGATGCGTGCGTGGGTATTCACGGCGCTTACCGCACTTCTCGGCGTGACGATGGGCATCCTCGGCATGGGGAAGTGACAGCGACATGAAAAGCCGGATGACAGATGTCAGATTAGAAGATATGAAGAAAAGGATATGCCGCTGAAAAGCATCGAAGGAGTTGATTTTTCGGATAAGAAAGTCCTGGTAAGGGTGGATTTCAACGTGGAGCTCGATACCGTGGCGGAAGTGGAGGAACACTTCCGTTTCGACATCGTCAAGAAAACCGTGGATCATGTCGCCGGATGTTCCGGAGCCAGGGTCGCGCTGCTCACGCATTTCGGCCGTCCGGCAGGAAAAGACGAGAAATGCTCCGTCAAGCAGATCATGTTCGCGGCAGAACGGGCGCTCGGGCGCACGGTGGTATTCGTACCCGACTGTGTCGGCGAAACGGTAGAGAACGCGCTGGCAGATCTGCCGGAAGGTGCGGTGCTGCTCCTGGAAAACGTACGATTCCATCCCGGAGAAGAAGCCAATGACCCGGCATTTTCGAGGGAGCTCGCCAAGCCGTTCTCGATATTCGTGAACGAGGCGTTCAGTGTCTGTCATCGCGCACACGCTTCCATCGTCGGGCTGCCGAAGCTGTTGCCGTCGTATGCCGGATTCCGTATCATCGAGGAAATAGAAAAGTTGAGTCAGGTGAAATCGTCACCTGAGCATCCCGCCATCGCCGTCATCGGAGGGGCGAAGATCGAGACGAAATTGCCGCTTATCCGGACACTGGAAAAGAATTATGACGCCATCCTGGTGGGAGGCATGGTCGCCAACGAAGCGATCGATGAGAAAATAGCTTTTTCCGAGAAAGTATTGCTGCCGCAGGACTTCGATTCGCCGCTCCGTCTCGATATCGGGCCGAATACGATCGCATACTATATCCGGATCATCAAGATGGCCAAAACGATCGTATGGAACGGGCCGATGGGAAAATTCGAGGAGAAGCCGTATGATATCGGAACGGCCTCCATACTGCAGGCTATCCTCGATAGCGGCGCGTTCGTGGTGATCGGCGGCGGGGAGTCGCTCGCTGTCGTGGAAAAGGCGGATGCGATGGGAAAAATCAGTTTCGTATCCTCCGGCGGCGGGGCGATGCTCGAGTATCTGGGTGGCGGACAATTGCCCGGGCTCGAAGCGCTCGAAGCGTGATATACTGGAGAAAAGGATGCAAGATGCAGGATGTGCGGGATACAGGAGAATAATTATTTTCTGGGCTTATGGCAAAAATCACCGGCGTGCAGGGGAGGGAAATACTGGATTCCAGGGGCAATCCGACTGTCGCAGTGACGGTCACGCTCGGAGATGGGACGGTCGCACGGGCGGGGGTGCCCTCGGGAGCTTCGACGGGAACGTTCGAGGCGGTAGAGCTGCGTGACGGTGATCCGCATCGGTATGGCGGCTTGGGCGTGCAGAATGCGGTATCTCATATCAATGGAGAGCTGGCGGAAGCGATCATCGGCATGGAAGCGGGCGATCAGAAAGCGCTTGATAAGAAAATGATCGCGCTCGATGGCACGGACAACAAATCCCGCTTGGGAGCGAATGCCATTCTCGGCGTATCGCTTGCCGTCTGCAGAGCGGCTGCCCAGTCCGCCGAGAAACCGCTCTACGAGCATGTTGCGACATTGCTTTCCAAAAAGAAAAAGAGCGTCTTGTCATCTGGCAGATTCCCGGTGCCGATGTTCAACATACTCAATGGCGGCAAACACAGCGACTCCGGGCTTTCGGTGCAGGAATTCAAGATCATCCCTTCCGGCATCGTCGGCTATGGGGAGCAATTGCGCGCCGGCAGCGAGATTTTTCACACGTTGAAACAACTCTTGGAACGGGAACGCTACTCGATCGGCGTGGGGGATGAGGGCGGATTCGCACCCCGTCTCGAGAGCCATGCGCAGGCGCTCGAGACGATCGTACAGGCCATAACGGATGCCGGATATCGGCCTGGCGGGCAGGTATTCATCGGTCTCGATGTCGCGGCGAATTCTTTCTATGACGCGGCCGATGACCAATACGTGCTGAAACCGGAGGGCGTGTCGCTCTCCCGTGAAAGCCTCATCAATGTCTATCGCGAATGGATACAGAAATACTTCGTCGTTTCCATCGAAGACGGTCTGCATGAGGAGGACTGGCAAGGCTGGAAGCAGATGCAGGACAAGCTCGGCAAAGAAGCGGCCGCCTGGAAAAAGCCGCTCCTGTTCATCGGCGATGATCTGCTCGTGACCAATGTGGCGCGCCTGAAAAAATCGATCGCGGAGCATGCCTGCAACGCGGTGCTGATCAAGCCCAATCAGATCGGTACGGTGACGGAAACGATCGCCTGTATGGAACTCGCGCAGAAACACGGCATGCAGCGGATGATATCGCACCGCTCCGGCGAGACGATCGATGACTTCATCGCGGATTTCGCCGTGGGGACGGGGGCGGAATTCATCAAGTCCGGCTCGCTCTCGCGCGGGGAACGCATCGCGAAGTACAACAGGTTGTCAGAGATATTCGAAGCACACAACGGGACATCGGAATAAAAAACTATGTTTTTCCGCCAAAAACCATACGAGGTCATCTGCGTCGGATCGGTATCCAAGGATATCTTCTTTCCGACGGATGCAGGAGTAATCATAGAGACGCCCGAGGATATCGTTTCCAAGAAAAAGATCGCTTTCGAGCTGGGCGGCAAATACCGCGTCGAGGATCGTTATGAGGCGGTGGGCGGCGTCGCTGCCAATGTCGCGCACGGGCTCACGCGGCTCGGACATCGGGCCGGCTGCTATAGCAAGCGGGGGCGAGATGAGATTGGCAGGTGGATCGTCAATGAATTCAAGCGCGAGAACGTACCGACGGAACTCCTGTTCGCGGAGAAGGATGTGAAGACGGATCTTTCCGCCATCATCGTCCTGACGCAGAACGGAGAACGCACTATTTTCCACAATCGCGATGCCAACGAGCGGCTCGAGATCATCGACAAGACGTTCGCGAATACGGAGTGGGTTTTCCTCAGTGCGCTCAATGGCGATTGGCAGAAGAACCTGCGAGCTATGCTGGCGCTGAAAGGACGATATGGTTTCTCGCTCGCTTTCAACCCGGGACAGCACAATATCAAGGAAGACGCTGTCTGCGTACTAGAGGCGGTCGCAGAGACGGATGTGCTGCTCTTGAACAAGGATGAGGCCATAGAGCTCGTCTTGCGGACTGCCGAGCGACATTCTCATGAGCAGCTGAATGACGAGACATTTCTTCTCCAGGCGCTCTTCCGGGCCGGTGCGAAAATCATCGGCATGACGGACGGCAAGCGTGGTGCGTGGGGATTCGACGGCACGGAGCGCTGGTTCTGCCCCATTCATACGGCACGGAAGGTGGTGGACAGCACCGGCGCGGGGGATGCGTTCGGATCCGGATTCTTGGCTGCGTTTCTGGAAAGCGCATCTGTCACTCGCGCGCTGCGCTGCGGGATAGCCAACAGCGGCAGCGTCATAGGCGCTTACGGCGCTATCGCCGGACTGCTGTCGACAGACAGTATGGAAAGCATCATAGGGAGTATCACGCCGGAACGCCTGCAGTAGCATTGTGTGTATGTCCGGTGGGACAACTTCGAAAAATGGTCATACAAGAGTATACTGGAGAGTAGAAAACGGATACTATGGGCAGACGATGTAACATATAATTTTTTCAACTTCTTGCGCGAAGTTGTACCACCGGGTATGGGACTTTTTTCGAAATTGCCGTGGAATCGGGATACGGATCTGATTCTGGCTCTTGATATAGGCACCGAGGTGGTCAAAGCCCTCATTTTTCGCGTCGATCAGGATCGCAAGCAGGGCGTCGTCATAGGCGTGGGCCGCGTACCGCAGAAGTTAGGCAATATGCAGAGCGGTGCCGTAGCGGATATCAGCGGCGTCATCGGATCCTCGCGCGATGCGATCATCCTTGCCAAGGAAAAAGCAGGCGTGAAACGGGTGGAAAAAAGCATCATCGGCATCGCCGGCGAGCTGGTCAAGGGAACGACGACGACGGTGCACTATGAGCGCGTCAATCCGGAAATGCATATCGGAATCCCGGAACTCAAGATGATCATCCAGAAAGTGCAGGAAAAAGCCTATCAGCGCATCAAGCGCCAGCTCGCCTGGGAAACGGGACAGGACGATATCGACGTGAAGCTGATCAATGCGGCTATCGTCGACGTACGCATCGATGGCTATCATGTCCTGAACCCGGTGAATTTCCAAGGGCGCGATGTCTCGATGAGCGTCTTTAACGCCTATGCGCCGATGATCCATCTCGGGGCGCTGCAGACGATCGCCGACGAGCTCGATCTGGATCTGCTCTCCATCGCGGCCGAGCCGTATGCCGTGGCGCGCTCTATCGAGGTGGAAGACATGCTCGATTTCAGCGCCATCTTCATCGACGTGGGCGGAGGGACGACGGATATCGCTGTCGTGCGCAATGGCGGACTCGAAGGGACGAAAATGTTCGCGCTCGGCGGACGCGCGTTCACCAAGCGTCTGGCGCAGGAATTCCACCTGAGTTTCGAGATAGCCGAGCAGATGAAGATTGATTATGCCAATGGCCGTCTCCAGGGCGCAGACAGCGCGCGTATAGCGGCGCTCTATGCCGATGATTGCCGCGTATGGCTCGGCGGCGTGGAGCTCTCCCTGTTGGAATTCGCGGAAACGGATCTCCTGCCATCGCGTATTTTCCTCTGCGGCGGAGGCTCGGGTCTGCCGGGTATCAAACAGGCGCTCCTGTCGCCGGAATGGGTGCAGAGCCTCCCGTTCGCCAAGCAGCCGCAAGTCGGATTCCTGCAACCGCGCGATATCGTCCGCATCACCGATGCGACCGGAGAATTGAATAACCCGCAGGATATCACGCCGATCGGACTGGCCAATCTGGCGCTTCTGGATCATATCGAAGAGGAAAAGATGCTGTCCAGCATCCTGCGACGCAGCATGGAATCCATCGAGAAAAACTAATATTTTCTAAAAGAAAAAATATGCCGCAGACTTTCTATATCGAATCCGACGAAGAGATCATTTCCGTGATCGGACGCCTGCGCAAATCTTCCGCGCAGGAGAACGTCTTTGTCTTTCCGAAGCGCGCGCTGGTGCTGCAGAGCATCGTCAACCTGCGCCTGTTCCAGCGCGAGGCGCAGAAGCTGGGGAAAAAGATCATCATCGTCAGCCAGGACGAGGTCGGCAAGATGCTTGCGCAGAAAGCCGGCATCGAAACGGAAAATTATTCGGAAGATTTTTCCCAGAAAACGTCCCATCTGGAACTGACAGCCGCGGAAAACAGCGTATCGGCAGAACCGGTTCCGGCCGCATCCGTATCGGGAGCGCCCCGTTCCGAGGCGATCGGCAGCAGTGATTTTTATCCGGCTTCTGAACTGGTACGGGCGGCGAGCGTCGCCCCCGCAGCTGTCGCTGCTCCGATATCGCAGTCTGCCATGCCGCTCCGCGTGCGCAATGCGACTCCTGAAAAACTGACCAGCCTGAACTCGAAGCGTTTCGAGGGAGCCGCTATTCCCCGAGCATCTCAGCCCGTCCCTAGCCAGCAACCGCCAGCAGCGCCTGTGCAGATATCCACTCCTCCGCAGCCGGCGCGCGACGAGCGTCTGAAGAATTTCTATAGCGGAACACGTTCGACGACAGCCGTCCCGGCTCTCAAGAAAAAGCCCCGGCAGGCGGCCGTGCCGATTACCGGGAAGAAAGCCCACATGATCTTCTTCGTCTTGGGAGGCATATCGCTCCTTTCTCTCGTCGGTGCGCTCCTCTTCTTCTTTCTGCCGAAAGCGGAAATCCATGCGACACCGTACAAAACGGTACAGGCTGCCGATATCGAGCTCGACGGACGGACGGACATCGCCGTCTCAGGCGCAAACACGATTCCGATACGCATCCTCGAGAGAGACAAGGAGGCGAGCCTGACCATCGCGACGACCGGCAGATCCGGCGGAACGAACCAGAAAGCCCGCGGCACGGTCATCCTGTACAATAATTATGGCACCGACTCGCAACCCCTCGTAGCTACGACGCGTCTGGAAACTCCGGACGGCAAGCTGTTCCGCCTGGTGAAAGGAGTCACCGTACCGGGTATGGTCACGACGGCCGGCAAAAAAGAGGCCGGAGCGATCGAAGCGGAGGTGATCGCCGATCAGGCAGGATCGGAATACAATATCGGAGCCGCGACGTTCACCATTCCCGGTTTCAAAGGCGGGCCGAAATATGACGGATTTTCCGCCAAGTCGACGAAGGCGATGACCGGCGGGGGAAGCGGAGGGTCATCCGATATCGCTGTGGTCGCCGCAGTCGATATCGATACGGCGGAACGCGAGGCGAAGGCGAAGGCCAAGGAGGATTTCCTGATCGAGATACGCGGGGAGCTCTTGCCGGATGAAAAGATATTGGAAGAACAGGTCGATATGGCGGCGCTTGCGCCGGCAGCCGTTCCGCAGATCGGTACGGCAGCGAACGCTTTCGATTACCAGGCCACATTCAAGCTGCGCGCGTTCGTTTTCTCGGAAAAGACTGTCCGGGAAAACATCGAGAATACGGTCGGAAAGGATGCGGGAGGCATCAGGTTCAAGCCGGTATCCTCGAGCATCACGTATGGCGATTCCGTGCCGAACTTTTCCGACGGGACGCTTCGCCTGAAGGCGCACGCGCTCGTGACGATGGAATCGGATATCGATCGCGATGCGCTGCGCGCGGCGCTTCTGGGGAAAGATGAGGACGGTATCAAGCAGGCGCTGGATGGTTTTCCGGCAGTGAAGAAAATCAACGTGCTGTTCCGTCCCCAATGGTTTCTGCAAAGCATCCCGAATTCCGAAGGCCGGGTACTCATTCTTGTCGAACCGGGAGAGGCAGGGGAGCTCTGAGGTACATAGTTGTCATTCATTATCCGCACCAGTTATGACACACGATGCCACTACGGAAGAACAGGCTCATCGTCAGACAGAAGTGCGCCGTTCGCAAGCGACATTGTTTTCTTTGCAATCCGATGAAAGCCGCCTGAAACGCAAGCAAGCCGATCTGCAGGCGGAGATCCATAGGATGAAAACCGAATTCGCCAGTTTGAGAGTCAGCATCGATGAGAAAGAAGCCCGGTTCCGTTCTGCGGCGCGGGAAATAGAGCTCATAGAAGAGGAGATCAGCCGCACGAAGAAGCATATGCATACGCTTTGATATACGTTATTTATGACCCAGGATACTTTCGTCAGGCTCGTGCGCGGCATCGCGGAATCATATGGGCCGCTGCAGGGCTCGACCATTTCCAAAATCACCGCTGTCGCGAGGGAACACGGCGACCCGCTGGATGTCCCCGAAGCCATGAAAGAATTGCGCGTGATTTTCGGTCGGACGATCGATCGTCAGGGGTATGCCGCCATCGAGCAGAAACTCTCCCGTTACTAGCCGGAAAAGACCCTGCCTATTATGCAAACATCGGATATACGCAAACAATATTTGGATTTCTATCGGAAGCGGGGGCACAAGATCGTTCCTTCGGCGCCGCTTCTGCCGGAGAATGATCCGTCGGTACTTTTCAATACCGCTGGGATGCAGCCACTTGCGCCGTATCTCTTGGGTAAGCCACACCCGATGGGCAAGCGCATCGCTGATGTGCAGAAGTGCGTTCGGACTGGTGACATCGATGACGTCGGAGATGACACTCACCTCACGTTTTTCGAAATGCTCGGCAATTGGTCTCTTGGGGATTATTTTAAACAAGAATCCATAGCTTTGTCCTGGGAATTTCTGACTAGCAAAGAATGGCTTGGGCTTGATCCTGCGATGATTTCAGTCACAGTTTTTAGTGGTGACAACAATGCTCCGCGCGATGAGGAGTCTGCCGAAATTTGGGAATCAGTTGGTATGCCGGTGGAAAAAATTGCCTATCTGCCGGCCGAGGATAATTGGTGGGAAGCTGGTCCGACAGGACCGTGCGGGCCGGATACTGAAATCTTCTACTGGGTGGGTAAAGG
>JBAQCV010000012.1:0-18911 GCA_049294475.1 Candidatus Moraniibacteriota bacterium | reverse complement strand
GATCGGCAGAGCAAATGCGAAATTATCCCCCTG
The DNA here is from genome assembly GCA_049294475.1 of Candidatus Moraniibacteriota bacterium. Classification (GTDB taxonomy): domain Bacteria; phylum Patescibacteriota; class Minisyncoccia; order Moranbacterales; family UBA1568; genus UBA1568. The sequence goes on along the minus strand of JBAQCV010000012.1, from coordinate 18,878 downwards.
CACGCGGGAAAGTTCGTCAGTCTGGAATGTGACGATACCGACCACATCGCCGCGCTCATCGAGGAGCGGGCCGCCGCTCGATCCTTCGGATACCTTGGCATCGGTCTGAAATATCCTGAAATCCCTGTTCGCGGACTGCTTGATCGCGCTCACGACGCCCTGCGTGAATGTCACCTCAAGCGAGCTGTTCTGATTCAATTCGGCCGTTGCCGGAAATCCCATGATGAAAGCCTTTTTTCCCACGGCCAGCCCATCTCCGTCTCCGAGCGAGAGCGCCGGCAGACCGGTTTCTGCGATCTTGAGCAGCGCGACATCCCTCTCATCTTCCAAAAAACTATCATTCATGGAAACAACCGTCGCCGGAAAGCCCTCGGCAAGCAGATCGGGCATGGTGCGCTTCTCGGAATCGGGCCGCAGGATCGCTACCTCGCTTTTCAATTCGAACACGCTATGCTCGATGACATACTGGAGCACTTTCTTGCTGAAACTGTTGTCCGTCTCGGCCTTGAAAAACTCCTGCATTTCCGTATCGGACAGGAATAATGCGTTCTCATACAGCGCCGACAGGGCGCTCTCGGAAGCGAGCGACTGCTTGACCGTCTCCTGCGACACCACATGCGCATTGGTCGCGATATAGCCGTCCGGATGGATGATGAATCCGCTCCCGACCAGATACTCGTCCACCGGCACTTCCGCATAGGCATCAGGCACGACGGCCACCAGACGCTTGCGTATATCCACCTTGATCTCGGGAATCTTCGCCGTTCCGCTGACGTGTTCCGCGATCCGGACGATGGAGGGTTTCACCAGATCCACCAGCGCCTCCTGCGGCAAGACCGCCTGCGCCTGTGTTTCCGGAACCATTCCGTCCGCGCCCGCGAAAAACATGAAAAAAATTACCGCCGTTCGCAACAACGGCTGAGAAGCGGATGGACCGTATGACCACGGTGTGTTGTGTCGCATATTTTGCTTCATTGTACCATATTTTCTCCCGCTCTTTAAACGGGCGACGCAAGAAATACGAAACAAAAAAACCTCCCGGACGGAGAGGTTTGCCCTGTCTATGTGACGCCTATTGTTCGCTGATTCCGATGGTCTGCACGCGCACCGGAGTGACCGGCGATGATTCTTCGCCGCCAGGCTTGGTCGGAGCGGTAGCGATCTTGTCGACCGCTTCCATACCGGAGATGACTTTTCCGAAAATCACATAATTCGGCGGAAGCGCATTGTCACCATGCATGATGAAGAACTGACTGCCATTGGTATCCGGGCCTGCATTGGCCATCGCGACCGTACCGCGCACATATTCGCCAGTGAACGACTCGTCCGCGAACTTGTACCCGGGGCCGCCCCTCCCCGTCCCATCTGGATCGCCACCCTGGATCATAAAGCCCTTGATCGTACGATGGAAAATCGTGTTATCGTAAAACTTTTCGCGAGCCAAAAAAACGAAATTATTGACCGTGATCGGCGTCTCTTCGGCCGTGAGCGCCACAACGATATCGCCGACATCAGTCTTGAGAGTCGCCGTGTAATTCTTAGCCTTATTGATCGTCATCTGCGGAGGATTCGTGTACATTTTTTTACCGGTTACGTCGTTAGAGGGGCTGAGTGGCGGGGGTTGGGGCGTTTTTCCTGATATTTTTTCCGGCGAAGCGGGATCCGGTGTGCCGGCATCAGAATAAAATGACAGGCTGTCTTTGGTGCCTGGATCCTTGCGCACCTCCGGCGTCGTGCAGCCAGCGAGCGAAAATGCTCCTACTACAAGTATCGCTCCGAAAACTTTCCTACGCATATCTTTCATCTCTTATCCTTCACCCTGTGTAATTGCTCGCCCAGCGAGCACCCGCTAAGCGGGATTACACTGGGTAAATCGCTTATCTCGCCTCTCCAAGTATACCTCAAACATGAGACCGCTTCAAGAAATCACGCGAATGTGAAAGCATACGCGGCTGTCCCAGCATCCTCGAAACCGGCGAACAAAAGAAACAGGAGTCCTGCCAAAACCACCGCGAGCATCTGCATCATACTCGGCATAAAGAGATTGAGCGGATTCACGAGAAACACCAGGAGCACTGCCAGAACGAGGGCGACGATACTTTCTGCGACATTATTTTTCATAGTGGTATGTAAAAATTTTTTCAATGGGTTGCTTGAAACATTTTGCGATTTTCAGCGCCAGCAGAACAGACGGGATATAATTTCCCTTCTCAAGCGCGATGATCGTCTGGCGCGTGACCCCGACCACCTCTGCCAGTTCCTCCTGTGTCATCGAGGCTTTCTGCCGTATGTCCAGCACCTTGTTGACGATGCATTCCCGCATATCAGTATGTATAGTTGACTTTACATACAGCATACACGATAGCAGCATACCATGTCAAGTCAACTATACATACCATGGGCATTGGGGTTGACTTTTCCCCGTTTTTGCGCTATAATGAATATGTTGAGAAATGAAAAACGGGTGAGGACGACTGCGTCTAGAACCCGTTTTTTCTTTCTCAACAGGCTTCAGACAAGCTCCAAGAGTCGATTTGGCAAGCTTGCTAGAGCCATAAAAATTAACATAAAAAAACTATGGAGCCGAAAATGGACACCGTGGCCACTGATCCATCCTGTTCCACAGGACAGTGTCCGAGCTGCGAACAGACAGCCAAGGAGACGGAGCAGAACGAAGAGATCAGCATGGCATTCCTGCTTGCTCTCGTCCCTGTCATCAGTCTCACGTTCTTTGGCCAAGTCGGTCTTTTGTAAAAAAGACTTCCTGAACCGAAAGAAAACCGACCCCCTCTTGGCGGGTCGGCTTTTGTATCTGCCTGCTACCTTGTAGGGTAATTTCTAAAGCAGGCTCGCTGTCTTTTCTGTTTTTTCCGAGAGTTTCTTTTCCAGAAGATAGGCGTAGAGCGCGAAGACGATCAGGCCGAATTTTACGACGGCGAACGGGAACCAGACGTAGTCGCGGCACCCGTCCCACGCGTACCATCCGATGATGAAGAGCGCGGTATAGAGTGTTTCCCAGAACCACTGCGGTGCGGTGACCCGCCGGAATGTATACGAGAAGTTGAATATGAGAAGCGCTGCGTACGCTATCAAAAGAAACGCCCAGATATCGAGTGGGAGAGTATGGCATGCTGATACCGCCACTTGCGTCGCAACAGTATCCTCCGCAGACTCTTTGACGACGACCATCGCCGCCTGATCATCGATGCGGGGGCCGCGGATTTCGGAAATCTTCAGCACCGGCTCGGACACCGCGCTTTCTCGTGCCTGCCGGACAGGCAGCATGACAACACCGCCCGGCTGTACACTGATGACAAACGAGAGAGATACGACCTCCACGACCGCCAGAGACACGAGAACGATCACCATCAGATGGCGCTTGCAGTACTCTTGGAATTGTCCGAATGATATAAACATACCTGTATACTTTATCTCTTATCATTCACCCTGTGTCATTGCTCGCCAAGCGAGCACCCGCTAAGCGGGATTACCACAGGGTAAATCACTTATCTCTCATCCTGCATCACTTATCGCTTTCCACCTGACTTCCTGTCAAGTTTTTCGTCGATAGCTTATCCGCCCATAACTGACCATTTTTTCCGCCACCGTGTGAAACAGACCGTGTAGAGATTGGCGACCAAAAGTGACATGAGGAGGGCATCAGTTGCCCCCAGATACATTCCTAGAGGAATGCCGAGACCTATGATAGCCCCATAGATACACTGATCCCGTACGATCACTGGGGATGTTTTCGGCTCTATTGCCATAACGAGGAGAAAAAAGACGAAGGCCCCCTCCATGAGAAACGCTGTCGGCGCCGCTCCGAAGATAACAAGGTAGGCTGTGATAAAAACGACGATGGTGGTGACAACGATAGGCAGTTTCCGATAGCGATAAGCCACATATCCGGCAAAAGGCGCAGTTAAAAGCAAGGCGATACTGACATTTCCTGACAGAAGAGGGATGCTCGGCGGGAAATCCACCCCCCACCATGCCGGATGAAAACCGGCAATGCCGAAAACGAATGCGGTCAGTGCGGCCGGATTGAACATCGGGCCGGATCGCGTACGGATGAGGCGCTGCAGCGCTTCCGTCGAGGCGCCCAACGCGAGAAATGCCCACCAGGGGAAAATGGGATCGAAGAGGAGAAACAGGATCAGCGAGGTGATGACCCTGTGCTCGGTGCGCGCAGGATCCGTGTGGACACTTTTTGCAAGGATCAGCGAAAGTATGGAGCCCGAGAGAAATATGGCGGCGAAGTTGCGGATATGCTTCAGCCAGGCGATGCCGTCAAGCCCGCTCCACGCAAAGATGGCGCTGATGGCGAGCAGGATCAAGAAAATGATGAGAATCCGGATTGGCAGGATGGCTTTCATGACGCCATTGTACCTTATCCGAGGAATACGGTGAAACTTTACGCATCGTGTCTAGAAGCCAGCGGGTTTCTCAACATTTCTCACCGTAAGAAAAAGCAAGGCTCGCGCCTTGTTCCTTTGTGTTCACATTATAGCTCCATAGAGCCTCATAGTCTCGGGTGATATTCCAGCATGCCGTTCCGATGGCTATCGATAGCCTCGGCGATTTCGGTGTTTTTCGCCCTGATGGCGGTGATGAGCGACTCATAAGCTATCACGAGGAAAGCCATAGGTGCGGCAAACGCGACAAAAACCAGCACTGCCGTGAAAGCGAGCGTGGCGATGTCCAGCCAGTTCATCCGTACGGCCGGAGGCGCTGCGATGACCTTTTGCGGAGCGATGTTTTCAGCCGGCACCATCGGAACAATCGCCGGCAGAGGCGCTGCGCTCATCGTTTCCTCGCCTTTGATTTCCGCGGGTGCTTTGTGCACGATAGGCGGCACAGGGGCTGCGCGATCAGCTGCGACATATATCGGCGTACCGAAGAATTCCACCGTCACGACGGATTCCTGTCCGTCGATTTTTCCTTTCACCACCGCCACTCCGATTTCCTTGTACGTCGCGTTGAGAATATTGGCGCGGTGCGTCGAGCTCTTCATCCACGCGCCGTGCTGCTCTTTCGCACTGTCGAAATTGATCGCCAGATTTTCTCCGGCCGCCTTATACTGATACCCGGACTGCTTGATCCACGCCCATGGGGTGACGCCGTCCGGCGACGTATGGGCGAAATAGTCGTTTTTCAGCATATCCTCGGCTTTGTTTTTGGCCGCTTCCGAAAGCTTTGGGTTTTCTACGAGCGGCGCCAATCCTTCTTTGGCGCGAGCGTTGTTGGCAAGTGTGATGACTTCGGAGAGAGCTACCCCACTTGCCAAGGCGATAGAAACGAATGCGAAAGAAAACACCACGCCCGCTATGAAAAGCGGCAGGATGGCGAAATATCTTACTCTGAAATTTTTGTCTTTATTTGGCATACTTACGGCTTATCTGAAGCAAAAAAACAAAAAACGGGTTCACCCCGTTGCTTTCTTCTGAAGCTACTGGGGCAACACCCGTTTTGCTTTTTTATCAGGTCGCCACTCGACCTGTCTCTATCTATTGTAGCAGGTTTTATTGCTTCTGTCAAGCCAAAATACCGACTTTCAACTAGAGAGGCTTGTCCGGAATACTGGCGACGAAATCCCGCATACGGCGATCCTGCAATGTGGCATAGAGGAAATTGAGCGCGAAGAGTGCGAGCGCGGCGCTCAAGAAAATGCGGAACGTGAATATCACGGATCCGGGAATGTACGAAGCGATCGCGGCGAAGTACTTGCGCGGCCCCTGGAGCGGCCCTCCGGTGATGCCGGGTTCCTGCAGCTCTACCTGGGCGGTGGTGGAGAAATTGATCTCGGGGGAATCGAACGGAGAAATATTCCAGATGTCACTCAGAGCACGGCGGATATCGTCAGGTGCCACCGCTTGGGCGAGCAGGCCGATATTGTAGATTCCGGATGCCGGTTTGGATGCCGTGAAATGGATCTCTCCGACAGGATCCTCGACGACCGCTTCCCCATCTACGGTCCACTCTTTCACTGCTATGCTGCCGAGAAAACTCGGGATGAACTTCGCGCGGAAACCAAGCTTGTCTCCGCTAAACGCCTGAAATATGGATGTGCTGTAGTCATTGCACAGGCCGTCCGGACACGCTTCGACAGCCGCGCCGGTGATGTCCTTGTACTGCCCGAGGAATTTCGGCCAGGCGACATTCTTGTCGAGAGATTCGATCGCGACGGTCGGTTCCACGACATGGAATGCCCGCGTGAGCGTGAGCGTGTTGCCGGAAGTGACATCGTTGGCTGTGACCGTGACCGTATACACGTCTCCCGGGTTGCCCGTGATGGGAAGGAAGTTCACTTCATTCTGTTGACCGGGTTTTTCTACGCCATCAAACATCTCACAATCAGGAGAAACACCTGACTTAGAGCACGTAAGCGGTCTGCCGTTGACGGTCCAGTAAAAACTCGAAAGTCCCGTCGGATCGATAGAGAGTCCTACGATTTCGCTTTTGACGACGCGACACGCAGTACGATCCAGAATGTCGGGGGGAGTTTTCGTAAAATCACCGGTACAGATAGCGCCGGTGTTCCCCGGCAACACGACCTTATACGGTTGCCCATTCGCACTGGGTTTCACCACAGCCGCCGTATATGCGCTGATCTTTTTACCACTTGAAGTAAACTTCACGATAACATCGCTTTTCCCCTTGCGGGTTATGTCGCTTGCGAAATTCTCCGTCACGGTGACTTTGAAACGCAGATATCCGATGCGGTTGGCATCGACATACGGCGCGATCGTCTTCGCATCAAAGTCAAGCTTCAACCTGATATTGTCAAGCGCATTGCCCTTGGTGTTGCCGATCAAGTTGGCCTTGCGCAGAGCATCCGTCACATCGGCAGTGGAGGCGGGGGTGAACTGCGCGTTGTTGCTCGCTTCCACCGTCCAGTCGAATACCATGTCCGTCAGGTTGCGCTGCGCGTTGCTCACGCTCGCCTGCACGATCACGATATCACCGCTGTTGTCGCCCGACTCATCGTTGACGGGGTTGTTGGGCGTGGCGGTGACGGCGACTTCCATATTGGTCGACTGTCCGCCCTTTGTCGGATCCACGAGATTCCTCTCGATGCATTTGTTGAGATCGAAATCCGCGGTCGGAATCTTCACCGAGTACCCCTTGATGGTTTTCGTGTATTCTCCTTTTCCACTCGCGAGCGAGATGGGGCAGTCTTTTTTTGAAAAAGCCCACATGATCATATACGAGGAGTCATCATGCTTGGTGGAGATGATGGAGGTACCTTCTACCGCCACACCCACCTTGTCTCCGGCAGCATAGTTCCACGTGAATGTCGAATTGCCCAGGCCCACGACGTTCGCCTCGTCCTTGTTGCCGTTGTCAGCCGTATCGGGATCAGCCTGATCGGTGCCCCAGAATTTTTCTTCTTTTTCATTAAACTTTCCGTCTCCGCTTATTTCACTAACAGAATCGCCGGCAATTGTTTTACCTTTGGCATTGGGGAACAGATGCCGGCAATATGGTGCCGCACTCGAGGTCGTATCGGTGGAGCACGCAGCCAGAGCCGTACCGCACGAAGTCGTCGTCTCCGGATCCGCCACGCAACGCGGATACCCGACATCACAAGTGGGAACACCGGACGATGAACAGGCAGGGAGACCGGATGTGACGCAATTGCCGGTAGCATTGAACTCAAAGGTGCCGCCGGTTTGCGTCACTTCCTCCTCATTGGCCATACAGACCGGCGAGGTGCCAGTCGGGCACGTGAATGACGTATTGGAACCGCCCCCGAGCTCATAGTTTATCCCTGATTGCGCGTCGTTGACATAGCAATGATCCGGCGTATTGGTCTTGTTGTCGCCGCCGTATTTCGCCTTGTACCCGTCATCGTCGAGTGGGGTGCCGGGTGCCGATGGCCCCGCATACCCGTTCTGCGCTATGATCCGCGTCGCTTCGATTTTCCAGTCCTCAACAGTGATATCGCCCTTTTTCTCTCGTTGGTCGGTTCCGCGATTAGGATCGGAAGCGTTGCAGCGATCAAGAGTTTCTTCATTCGTGACATTCTTCTTCAAATCGCACCCCTTGCGCTTCAGGTACCACCCATAGTACAGGCTCGCCTCCGTGTTGGTGAAATAAATGGGGAACGCGCGGGCGGTAATTTTTTCTCCCTCTTTCGGATCGCTCGGATTGAAGAACAGTGAGACTTCCGGAGCGAGCTTCTTGGTATCGGAAACATTGAACAGTTCTCCCTGATTCTGCGCGGAGCCGAGATTGACGTGGTAGCGAGCCTCCAGCTCGGCTGCCATTTGCGAGGCCGAAAAGGAGCCCCCTCCGCCACCGCCACCAGCAGCCGACGCAACAAGGGCATTCGTAATGAAAAATTCCAGAACGAGAAAGGCAGCTACAATTGTTTTTTGTGTTGTGCGAAATGATCGCATATACCTCTAATGAAATATGAGAAAAAAGATGTCGGTCAGGAACAGGAAGATCCAGCTTGCCGCAAACGAATACCAGATGGACTGGGAGCGATGGGCAATGAATCCCGCAAACGGAGCGAAAATAAGGAGCGGCGCTATCGGCCAGAAAACATCATAGTTCAGATATGCGAACCCGAAAAAAATCACTGTCTGGATGCACACAGCCCACAGCCCGAATGCCCGCAGCCACAGAAGCGTCACTAGTCCACGGAAGAATACCTCGTAGAGTAGCGTCACGAACGCAACCAGCACGAGCTCGTACAGCACGAACCAGAAAAAGTTCGTTTCCACCAGGACTGGAAACACATACTGTGCGCGGAAGTCCGGAAACACCGACGCGAGCCACACCACTGCCGCACCTGCCACTACGATGCCCGCGATGCCCGCGAGCACGCCTGCAGCGAGGTTCCCTCTCTGAAAACCGAGATTTTTCAAGGACTCCTTGAGTACTATCTTACTATACAACACGGGAATCACCAAGAAAAAAACGATGCTCACAATGAAGTTCTGGAAGACCGGGCTCAAGCGGTCGCTTTCGGTGAAAAACTTGAGAAATCCGAGCGAGAAAAACACCAATAGCCCGGTAACGATGAAACGGCGGTTGTTCGAGAGTATTTCCAGCAGGGACATATGCTTTATTATACCATTGTTCAAGCGTACCTGTATGCGTCGGGAGCCGGGTTTTTCTCGGCTTCTTCTTTAGCTTTCTTGTAAGCTCGTTTGGCCAGTTGGTATAGCACGATGACCGTCAGCGTCATGATGGGCAGGAAATTCAATCCGAAACCGACCGCCTCGATCAGCGTGAAGAATATCGTTACCAATCCGCGTATCAGCCGTATATTCATTCCCGTGTGCTGGGAAGACCGGTCGAAGACCGTGAGCAGGATCCAGATGAGAAAACCGAAGCATATGGTGACCACCGTGCCGATTCCCGGGAGCGATCCGATGCCCACGAGATCGAGGAGGTCTTTGAGTAGCGCGATCATCGACACCCCGAGATAAAGAAGCGCGGATGGTTTTTCTCCGGTGAATGTCGCGCTGGCAGCGTTCCTCCCCTGCGCATCTCTCATCCTGCCGCTGCGGACATCCCGCCTCGCCTGTCGCGCTCTTTGTAGGACATCTTGAGGTGCCATAACATATCTCTTATCACTTATCCCGCATCTCTCATCCTGCTCCTTTCATGATTCCTGATTCTTCACCCCGTGTAATTGCTCACTCTGTGAGCACCCGCAAAGCGGGATTACACCGGGTAAATTCCTGATTCATGATTCCATTTGCCTCATCATCGTCCGGCGTCGAAATCCTGCTTCGCCTGTTCGATCTCGAGGAGCTGGCGCGGATCGGAGGTGATGATCTGATCTTCGCTGTAGGAGGCGATCACTTTGATCGCCGCGTGCTTCGATCCGGCGAAGAAGATGCCCTCGCCCACATTGCTCTCGAGCAGGAGGAATTTCTCGTGATCCGTGAGATAGAACGTCTCCGCCACCAGATCGATCGAGGAGGCGGACTGGCGCAAGAGAAACTGCATCGAGGAGTTCGTGATGATCGGCTTGCCGTAGCGCGATGACGCGAAGTCGCCGATGTCCTGCGTGATCGTCGTCAGTCCCGTGTAATATTTGCGACAGCGTTTGGCGATACCAAAGAGGAATGACGCGGCATCCTCGTGCTGCATCATCACCCAGGCCTCATCCACCACGATGATACGCTTCTTCAGGTGCGAGCGGATCTCGTTCCAGATAAACTGAAGGATGATGTACATGGCGATGGGACGGAGCTCCTCTTCCAGATCGCGGATGTTAAACACAACGAGCTGGTTCTGGGTCTCGATGTTGGTCTGCTTGTTGAGGAAGCCGCCGAAGATCCCCTCCGTGTAGCGCTCCAGGCGCGCGGCGAGTGATTCGGCCCCCTCCATATTCTGCAGTACGGCGTAGAGATCGGACATCGTCGGAAACGAGGACGCGGTGAATACCGAGAAGTCGCTCGTCTCGGTGATATCGCGAATAGCATAGGATTCGCGGATGGCACGCTCGAGGATCGAGTCCTCCTCGGGAGTGACAGATCCGAGCATCAGGTGCAGGAGCCCGATCAGGTTCGCGATGGTGTTGCGGAACACGCCCACGCTGTCTTCGTCGCTGACCTTGCTCGGCAAATCGAACGGGTTGAGGTGGACATCGGAGTTGAGCGATATCTTCAGAAACGTGCCGCCGACCGCGTCGCAGAGGTGCTTGTACTCGTTTTCCGGGTCGATGATGATGACGCTCGATCCGAACATCATCGAGCGGAGCACCTCGAGCTTCACGGTATAACTCTTGCCCGCTCCGGACTTGGCAAATACCACCATATTGGCATTCTCCATCTTGAAACGGTCGAAGAGTACCAGGCTGTTGTTGTGACGGTTGATGCCGTAGAGGATGCCCTCGTTCGAAGAAAGGTCGGAGGAAACGAACGGGAACGTCGTCGAGAGCGGTTCGGTATTGAGGTTGTTCGCCACGTCCAGCACGTCGTTACCGAGCGGACGCGTCGCGATGAATCCCTGATCCATCCGCATCACCGCCGACTTGGTATAGACGAGTTGGGCCTCGAGCACCGACTCCACCATCTGGCACTTGTCGCTCAAATCTTTTTCGTTTTCCCCGTAGATGGTCATATACAAACCGAACCGGAAGAACCGCTCCGTTCCCTGCTGGAGTTTCTCCCGCAGACTTTCGATATCCTCGAGCGCGGTTTCGAGAATGGGGTCGTTGATTTTCCCGCCTTCGGCTTCGATATGGATCTGCGACTGCACCTGCGTCGCCGACTTGCGCAGGTTTTTCAGGATCTCCGTCGTCTCGATCGGGTGGATGAAGAGCGCGATATCCATCGCGAAATCGATGTTGATGATCGGCGAAAACCAGTTCGTAGAAAGGAAGCGCGGATAGGTGATGACGAAATACGTGCGCGAGAGCACCTCTCCGACCTGCATCGTATTCGGACTGAGCTTGATCGCCGGCGGGGCGATAAGGTCGCGGATGGTGGCGATGCCCTTCTGATAGAGGAGATCGCTCGCGCTCGCCTGGGGACGCGAAAATGCCGGAAACAGACTCTTTTTTTTCAAGTCTCCGGCTTTTTTCTTTTCCAGTTCGTCCAATATGATTCCTCTTGGCATAGTTTTCAGATTTGTTTCAATGCGGCGAGCTCGATACCCTCGACGTTCTTGATGGTAGCGGCGGTGAACAATGACGGATTGTAACTGTTGAACAGCAGTTCGATGGTTTCTTCCGTGTTGAGCGCCGTGACATGGACGCCTGTTCCCGTGAGCCCCGTCGCCACATGGGTAACGCGCTGGAGCAGCTGCGATTTGTACGTTTCGAAGAGATTGCCGTGCGCGCTGACGGATTTTTTGGTGCTGAAGATACCGAGTGCCTTATCGAGGAGGCCGCCCTGCTCGTCCTCCACCGGAGAAAACGGGACGACGATGTAGAAATATTTCGACATGATGTTCGATACCTCCGTCAGATTCTTGATGAACGACTTGTATTCGGATATCTGGAAACGCAGCAGTTCGTTCTCTTGCTGCTTCTCCTCGTCCTGCAACAGGGCCAGGTACGGCTCGATATTGAAGCGGCGCGAAGAGACGACGATCTGCGCGGGGAAATCGAGCGAATTGAGAAACGCCTGATACTGGCTGATGATAGCATCCTGCTCCTCGGTCGATTTCAGGTCGAAGTTGAGCGAAGAGACGAGCAGGATGGCGCGCAGGGCTCCGGTCTTGAGCACGATGATACCGTCGCGGACCTCGTCGACATCCACGTACTTCTGCGTGCTCGACGCGCTCGCTCCCTTATTTTTCGGCTTGAGAAATTCCATTGTCTTTATTTATTTCATTTTTATCTTTTGATCTTCTTTCGTTTCTTTTTTCGTGATTCCTGATTCATACTTCCTGATTCTTTTTTCCTCGACTATCAAGAATACGCGCTAGCTCCCTCAGCTTCTCCTGATTGATCTGCTTGATTCCGGTATCCGCCTCCGCTTTCTTCTCCGGAGCCTTGGGCACTGATGGCTTGTGCGTCGGCCGCTCCCAGACGGATATCTTCGGCCGAAAAAGAAACAGTATCATATAAAAAACGAATGTCGTGAGCGGAAAACCGTTGGGACGATAGAAGGCGAAAGCGACGAAGATGAGCACTGTCGGGATGGCGATGATGATGGCGAGCGTGTTGTCGAACGTGTTGAACGCGACGAGCAGCACCGCCCCCATGCCGATCATCCAGAGGAGCTGCCTCCAGGTGAGCGGACCGGCGATCTTGTCCTCGACATCGATGAATTGCGGAACACTGAACATCATATCTGGCTTCATTATAACATCACTTATCTTGCATCACTCATCTCTCATCCTCCCCTAGTCTTTCTCCCCCAGGCTGACCGGATCGATGCGGAACGGACTCAGCTGCTGCACCGCACGTTTCGGCGCTGGCGGCGGTACGAATGGTGGTGCTGATTGCGCCGGGCGCGGTGCCGGACGTGGCGATGTTTGCCACTGTGCCTGCGGAGCGACCGCTTTGTCTTGAAACGTCGGTGGCGAAACCGGCCGGTTTTCCGCCGCCTCCCGTTCCGCCGGAAAGACGTGCGCCGTGGAGAAATTGACGCTCCCTATCTCCGCAGAACGCGGCGCTCTTTCCGTAGCAACGCTCGAGGGGGCATTGCGCCCGATGCGCAACTCGCCCGAAACGCTGCCTGCCTTGGGCAGGCTGCGGGCGGGACCGCCACTCACATACTCCGTGTGCACATTTTCCTTTGCCTTTTCTGGTACAAAAAATGCCGTGTTTGTTGGTACGACTCTGGCGTGCGAAGGAGCCGACGGAGGCGCCTCGTGCTCTCCCATCAGGACACCGGAGAATTTCGGGAAGATGATCTCCTGGCGTTCCGTGTCGATCGAGAGGGGAAAGTTCTCCTCCACGGATTTCAGTATGAGGTTGATGCGTTCGCGTTCCTCCGCGGAGAGTTTCTTGCCGTTTTCCGAACGAAAAAGGAGACTCCCGCGCTGCACGTTGTCATGGTGCCCCACGCCGAGCTCATCGCGATAGTATTTGAGCCAGTAGAGGAGCGACGGCCGCACCGGGTCCGGCTGCGACTTGATCCGGATACGATCCTCCGTAATCAGCTGATTGCCCAGGTTCTCGTATTTCGACAGCGCCTGAAGCAGCGGCATACTCGCAGTCACGGCTTGCGCCGGCGTCTCCGTTTCTTCCGCGTCCGGCTTCGGCCGTATCGTCAGGATCTCTTTCTGTATGAACTCCACGATCGCCCGCGCCTGATTCGGGTCCCCTCCGCCTTGCATCAGCATCGATCCGATTTTCGCCTCGCATTCCGCAAATGACAGTTCTCCGAAAAAGATCTTGCGGATCAACAGCGACACTTTGCCGATAGCGTCATCACTCAATCGGAAGGTAATCTGGAGAATGCTCATTTGTTGTTGCATCTGACTATCGGTCAGTATGTCTCTCTTTATTTGAGGCAGCTTCAAATAAGCGGCCCATGCAGCAGCGCTTTCTTCTTGCGTCATATGATCCGTTGTTCCAACATTAGAAATCAGCATCGGATAATATAATATATTGTCTCTTGGTTCATTCATACAATATGCGCAACTGAACACTTAAAGGCTATAAGACCGAACTATTTGCTCCGTGCACTGCTATTATGTACTTTGATATACTCGAGTTCTATATGGATGAATAGTTCCCCACACCTTCTTCCGCAGCGGCCTTGTTAACAGCTTGTACACGTCTAGGTCCCGCCCTCCGAACAGCATCCTTGGCATCATGTATGTACATATTATTTCCGCCACGAGTATTCACGGTAGACAAAAGCCCTGATTTAGCCGCGTCTTTCGCTGAACCTTTTAGCATCTTATCAAAAACACTTGCAATTTGCGCCGGGCTTGGCGTAACGCCACCCTGTGACAACTGATCAATTTCGTAATCTACAAGAACTTCCGCATTACCCGCTCCCTTTATCTGAGCATCAAACTGTTTCTTGATATCCGGATTATCACTGATGACCTTAGAATTTACGATATTTCTATACATAGCGCCATCAATATTCTCAAAAGCTTTGCTATTTGATCCGTTTATAAGCGCTGAAACTTCTCTAGAATTATTCCCCAGTGCTTGGAGTGCCGCTGTAAGATCTCCAGTATCGTTGATCGCCTTCCGCTCAGAGAGAGACATAGCAGCTGCAGCGGCCTCAGTTGCATCAGAGCTATGCAGCTTGGCTCTCAGCTCAGGGCTGCTAACTCCATTCTTCTTGTTCTCTTCTGCTTTTTCATAAATTTCTTTATTCTGCATATCTTTTACCCGTTGGCGAGCTGCCTTGCTTCCAGGCAAACCAGTCGCCCCATATGCCGCATCCTGTGTTTTGTTTGTGAATTTACCTAATCTCGCACCCCAATTGTTTTTATTCTTTTCTTCATCACGTTTCTTCCTTGCAGCCCCATATGCTTTAATATTTCTTTCAGCTGCACTATATCCACTAAACTTCTTCCCCGCCCACTTGGAAAATTTCTGACCGGCACCGACGACCGATGAGGCGCCGGCGATGGACATTTTCTGCGCCAATCCGATGGTGAACCAGAGCAAAATAAGAGGAATGGCCGCGAGTGAAAGTGATACGATGATGTTGCTGCTATCCTGTCCTGCGGTAACCTGCGCCACTGAGTTCTTGGCTCCCTGCAATATTACACCGCCCTTTGCTTCGGTCATGAAACGAACAGAGATGAGCAGCATCAGCCCGGCGGCCGGCCCAAAAAGCGCGTACTTCCAAAAGTTCTCCCACCACATCTTGGAATACTGCTCCATTCCTGGAATGATGGATGCCGCAAATCCCGCCGCTGAAAAAATAACTAAAATTACGAGGGCAATCAACCGAACGACCATCATCACCGCCAAAACCATCACAGAGACAGCCAACAAAAAAGTGAAGATGATGGCCAAAAGGAAATCTGCTACATCAGAAGCTATTCCTTCTTTCAGCAGTATTCCTTCAAGCTGGGAAGCGGACAATATCGCGCTCATCCCGCCATCACCATGCTGGGTAATAGCATTTGTCTGATTCACAAAGAAATACATCGGTACATTGGTCGCGTCGATAAGAAAACGAGAAATGGGAAAGCTGAAGTTGATAAGTAACGCCGCCAACACCAAGCTCAACAGGGCTTTCTTGAAATCCTTCTGTATCTGAAAGACGACCGTGAACGCTATATAAAGGAGAACGAGAATGAAGAACAGATTGAAAAAATCCCGTACAAATTTCCACATCTCATAAACGCTTTTGAGATTGAAAAGTTGTTCGAAATTCGTCGGATGAATAACAAAAATATATAAAGCCACCCCCGCGTTTAGGAGAAGTGACAATAGCCACCAAATACCATACAAAACCCACTTAATCGGGTTTGCCGTCCAGTTCCACCCCCCCCCACTTGTTCCGGTGTCTACTGCTGGCTCGTCGTCCGGGGTACCGTCAACACAATCAGGCTCACAGGCCAAGGCTGTACCTGACTCCCCTGTAAAAAAATGACTCGTCGTAAACACTCCCCCTGCGACGGCAAAAACGAACAAAAACACCAGCAATGTTTTCTTTTTATTTTGACCAAGCACAAACATACGTTTCCAAAATCGGAGAGAAAACTATCGTGCCCAGTATACCACGAAAAACCGCAAAAAAGAACAAGATTCCGCCAAGCAAACGCCCATACCACCTCCTCTCCTCCCGGCCCATCTCCTCTGTACGCATTTTCATACGACCGTATGAGAATGTGTACAGCAGAAAAATACTCCTGAAGCTTAATCCTCAAGAAATCACATAATTTCTTCAAGTGTCGGTTTGAGGGAAAGAATATCCGCCTTGTAAGTATCCCACACGATCCTATCACTCACATCAAAATATTCATGAATGAGGAAATTGCGCATATCCTTGGCCTTCCGATACGGCAAATCAGGATGTTGGTCACGAAACTCACTTGAGAGGCTATCCATCGCTTCTCCGATAATAGCGATCTGCCGCGCTGCCAGGTTGATGAGTAGGTCATTTTGCAAGAACTCTTCCTCCGAAACGCCGCCGAGATGCCGGTCAAGGAGCGCAATCGCGTCAAGTATATGCTTCACCCTGATGCTGTCTTTCTTATCTTCGCTCATAGATCGTTTCTGCTTCAGAAATTACTTCGTCACGGAAATACTTACTCAAGCCGTCTTTCGGGACAAGATCAACTTTCCTGCCGGTATTGTTTTCAAGAAACTGCAAAATATCCGACAGCTTGAAGAACCCGATGTGCGCGTTCGGCTGGAATTCGACAAGAATATCGATGTCGCTTGCTTCGGTCGCCGTTCCATGAAGCTGCGAACCAAAAAGCGAAAGCCTTTTCACAGCCTCTCTATGGGGTAAGGCGCTGATATTTTCAGCAATTTTCCGTTTGATAGTTTCTTTATTCATACCGATGTTTCCAATTGTAACAAAAATATGGCTTTTTTACAAAAAACAGCTCCGATATCACATCAGAGCCGCCTTGCTTATCTCGCATCACTTATCTTTTATCCCCCTATACCTTCACCCCCGAGTACTCCCGCAACGTCTTGAGTGTCGCCTGCACCGTCGGATTTTCCGTATGTTCCAGCCGGATATCGCGGAATTCTTCCGAGAGTTTCGTGATCACCTCGTCCGCCCATGACGGCGTCAATACCTTGACCCCGGCAAAATCGATTTCCAGCAGCTCGTCCCTCTTCACATCTTTTGTCAGGTAAGCAGACAACGCCAAATATGCCTCACGGCCGGCTGGCCGCGAAATGAGCATGTCTCCGAACTTTTTCATTTCTATACGCATACTGTCCGTCGTTTATCCTTCCAAAATCGCCAGACACCCCCACACGGTCTCGGACGGGAAAACGTTCATACCCTTTTCCAGCGTCATCGTCGCATTCCCCGATGAAAAAGTCAATCGCCACTCATTCGCATCAACCATCGACCTGACAAATTTCAGTCCATTGCCGCGATTCTCAGGAGCGCGACCGGAAATTTTTTCCGTAAACGCCGTTGTGATGGCCTCTGCATCCGTAGCAAGACTTTTTTTGACACGCCGGAGCGTTTCCAGCACGCCCCTCCCTCTGTCCGCGAGGATAATTGTCACCTTCCCGTCTGGAAACGCCTGAAAAGAAAACCAAATTCCCGGAACATCCCGCCAATTGCCGATATTGTGATCGAAAGAATTATTGCCGATTTCACCGGCAACGGCGGAAAAGGCATACGCTTTCGCCTCATCGATGCCGCTCTGTATCAATGCCCCGGTCATCCTTTCCAGTCGCGCCTGAAAAACATCCCGTGTTTTGCAGTGCCAGTCAGCTGGAATATCCATTGCCCTTCCGCTCGACTCTACCCATTTTTTCGCAAGCTGTTCTTGGTTTTCAATCATAATTTTTCTTCAAATCTGCTGTTAGAGTAGCAGAGATACGGCTTCTATACAAGCAAAAACAGCTCTGATATCATATCAGAGCCGTTTGGTATTTCGCATCTTGAGACTCCCGCCCCTCATCCTACATCTCTTTTCTCTTTTTCATGATTCATGATTCATGATTCCTGATTCTCTATTCTCCAAAATCCCGCATCTCAGTAAATATACCCCTTGATCACGCGGCTCGAGGCGGAGAGGACGCGGCGGTCGGTCTTTGCCCAGCCGATATAGTTCATCTCGGAGACGGTGATATTGCCGCCGCTCACTTTCTCCACGAGTGCCACATGGCCGTAGAAACGGTTTTCGGTCGTGACCACGATAGCCCCGACGGCCGGAGTCTTGCCGGTCTTGTATCCGAGCGCCTTCGCCTGATACAGCCAGGTACCGGCATTGCCGCGCCACGGCACATAGCGTTTCTGCGCCACATACCAGGTGCAATAACCATACGGGAACTTGTGCCCCGTGCCGGCCTTGCCATCAAGCTTGCGGAAGCCCGAAGAGATATCGGTAGCTATGCCGCCGGCAGGGGTCGCATACTGGCGGCGCTCGAGACCGCTCGACGCCACGGTGGAAGGGGCTGGCACGTCTTTTTTCCCGCCAGGAATGATGATGGTATCGCCTACCGTGATCTCGCCATTGGCCGGCAAGCTGTTAAACGCTATGATCTTGTCCTTTTCCGCCGTGAACTTCGACGCGATGCTGTCGAGCGTGTCGCCTGACTTCACGGCATACGACAAGCCGGCCACTGGCAGGATGAATATCTGGTCGCCGGGCTTGATCTGATCCACGTTATCCAGGTCGTTCGCCCAGAGAATCGTATTGACCGTGATGCCGTTCGCCGCCGCGATGCCGGAAAGCGTGTCGCCAGATTCTACCGTATAGATCTTCACGCCGCCGTCTTCGCTCGGATCCTGGGAGATGGAGCTTGCCTGGGTGGACAGCATCACCTGGTTCTCGAGCGC
>JBAQCV010000011.1:0-31699 GCA_049294475.1 Candidatus Moraniibacteriota bacterium | reverse complement strand
GTCATACAGAGCCAAACGACGCGCATCCGCCTGCGTGAATACCCTCCCCTTCGCGGAGAAAAGAATGATCCTCGTTCTCTTTTCCTGTTCTTTTTTTTCGCCCGATGCCTGATGCCTCCCGCCTGCCGGACGGGCAGGGATACCTGATACCTGTTCCAATGCTTCCGCCAGTGGCTCAATTTTCAATACCATCCCCGCCCCGCCGCCATACGGCGTATCATCCACCGTCTTGTGTCTATCGTGGGCGAAATCCCGCAGATTGTGCGTATGAATCTCTATCAAGCCATCTTCTTGGGCGCGCCGGAGCATAGACACGCCGAAATACGACGCGAAACTTTCCGGAAAGATGGAGATGATGTCGAAACGCATATCTAGGCAATGACAAAGCTCAAATGACAAATGTCAAACCAATGCTTAAAATCTCAATGTCAAACTCCCCCGTTGAATCATTTGGATTTTTGATTTGATTTGTCATTTGAAATTTGGATTTTGGCATTTATATAATTGTACCATAAAAAATCCCTCTAAAAAAGCAAAACCACCACCGAGAAACGAGGTTCTCGGTAATGGTGATGGTGGCCAAAAATGGCCCCTAATGTATTTTCGCCATGAACACGATACCCCTTGGTATCATGTTGCCGCTAAGGTTGTAATATATGACTACCTTGAGCCACTCGAAGCGACTCGGGCGAAGGTATTCTACCTCGCTAGCGTGCATGTAAAGTTCCCGTGATTTTTTACCATCTTCCTTGATGGAGAGACAAAGTCTGTCATCCCCCTCTTCTTCCCTGATACCAACGAGAGTCCCCTCGATTCTCTCACAATTCTGTTGCACCCCAATAGCCCAGTTGACCTTCTTAGAGAAGGCTCGCCCTATCATCATGATAACCACCGTCATGAGTACCATCAGAAAAGCCATCAATATAAATGCATCCAGGGCAGTAATTAGTAGCACGGATGAAGGCTCCACGCCTCTGAAAACATCCGCCAAAAACACCACGTACAACAGGTAACCACCTGACAGAGCAGCTATCATCATCAGTATCAGGAAAGTACGGTCGTATCTCTTGTGCAAACTAGCCACTACCTCTCGCTGGAGAGGCTCATCCAGCTTTTGCATGGTTTCGGAAAAGATCTTGCTCACTACTGCTAACCCAATAAGTGTTACCACAACAACACTCACAACAATAGAACTAAAGGCAAGCGGAATGGACATGATGGTACTCCTCTATATGATGACTGAAGTTGTTAAGAAAACTGTTTTCTGCAGAAGCAGAAGGAAAGGAGTATGAGGACACATGCGCATACTCCTTTTCTTCTGCCGAGAAACCCGCCGTGCACAACTCATAACGACCGTTATGGGGTGTGCACGATGGTTTCTGGAGTGTTTTCGAAAGAGCTCGTGACTGAACGAGTGGTTACTGAAGCTCACTGAACACTGTATCTCGATTGAGCTCAAAATTTTTCTCTTCCCTTGTTCCGTCTTTCTTGATGATCGTCACCGTGACCGGCACATCGCTAAGTCCCGCCTGTTTCTGTATCTTCAGGTCATACCACGCGCGCTCGAGATTCCGCGGCAGATCATACTCAAACACCACTGTTTTTTCCGTGTTGAGCGGCACCTGCACCAACACCCCGAAAGATCTCTTCCAGAGCAATTCCCCGTACACAGGATCCTTGGCCGCGCCCGTCACAGTATTCAGGTAACTTCCATTCGGCGTGTATACACGGAGAAATGTCTGATAATCCTTGGCGAACCAGTCGCGCGCCTGCGCCGTGTGCCGATAGGTGACCGCAAGCGTCGCTTTCGGCGTCTCTCCGGAAAGATCGACTGTGTACACATACGAGCGCTTCACGAAATAGTCGCTCTTGAAAGAATTCAGGTTCGCATCGACGAGAAACAGATAATCATTCTTCCACGAAGCATCCACCCTGCCGTCCCAGTGAGACGCCGCCACCTGTTCCTGCAACGCCTCATCTTTGAGCATGAGCTGGATGTCTTTCTGGTGCAGATCATCGAGCACCGTCTGGAACAATTCGTATTTTTTTGAAAGCGACAGCGCCTTCGCACGGTGCAGGATCTCAAGCCCGAGCATTCCCATGACTGATTTGCGATCGCCGAAAGCGATATCCTGCGTCCGGTATCCCTGCTCTACCTGGTATTCGAGATCCACGATGGCATTGTCCGCACTGTACGTCCCGGGAAACCCTTCGATCGTCACCGGACCGATGACTTTCAGGAACGATGTCAGGACATTGGCTGTCACGGCGACGATACCGTCGAATTGTTCTGTCCCCTGTCCCATATGGTAGAAATCCTCCGCCCATTTCGCGTTTTCTCCAAAATCCGGCGAATAGTTCGAATCGCGCAGTTTCCATGAATCTATACCGAGCGTTTCGCGCATCGGGTACGGCGGCTCTATCGTGTCCGGGATGCGTCCGTCGAAATTGCCGGTATCGTGCACGGAAAAATCAACGAGCTTGCCATCGCGCATCTTGAGAATCCCGAATGATCCGATGAAGCCTCCGCCGGGACGAAGTTCCAGATTATTCTGAAAGAGGATGAGGAACGTCTTCTCCTTGCCGTCGGTTCGTAGGACGGAATCGGCAAGCGATATCACCGTTTCCAGATCGGTTCTCGTCTCCTGTCCGACAGGCGCCAATCCGAGCAGGTCCTTGAGGCTATTCACCCCCTGATTCCTCACTTCCCAGAATACAAACCAGCCAAGCAGAAAAACGACCGCCACGACGACGAATAGTACCCAGAATTTTGTCGAATATCGTTTCATATGATTATTACCAAACGAAGTGAGTGAAGCAAAAGTTTACTTTTTTTCCCGTCCGCCAGCTGGCGGAGCAGTGCCGGTAACATCGGGTCAATACCCGTTATTTTCCGGCCAAAAGTTCGTTCAAGCGGCGCTTGTATTCTTCGGCCGTAGGCTCGCCTTGGACAGGTGCCGCTACGTCTGGCATGGATGTCTGTGGCCGCACCGGCTCCTCTGGGGTTTCTACGAACGATGCTTCGATGTCTTCGGGGCGCGCCTCGAATTCGAATGGGAGCGATGCCTCGTCCGCCACCGGCAGATCCATCCCGTCAGAGGCAATCGGAAGATTGTCGGGAGCATGCGCGCGCTTCCCGAAAGACAGCGTGCTGGGCTTGGCCGGAATGAATTTCTTCGGATCGATCCACGGGACAGCCTCACCAATGGAAAATTCCGGATACGTTGTCTCCGCGGGAGCGTCTCTCTCCGGACTATCAGCCGCTTGCTTTCGTCCGCCGATGAATCCAGTGAATCCAGACACCATATTCAGAATCAGGAAAAAGATCGCCGTAACGGATATTCCGGCGAATATGCTCGTCAGAAAGAACAGAAACGGATTCTCCAGCGTCCGCGCGACGATGGGCCCGTCGATGACGCGCATATCCACATCCGTCTTCACGTTGTAATACAGTCCGGCGACGACGAACATCGTCTGGGCCGTCTGTCTCCCGAGGCGCTTGGCCTGCTCGGGCGTATCCCCTATAGCCCGCACGCTGATCGTGCTGCCGCCTTTCTCGAGTTTCACGGATACCGCGTCGTTCCAGAGCGCCTTGCGCTTGTCCGGCGCAGAACCATCGAAAGCATCATCGATGAGATCGTTCTCCGCGAGCACGCGCTCATAGAAGGCCAATGTCCGCGTGAGCGCGGCCATGTTGCCCGCCACATCCCGGGCAACCACTGATGCTCCTGTCCTGGAAACGACGAGTACGGTCATATCCGCCCGGTAACTGCGGAAGAAATCGAGCCAGAACAATCCGGAGGCGAGCGTCACGAAAACGAGCGTCACGACGAACGTGCGCCCCCATGAGGCCGGCCAGGCGAATTTACTTCGTACGATGCGGAGCATAATGTTTGTTCAGATGATCATGCTGATGCAGGACTTCCTCATACGCTTCCACCGTTCGGCGCGCGATCGCGTCCCAGCTGTAATGTTCTTGCGCGCGCTTCTTGGCGACGGCGCCGATCGCCTCTGCCTCTGCCGGACAGTTGATATAATACGCCAATGTTTTCGTCAGGGCCTCCACATTCTTCGATTCGAAGCTTGCGCCGGCGTCGTTCCGGATAGCCTCCATATTGGCCGGAATATCGCTCACGATGGCGAGCAGCCCGTACGCCATGGCTTCCAAAAGTGCGAGCGACAACCCCTCTTCTTCGGATGGCTGGACGAACAGGGATGCGTGAGAAAACAGGGCGGCTATATCTTTCCCATGGAGCTCACCAGTAAAGATAATATTGTTCGTCCCCTCGCTCAACACCTTCAGATACTTCTCGTACTCCTGTGTATACGCGTGCGTTCCCACGATCACCAGCTTGAAATTGTTCGGGATCTTGTTCCGGCGCTCCAGTTCCCGGAATGCCTTGATGAGATAATGGATGCCCTTGTGCTCGACGAGACGGCTCACCGACAAGATGTAGCGTTTCGGACGGATGCCCCACTGGTTGAGCGAAGCGGTATCCGGCTCATAGACGGCTTCGGCGCCATTCGGGATGAATGCGAAATTTTTCTTGTATGTTCTCTTCGCGTATTCCAGAAGCGTCTCGCTGATGACGATCGTCTGTTCCGGCACCGCGCACGTGAGATATTCGGCGATACGCAGGCAGGTGCGCGCGAACCATCCCCATTTCTGATGGAAATAATCCTGGGTATGGAACGTCGCGATCACGCGCATCCCCGGACGGAAGATCCGCGGCAGAAATGACAGCGTGCTCGGACCGATAGAATGATAGTGCAGGACATCGTAGTCCTGGAACAGCGCGTGCATCGTCGCGATAAGCGTATGCGATATGGCATCCAGGTGCTTCGTCCTGATGCTCGGCAGGGAAATCAGCTTCACGCCCTGATATTCTTTCAGAGTCCCGCTCGTATATGATGGACGCGTATAGACCGTAACGTCATGCCCGAGAGCCGCCAGATGCACCGCCAATTTCTCGACGTGTTTCTCAACGCCGCCGGAAATGCACGGTATTCCTTTTTGACCGATGAATGCTATCTTCATAATCCTCATCCTTAGACCGCCGATAATTTAGAATCCGCGCACTACCGGAGATATATTGCCGGATGCGTTTCCCTCGAAACGATTGTCATTGACGCCGGTGCCGTAGATGACTCCGCCGAACGTGCGCAGACCGGCAGCCGTACGCGCGACCTCCGCGATCCCATAGCGTCCGTTATTCACGAAAGACGCTTTCTTGAAGCCGATATTGCCCGCCGCGCCGTAAGCATTGATTTCCACGCCCTCGCGCTTGTTGTTGCGGAAACTGTTCTTCTTGCTCCAGATATCGGCATTGTCGAGCGTCAGCTTGGCGCCGCTGCCGCGATTGTCGTTGAACCGGTTGTTCTCGAACCACGCTTTCGTACCGAGCGCCAGATCGATACCATCACTGCCGTTACCGACGATGTCGCTGTTGATGAGCACGATAAACCGCTTCTCGGCGAAGATGCCGGCGCGTCCGCTCTCGGAAATCTTCGCCTTGTCGATCAGGACGCGGTACTTCTTGTCTCGTGGCGCCGCATCGATATGGATGCCGTCGCGATCGCTGTCCTTGATTTCCACGTCGAAGATATGCGCCTTGGCATCATCGAGGATGCGCACGCCATGACGGCCGCCCTTGACTGTGATATGGCTCAAGGCCGTATCGTGCTTCATGGTCACTGTCGGCTTGTCGCCATTGTCGGACTTGATGATCACCTTGTCGCGGTTCTCACTGTCGCTCACGACATCGACATGCTTCGGGATGGTGATATTCTCCTTATACGTACCGCCTTTGACGCGCACTTCCGTCCCGTCATCGGCATGCTTCAGCGCCTTGGAAATGGTACGGTACGGATTCGCAGATGTGCCATCCTCGCTGCCGCTGGCATCCTTGTCGACGTAGATCACCTGGGAACCGCCGAATACGAATACCGGCACCGCGAGCAGAAGCCCGAATGCGAGACTCAAAAAAACCTCTCTGGAAAGCCAAAAATTGCGGCTACGCATACTGGTAAAATGATAAGTATTAAACCGTATATACTAGCAAATTTCCGCATTTTTGTCAATACTCCGGTTTTCCGTTACAATGGAGGGCGGAATGATGAATGATACATGATAAGTGATGCATGATGAGGCATTCCTATTTTTGTATTCCTTTTATCACTTATCCTGCATCACTCATCCCTTATCCTCAAAAATATATGCGGATTGATACCCTCTTTTCGCCGAAGTCCATCGCGATCATCGGCGCATCGACCCGACCCGGCAGCGTCGGATATACGCTCACCGAAAATCTCCTGAAAAACGGCTACGCGGGAACGGTCTGTCCGGTCAACCCGAAAACCGATAGGCTGTTCGATCTCCCCTGTTACAAAAACATCTCTGCCGTCCCCTGCGATATCGATCTCGCGATCATCATCGTTCCGGCCGCTTCAGTCCCAGCAGTACTGCGTGAAACGGGAGCCAAGGGCATACGCGCCGCCGTCATCATCTCATCCGGATTCAAGGAAACCGGCGCTGCCGGAAAAGCATTGGAAGACGAAGTCGCAGCGATCGCCAGGAAATCCGATATCGCTCTCCTCGGCCCGAACTGTCTCGGCTTTCTCCGGCCTTCGCTCGGACTCAACGCATCATTCGCTTCCAGAATGCCGCAGGATGGCTCCATCGCGTTCTTCTCGCAGAGCGGCGCGCTCTGTACCGCGATGCTCGATCTCACGATAGACTCACTCGGCTTTTCTCATTTTGCCAGCATTGGTAACAAAGCCGTCATCGACGAAAATGAGCTGCTTCGATTCTTCGCGGATGAAAAAAATGTCGATGTGATCGGTTTCTATACCGAAGGGCTTGTCGCGAGCGCTGCACTCATCAAAACCGGGCGCTCCATACTTGCCAGCACCGATGCCAAACCGGTCATCGCGCTCAAATCCGGCGCGACCGAAGCCGGCACCCGCGCGTCGAGCTCGCACACCGGAGCGCTCGCCGGCAGCGACGCCGCCTACGACGCGCTGTTCAGGCAGGCCCGTATCCTGCGCGTCGCGAGCATCGAGCGGCTCATCAGCCTGCTCGCCGTTGTCTCTCGCAATCCCATCCCGAAGAGCGGTCGTCTCGCCATCATCACCAACGCCGGAGGTCTCGGCGTCCTCGCGACCGATAGCGCCGTCGCACACGGACTCACGATCGCCGAACTTGCGGAAATCTCAAAGGAAAAACTGAAGTCGGCACTTCCTCCCGCCGCCAGCGCAGAAAATCCCGTCGACGTGCTCGGGGACGCGCTTGCCGATCGATATCGCAGTGCGCTCGAGATCGTCGCCGCGGACACGAACGCCGATATGCTCCTCGTCATCGTGACGCCGCAGACGATGACCCAGGCCGAAGAAACTGCGGAAGTCATAGCCGATACCAGGAAACGATTTCCCGACAAGCCGATAGTCGCGGTATTCGCCGGTTCCGAATCGTTGCAGGATGGTGTTACTATATTGAAAAAAAACGGTATCGCCACCGTCGCCTACCCGGAATCCGGCACGGAGGCGCTCGCCGGTCTCGCGCAAATCGCCGCATGGCGTGAGCAGACGGCCGCGACCCCCTTCGTCCTGAAAAATACCGGCAAAGAAAAAGCGGCGGCTATCATCGCGGCCGCACGACATGAACACCGGACGAGCCTGACGGAACAAGAAGCGGGCGAGGTGCTCACAGCCTACGGGTTTCCGATGTTTGCCGCGCACACGGTAAAAAACAAGGAAGAGGCGCTTGCCGCCGCGAAAAAGATCGGAAAAAACGTGGCACTCAAGATTATTTCTCCCGATATCATCCACAAATCAGATGTCGGCGGCGTACTCCTCGATATCGCACCGGAAAACGCGGACGATGCCTACAAAAAACTGCTTTCGCAAGTGAGACGACACGTTCCGCGAGCCCGTTTGATCGGCGCACTCGTCGTCGAGATGGCGGAGAAACGGGGTGGTACGGAAATCATTCTCGGTCTGAAGAAAGAACCTAGTCTCGGAACGCTCGTGCTCGCAGGACTCGGCGGTATTTTCGTGGAGATATTCAAGGACACCGCGCTCCGCTTCGCGCCGCTCACCCGAGAAGATGCCGAAGAGATGCTCCGTGAGCTCAAAAGTTTTCCCCTGCTCAAAGGCGCTCGCGGACAGGCAGGCGTCCATATGGCAACCCTTGTCGATATGATCGGCCGTCTCTCACAACTGGCGACAGATTTCCCGGAAATAGCCGAACTCGATATCAACCCGGTACTCGCTTTTCCCGAATCGGAAAATTTCCGTGTCCTCGACGCGCGAATCACGCTTGAGCAAAAATAGACAAATGAAAACGGGATCCGCAAGTCGCTGCTTGCAAATCCCGTTTCATCGAGACAATGTCCGTTCACGCCTCGATGAGATTTTTTCTTGTTCCCGGCCTAATCGGCTCGGTAGTCGGTGTTGCCGTCGCCTCCCTGTGTAGGTCCCACAGCAGTTCCTTTACCACTTGCTCATTGGCAAGCCACTTCTGTTTGACCAAGACGTACTTGTCGCGAGGAAACACGCAGCTCGCCTCATATCCGACCTTGATGGGCGTGATAATACACTGTACAACCGGCTTCTCGGCTCGGTATCTCGCCCACGCCCCCACCTTGCTCGCCGTCATTATCTGCACCATTTTTTTCAGGCGCGCCGGGTCTTTCGCGTCAGCCATTAGCTTGGCTTCCACCGGTCCCCTGGAGATCGTCGCGAACGGCGGGAACTCCTTGTGAAAGTTTACCCAGCCCAGCCCGATTACCCCCGCCGACATAATCAGGAGCACTACAACCCACCAGCGCTGCTTCCTCCATTGATCATAGAAGATTTCCCACACCCCACGATAGCGGATCACTCTCGTATCCATTGCTTTCTCCTCGGTTGTTGAATTGTTAAGTTACCCGTCCTTTCTACCGCAAACCATCCTTCCCGTCAATCATTTCACTCTCAATGATGCAAAAATCTCTTGTACTGCGGCATAATACCTCTCTTCGCCGAAACATTCAAGAGCCTGCCTGCGTATCGTTTCGCCGTCTGACAAAATCGTTTTCCCGGCAATGAACTCCCTGATACGCGCTTCCAATCCCTGCCAATCCGCAGCGATATACCCATTCTCTCCATCCGTGACGATTTCCGAAAACGCCCCCGCATCCAGTCCGAAAAACGGCTTGCCGCAGGCGAATGATTCCAGAATAATGAGCCCGAACGTCTCCGGCAGCGCCGAGCCGGAGACGACGAATGTCGCCCCGCGTATCAGCGCGTCCAGCTCTTGCCGTGATTTCTGTCCGACATATCGCACCCACCGGCTCTCCGGCACCGCGAATCCCTCTTCGATATTCCCGGCCAAGACAAGCGGGTACCGAAACCGATCGAAAAGTTCCGCGAGCTTGTCCGCCCCTTTCGCGGCTGACAGCGCACCGAAATAAATCGCGTAATCCTCTTTTTTCTCATCCATCGCATCAGACTCGCTCTGCGGATGAGTGTCGGCGATAAAATGCGGTATGACGGCTATCTTCGATTCCGCGATGCCGCCATGCACGAGGACCTTCTTGCAATATTCGCTCGGCACGATATAGGCATCCACCGCGCACTCATAGAATCGGAAGCATTTCTCCCAATACGTCTTCAGAACCAGCAGCAGCCGCTTGCCGAAACCGTATTTCTTCACGAACAGGAATTTCCAATACGATCGCCCGACGGATGCATGATACTGATCCTTGTCCGGAGACACGAGATGATAATCATGCACCGTCATCACGATGGGGATACCGCGTCGTTTGACAACCGGCAGGATGGAGAGCGAGAGCTGATGATAGATGTTGTGGATGTGCACGATGTCCGGCCGGACATCGTCCAGGAGACGCGCCAGTTTTTTCCTCGCTTCGGACGACCAGAATAATCGCCCGATCCCCTTCACCCGCTGCCACAGGGTCGAGTCGCTTTCGTTGTACCCGACAAAGCTCGGGAAATATCGCTCAAAAGGAGACGGCATATTGTCCGGATGCCGCATCGCAAACACGCTGACATCGTGCCCGTGCTGACGAAGCAGCGCTACGACATCGAGCATATGCCGCTCTGCGCCGCGCCGCGGATAATAGAATTTGTTGATCTCGAGGATGTTCATATCTCTTTCGTATCAGCAATGAGTGTCGCCGCCTTCAGCAGCCCGAGCGTCATCCAGAAGAATATGCCCGTCAGATTGGTCTCCAGGTACGGCTGCGCGAGAAGGACGATCGCCTGATAGACGATCAGCGTCAGGCAGACAGCGCGCACAGCCGCCACGAACTTCGTCTCCGGACGCAGACAAAACGCATGCCACGCTGTCAGCGCTACCGATGCGGCGAGCATGAGAAATCCGAGCAGGCCCATCTGCACGAGGAGCGCCAGCCAGGAATTGTGGATATTGCGGATCTCGACGAAATCCCGATAGTCGCCGGATTCGACGGGAATATGCAGTCCCAATCCCGTGCCGAACACCGGATTCGCGGAAAGCTTCGTGAACGCGCTCCGCCACGTCGATCCGCGCCAGGAAATGCTCTCGTCGGTCGTACTGCCGATAGAGACCACGCGCTCGGTGATCACCTGGCTCGCCGACTGAAACGCTGTTCCTATGCCGCTCGCCGGAAACAAGAATGAGACGAACAGCCAGAATGCGATAAGCGCCGTGATGAACGCGATCACGATCGCGATCATTTGCTTCACCGCCTGACGGCCGATGCTATCCATCAGCCATAGCAACGCACCGATGATCGCAAGCGTCATCCCGATCCACATATGCCGCATCAGCGATCCGAGGATGCCGAATGCCCACAAAGCCATCGCGATCCAGAGAAACGGACGATAGCGATGCGCCAGCCAATACTTCGCCGTCACGAACAGCGAGAGGAATGCGAGCGAGAAATAGAAGGCGTGCGGGAACGCGAGGAGACGCACTCCTTCGGTCGAGAGCGGCGTAAACTGCGTCCACAACCCCTCCCCGCGCACGATACCGATCAGTATGAACACGATGCCGAGAACAGCCGCCAACAGAAAGTATTGTACCAAACGGCGCACATCATCCTGTCGATCGCAGAGTATCGGCAGCGCGAAGAACAGTGCTCCATAAAAGACATAATTCTTCCACGTGCTGAACGCGACCGAGAGCTCCTGACTGCCGAACCCGATGAGACTCGCGCCGAAATACGCCGTCGCAAACAGGAAAAATCCTACCAGCATACCATCCGCCGCTCTCCATGCGAAACGGACTTTTCCGAACACTATCTTCGCCGCGACGCCACCGTACACCCCGAGCAGCACGGCATCGATCGGATAGAATTTGATCACGTCCCGTCCGAGCTGGAATCCTTCCAGCGTGAAAAACCGCTCGAAGAGGATGGTGAGAAAAATAACCGCGTACACGCCGGCTCTCGGCCGGAGAAGCGCGGCAAAAAACATCGGCGCGGTCGCCACCAGCAGATACCACGGCACGACGCCGAATATGAGACGCGCCGAAACGATGACCAGAGAAAACACGATGATCAGCAGCGTTGCCGTATCATCGGCTGAAATTTTTTCCCTGATTTTTCGAGATATATTTTCCAATCCCATATATATCATCATTGTACTCCATTGTGTAAAAAAATACGCGGGTCCCCTGATGTTCCAGAGGATCCCCGCGCTTGCTCATCCATGAGCGTGTCAGTACCCGACCCGACGTGGACCGACGCACAGCATCCCGCTCTTGAGCGCCGCCTCGTACTGCGCGGAAATGACTGTCAAAGTCATTCCCTGGTCGTAGCGCGAGACGAACGAACCCTCGTCCCAGCCCTTGTCAGAAGCGCCAGCCGCGACGATCACATCCGCCGCCGCTCCCATCGCCGTCCCGAACCACGAAAGCGTGATGCCGAACTGCCCGTTACCGACCAGCTTCTCCCCGAAACTGTACTCGGGGTTCTGGCGAGCAACTCCTCGCACGACTTCTTGCGGAAGCGGCGTACGGATAGCGTACTGGAACGCCGGCGCACGGAATGCGGTCCACCCGCTGAATTCCGCACGCAGACCGCTAGTACCGGCCACAGGCACGCCCTTCAGCCGGTTCGCCGCAGTGCCGCCGGCAAGGACGACTTCCTTGCGATACTTCGCATCGGACACGAGCTTCTCCGGCGTCTTGACGGCGATCTCCTCACCGAGGAGATCGAACAGCCGCGTGAACCGTGTCGTGGTGATAGCGCCGATGACCGGCTCGTCAGGATTGCCCTCGACGATCACGACCATCCGCAAAGCGCATTCGGCATAACCAGCATACAGAGCCTGCGCCGGGTATTCCTTGCCGGAATTCTTCCCGTACGCGACCGCATTGTAGCGCAGACGCAGCGGATGAAACTC
Organism: Candidatus Moraniibacteriota bacterium; assembly: GCA_049294475.1. Taxonomy (GTDB): domain Bacteria; phylum Patescibacteriota; class Minisyncoccia; order Moranbacterales; family UBA1568; genus UBA1568. The sequence continues at coordinate 19,309 of JBAQCV010000011.1, read as the reverse complement.
CGCAAAGAGTCCCTTGGGATAGTTGGCGAGATACGCTTTGAAGCGTCCCTCACGGATCCAGCCCGTTTCTTCTATCCCCAGAAACTTGATCTGGTCGATGGCAATTTCCTTTTTGCCACCACCTTCAGTCGCGATCGTCATGGTGTTACCACCAAGCGACGCACAACCGCCCAACAACAATACAGACAACAACAGCGCTGGTATGCGCATGACAGCCTCCTGTGAGATGTGAGAAAAGTTGGATAGGTACTGAACTTTTCGACACCGTTTCGGTATCGCGGGCAGAATGATGGATAACCGCCATTCCGCCCGCCATACAAAAACAAAAAACGATACGATACGAACCTTGCAGTATACTCTTTTTTTCTGATCCTGTCAAGAGCAAATAGTCACTTATTGCTTCTACAAAGCCACTTTTCACTTTTTGAGCATAAAAAAGAGGCCTGCAATAGTAATAACTTGCAGACCTCCCGTGGGACAGCGCCGTTGCGCCGATACCTACTTACTACAGCCCGTTGGTGCTGATCTTGGTGCCGGCCATGACAGCGGCCGTGACTTCCAGTGCGCAGCCGTCCTTCGACTTCTGGCATTCCTGCGCCACGCCGACCATCTTATAGGGATTGCCCTGCGGGGTGATGTACAGCCACTTGTTCCCGTCCATCAGCTGGAAACGGGCACCATGGATAGCGACTTGCTGCAGTACCCCCTTGTTCCCTGCCATGGGAAAAGTGCGGATGCCCTGCTGTCGGAAATGGACGATTTTGGTCGCCGGGATCCCGGTGACCGTGATTACGACATTGTCACCATCCTTGGTGGCGGTGATGCTGCCCCCCTCGACGGCGAACGTGTCGGCGTTGGCCATGCCGGCGTAAGCAAACAAAGCAGCGATGTACATCAGTGCGATCTTCTTCATGGAGTATACTCCTTGGTTGGTTGTTAAGGAAAAGGTTTCCACGTCGAATCACCGATATGGGTCCATTTTCAGGACTTTTTATCCTACACTATAAGCTGATTTCTGTCAACCCCGTTAGAAACAGAGGCACGCTGCGAGCCCTCGCGGTTTCTAACGGGGTCAACCCCCTGTAAAAAAGTTAAAGGACGGCTCGCGCATTGCGCAAGACCGTCCCTTCAATACTACAAACTTTTTTCGCTTCCTCTATCGGTGCCAGGCCGGTATCTCGCAACATGTGCGGATACCCTTTTTATTGACCTTGGCAACCGATGACGAGGAAGCTTACTGGAGCGGCTTCGCAGCTTCTCCAGCGAGCTCGCCCGACGCACTGCTCGAAGAGCTGTGGGCGGGGATGAACTCGAGCTGAGCCTCACGAGTGTCGGCATCTCCGTCTCTGACCTTCTTGCCGAGCTCGACGCGAACGAACGCACCGAGGGTCGTCAAGTCGTGTGCAGAGAATGCAGAGTTGTCGCCACTGATGCCGAGGAACGGCAGAGAGATCTGCGGCCCGAACATCAGCCACTCCTTGTAGCGGAATTCAGCCGCCAACCGGAGCCAGTTCTGGCTGTCCCAGTTGGTATGCTGCGCTCCGCCGATCCAGCGCAGACGCCACGCATCGTCGTCCGAGAGCTGGTGCTCATAGACGCCGTAGATGCCGAGGCTTCCGCGATCCTGCGCCTGCTGTCCGGACCACGAGGACCGCACGGACTGATTGAATCCGTGCCAGTACTCGCCGATGACGCCGTACAGATCGTCGCCATGGCGTTCGTAGTACGAGCCGTAGAGGCCGGCCTTCAGCCCCTTCTGCTTCACCCAGTAGCCAGCGTCGAGATTCTTCCCCGACATCTGATCGGCGAGCAGGCGCGCCTTCAGTTCGAACGTGGCGAGATCGCCGTCGTCCGTCATGAAGTTGCGCTGGACACCGTACTGGAAGCCGAGCCCGCGCTCCTTGTTGTGATAGGCAGACAGGCGCGACTCGCCCTGGCCGCCCATCGCGTAGACACCGGGACCATGCTGCCACTCGCCGTTCTTGAAGACGTAGCAGATGCCCTCGCCGTACACCCAATGACCCCGGTAGATCTTGTTGGTGTAAGCACCAACGCCGGCCTGCGCTTCGCAGGACACGGTATCCCCTTCCTTGGCATGCACCGGCGGAATCATCTCATCCGGCGGAGTCTGCACTGCTTCTTGCGGCGGAGGCGGGGCGAACGGAACATCCACCGCCCAATTCCCGCAATTATTCACGCGGAGCAGCTTGCGGCCGCTCGCGAGAACATAGGTGTCCGCGGTGACCACCTGGTCTTTCGGCCACGCGGCCACGACATTCTGCTTGAAGGACGCTTTGCCTTTCTCACAAAATGCCACTGACACGAACTGCTTTCCCGGCAGAACTCGCTGGCCGAAGTCCGCTTGTTTAGACTCCATCCTGGTACGCAACTCGACCTTCTCCTCGTCGGAGAGACCGAGCTTGCCCCAGGCTTCCTCGCTGATCGCGGCGGTACTCTTGCCGCCGCAACCATTGAGGGGGGCACCAGCCACCCGGCGCCAGTTGAACACCCCGTCCGGTTTCTTTGGCTTGGACTTTTCCTTGCTCTGCGTTACCGGAACCTGGAGCTTCTGACCGACGCGGATCTTGTTGCAATCCTTGAGGCTGTTCGCCTCGCAGACCGCCTTCCAATCTTCGCCGAACGTCTTGGAAAGCGTGTCACCGGTTTTCACGGTATACACGTCCTCCGCCTGCGCCTGCATTCCGGAGAATGCAAACACTCCTGCCATCCAGAGGATGGCAAACCACTTTTTCATGGCACGTCCCTCACGGTTGGGTTGATAGGATGGGTCACCGTCAGGCGACCCGCATTGAATTGCCTCACGGTTGCACCTCCTTCTGTTGATGGAAAAAAAAATGCCGATTGTTAAATAGCTTCGAATCGGACATCTCGACCGCCCTCGTCAATCGAGAGCGGAGCGGCATCCCCCATTCTTATGCTGAAAAACTGGAACGGAATTCTTCCCGGATCAGACGCCAGGTGAACACCGCGAACACTCCGAGTATCAAGCCAGCCAACACGATGCTTGCCAGTTCCGAGACGGAAGGGTTATTCTCGATGATCGGACCGGAGAGCAAGCGCACCCTGACATCGTTTCCGCCGCTGCCGAACAGCTCGCCGCTCTTCTCGCCGAACACCACGATGACCGCCTGCGAGATCTTCGACACGTCGCGATCGCTCGCGCCGGCGATGGAGATACGGATGAATCCGAGCTCTCCGTTTTTCTTCACCGAGAGCATCTTGCTCCAGGCCTCGAGACGGTCTTTCTTGTCGCGCGGCAGGAAATTCGCGTCGACGCGTCCCGTACCGACGACCGCCGCGATGAAACTCTCGCTGTACACGATCTCACTCAATACGCGGCTCATATATTCGGCCGAGCGCGTCGCCGTATAATAATCCTGTCCCTCTTGGGCGGATGAGATCATGAAATCGGCGCTTGCCTGGAAACGCTCTTGTACCAGAAAAACCGTCGTGATGCCGAGGATGGCGATAGCGACACCGAGAAGCAGCCCTTGGGAAAAGCTTTCCTTGATGATGGTCCCGAAGCCTTTTTTGAGGATAAAATTCATACGCTCTCGGATAAGAGTTAGAAATATGATGAAACATAGTACTGTAGCAAAAAACCGCAAAAATGTCAAGGGTCCGCGCGCGCAAGAGAAAAACCCCTCAGACAAGGGGTTTTATGCTGTCGACTAGCAAGGGCTGATTGCTACGAAAACAAACCGCCTATTTTCTCGAGAATCTTGAAGGTGGAAAAATCCCGAATAGTGATGAAGAGCATCAGGAGGAGGAGGAGTATGAAACCTATCTGATGGATCATCCCTTCTACTTTCTGGCTCACGGGAGACCCCTTGAGCTTCTCGATCAGGATGAAGAGGATCCGTCCGCCGTCGAGCGCCGGAATCGGCAGGATGTTGATGATCGCGAGATTGATGGAGAGGAGCGCCGCGAACTGAAGCAGATAGGCGATTCCGAGGTCGCTCATCTGCTTCGTCAGATACACGATGCCGACCGGCCCGGTGACATCGATCGGGGGGCCTGTCTGTGTTCCGAACAATCCGGCGATGATTTTTCCGAACGCTGCCAGGATAGCGAGCGTGATATCGTACGTCGCGATGGCTCCGCGATAGATCGACTCGTACCACGGATACGTTATGACCGCCGTTTCCGAAAAAGAGATCCCCAGACTGCCCTCGGTCGCCGGATAGTCCGTACGAGGTATGCCGGACAGGGTCAGCTCCTGCCCCAGACGGCTGATATTCAGCTCCACGGTCTTCCCCTTGTGCGCGGCGATGGTATCGCTCACCTGCTGCAAAGATGTGATCGGCTCACCGGCGATCATGAGAATCTCATCGCCCAGCTGGAGTCCCATCGTTTCCGCCGGCGTGCCATTCTGCACCGCGAGAATCTGGATCTTCGCATCCGGATGGAGAGCGCGTTCCGACGGATCGATAGGCTGCGGCAACCCGAGCGTAAACACGATGGAGATGAGAAACCACGCGAAGAGCAGGTTCATACACACGCCCGCGCCGAGCACCTTCACGCGGATCCATACCGATTTGCCTCCGAAACTGTCCGGGTCATGATTCTGCCCGTCTTCGCCCTTGATCTTCACGAAACCGCCGAGCGGCAGCCAGTTGAAAGAATAGACCGTGTGCGGACTGTGCACATCCTTGTTCCCCCAGACGATCCGGTAGCGCCCGGTCGCGCCGTCTTTCACGATACCGACGAGGCGCGGCGGGAAGCCGAATCCGAACTCGTCGGCCTTGATGCCATTGCGACGCGCCGTCAGAAAATGCCCAAGTTCGTGGACGAACACGAGGAGACCGAGCAGGATGATGAAGATGAGGATGGTGAGCATAAAAAAATATCAAAATCAAAATTTCAAATACTACATCAAATCCTAAATTCAAATGACTGAAACACTATTTTCAACGTTTTGATTTTTATCATTGATTTGACATTGGTCATTTGAATTTTGACATTATTATACTGTCAGTATTTCTTCCTCTTTCTTCTTGCGGATCGCTTCGAGCGACTGATTGTGTGCATCGACAACTTTCTGGAGCTCGTCTTTCCCCTGAAATTTGTCATCCTCGGAAATATCGCCTGATTTCTCGAGCTCCTGGATATCTTTCCAGATCTCTTCGCGGATAGTACGGATGGCGATACGGCTCTCCTCGGCACGATGATTGAGCGTCTTCACAAGTTCTCTGCGCCGCTCTTCGGTCAACGCCGGAAGCGTGATGCGGATATTCTGCCCGTCATTCCCTGGATTGAGCCCCAGATCGGATTCCCGGATGGCTGATTCGATGAATACCAGACTTCCTTTGTCCCATGGCTGGATGAGGATCTGACGCGCCTCGGGGATATTGATGCTCGCGATCTGCTTGAGAGGGGTCTTCACGCCGTAATAATCAACGGAAAGTCCTTCTACCAAACCGGGATTCGCTCGCCCCGTCCGGAGCTTCGCCGCTTCGTCTCCGAAGTGTCCCACCGCTTTTTGAAAGGCCCCCTCTTTGCCGGCAATCAGTGCTTGTATCATAGTATTGGCGATGTGTTATGGAGCGACCGTCTCTCAAGTGTAGACGGTGTTTAGAATTTGCGCAATGCGAAGTACATGATCTCCGGATGCGATGGATCATATTCGATGATATTCACCCCGCGATCTATTTCCAATTGCGTCGTCGCCCATTTCATCCCGCCATCGACGGACTTGTAAAACGCGTTGCCGGCGGCATAGACGATCTCGCTCGGATTGAGCGGATTCACGGCGACGGCGCGTACCGGAAACGCTCTCGAGCTCTCGATGATATCGATCGCCTGCCAGCTCTGGCCGCCATCCGTGCTCCGAAACAATCCGTTCTGCGCACCGGCATACAGCGTATTCACCGCATTCGGATCAGCTGTGATGGTCGTGATGTTCTGCAAGCTGACACGCCCCTCATTGGCAGTCAAGAAATCTCCGGCCGCATATTTGTTCCACGTCGTCCCTCCGTCGGCAGAGACGGCCACGCCCTGATCGAGTACCAGAAGCGTTACCAGATCAGGAGATCCTTTGTGAAACAGCGCTTTCGTCACCGGTCCATCGGCTGCCAGGACATTCTTCCATGTCTCGCCGCCATTCGTACTTTTGATGACGACACCGGCGCTCGTCCCCGCATACAATACGAGAGGAACATCCGGATGCGACACAAGCGCCGTAATGACCGTCCCTTCTCCCGGTTCCGTGTATATCTCCGTCCAATTTTTCCCCGCGTCATCGGAACGGTATATCTTGGCTATGCCGGCATAGACGCCGCTCGCATACAGACGATCGCCATTCTGCTGATCGAGTGCCAGGCCGTAGGTCTTGATCGGCGGAAACACGAGCTGCTCCCAATGTTCGGCGCCGTCGGATGTCTTGAAAATGCCGTTCTCCCTGGTACCGATATAGATGACCTGCGCATCGCGAGGATCGAAAACGAGCGACACGACGTCGGCCGTACTGATACGCTGTGTCTCGCTGACGGTCACCTTGGGCACGAATGTCTCCCCGGCATCGAAAGACTTCCAGACACTCCCGCCGGAAGTCGCCAGATGCGATGGTATGCCTATGCTGCAGCCGGACAATACGAGCGTCGCAACGATAACCGGGAAGATTTTTGATACCATAGGGTGAAAATTCTGTATGCATCCATTATACCAGCAAAAAAGGCTAAACGAAAGAAAAGCATTGACTCTTCATTCAAAATTCATTAGAATGACCACTGTTATCCTCTTTTCCCGGGTGCGTAGCTCAGTCGGTAGAGCAGTGGCCTTTTAAGCCAACGGTCGAGGGTTCGATTCCCCCCGCACCCACAAAACGAAAAGTCCCCACTAGGGGATTTTTGTTTTGGGGCAGGAGGAAGCCAACTGCTTGGCTGCCGAGGGGATGAGAAAGGCGGAGTGGTGTTTCGCGAGCACGCGAAACCACGAGCCGGGGTCGCGGAAATCTGGCCACGTCGGTGGACAGATTATCTGTGACCGATTCCCCCCGCACCCACCCTGAAGGAATCGAAGGGCGCGAGTAGGATGTGAGCGAGCGAACATCCTGTGTGTAGCGCCCAGGCTCCGAGTCGGAGCGAGGAAGATTCCCCCCGCACCCACCAAAAAAAATCCCGCGTAAGCGGGATTTTCTGTTGTCTGTTCTTTGCTGATTGTTAGCTGATTTTTTTCGGTTCAATTAGATCCTTACCGACGAAGGGACGCAGCACTTCCGGCACGACGACGCTGCCATCGGCGCGCTGATAATTCTCGAGGATGGCGATGAGAATGCGCGGGCTCGGCAGCGCGGTATTGTTGAGCATATAGACATGCTTCTTCTCGCCGGTTTTGGCATCCTTGTATTTCACGTTGAGACGGCGCGATTGCCAGTCGAGGCAATTGGAGGCGGATCCCGTCTCGCCGTAACGGTTCATCCCCGGCATCCACGCCTCCAGATCGAACGCCCGATATTTGCCCGCGCTCATATCGCCCGTACTGATCTGGAGCTTGCGATACGGCAGTCCCAGTTCCTGGTGCATCTCTTCTGAAATGGCCAGCATCTCGTCCTGCAGCTTGTTCGCACTCTCGATATCTGCCACCGTAATGACAACTTGCTCCGCCTTCATAAATTCGTGCACGCGATAGAGGCCTTTGGTTTCTTTGCCATAAGAACCGATCTCGCTCCGATAACACTGGCTCAACCCTGCCAGTTTCAGCGGCAGCATGCTTTCTTCCAAAACTTCATCGGCATAATAAGCCAAGAGCGACGGTTCCGATGTCCCTGCCAGAAATTTAGGCTCCTTGGAGGTACTTCCATCCGCCTCTTTATCCGATGTCGCGACCTGATAGACTTCATCGATGTTTCCATCATACTCCCGCCCTTTGAAATATCCGCTTCCGAAGAGCGGCGCGCCCTTGAGGAGCGTCGGCGGTATCATCGGAGTATATCCCTTGGCGATAAGCTTTTGCATCGCATACAGCATCATCCCCATCACGAGGAGCGCTCCTTCGTTTTTCAAGTAATATCCCCGATAGCCGGAAACCTTCGCTCCGCGTTCGAGATCGAGGATATCGAGCATCTTCCCCAATTCGATGTGCGTGCGCGGCGCGAACTCGAACTTCGGAGTCTCTCCGGAAACGAAAATTTCCACGTTTTCCGCATCGCTTGCGCCGATCGGCGTATCCGGTGAAACGATATTCGGCACGAGAGCCATCAGCGCGTCATATGCATCCCTCACTGCCGCGAAGAGGGGTCCTTTCTCATCGAGCTTCGCTTTGATCTCCTTGCCTTTGGCGATGATCTCCACGCGCTCCTCGTCCGTCTTCGCGGCCTGGATCAGGTCATTGATATCGTTCTTGAGCGACTTGAGCTCCTCGATCTCCTGAAGCAGCGCGATGCGCTCCTGATCTTTGGCAAGCAGATTCTCCACGCTGAAAGCCAGCCCCTTGTCTAGAGCCGCCTTGGCCACTACGTCCTTGTTGTCACGGATGAATTGAATATCGAGCATACGCTATAAGGAATCAGGAATTATGGTGTGGTCGCTGGTGGATTCGGACCACCGACCTCTGCAATGTGAATGCAGCGCTCTAACCAACTGAGCTAAGCGACCGAATTTTTAATATCACGCTCTAACCCCTGTCCGCCTTTGGCGGAAACTGAGCTAGTTGCCCTTGTTTTCCTCTTTCGCTTTCATCGGAGGAAAAATGACCGTCTCACGGACGGAACGGTTCATCAGGATAGCGAACAGTCGCTCGCTCATGCCGAATCCGCACGCCGGCGGCATACCGTACTCGAGCGCCTGGAGGAAATCCTCATCAAGCATCATCCCCTCCTTGTCGCCCTCGGCCCGGAGCTTCATCTGATCCTCGAAACGTTTCCGCTGATCTTGAGGGTCGTTCAATTCCGCGAATCCGTTGCCGAGTTCGCTCTTCACCGCGATCGGTTGGAACCTGAGCGCGCGCTTGGGATTGTTCGGATCGACTTTGGCAAGCGGCGACACCTCGATCGGATGACCAACGAGAAAGCACGGCTGTATCAGTTTCTGCCGCACGGTTTTCTTGTACAGCGTATCGATCATCCGTCCCTTGCCGTAGGATGCCTCGTATTTGATACCGAGCGCATCGGCTTTTTTCTTGAGTATCGCGACAGTCACATCCTGAGACAGATCGATCCCGGTTTCCTTTTCGAATTCCGTGAAATAATCCACGCGCGCGAACGGCTTGCTCCAATCGATCTTCTCGCCATCATATTCGGTCTGCATCATCTCCCCCGCCACGGCCCGCACGATATCCTGATACAGCGTCTCCACGAGTTTCATACCGCCTGCCATATCCATATACGCGGCGTAAAACTCGATATGATCGAATTCCTGCAGGTGCTCGCGGTCGACGCCTTCGTTGCGGAAGACGCGGCCGATCTCGAACACGCGCTCATATCCCCCGACGAGCAGACGCTTGAGAGCGAGCTCGAGAGAGATACGCAGATAGAAATCCTCATCGAGCGCATTGTGATGCGTGATGAACGGCTCGGCCTCGGCGCCGCCGGGGATATGCTCGAGCACCGGCGTCTGGACTTCGAGAAATTTCTCCTGCGCCAGAAAAGCGCGCACCGTCTGCCAGAACATATTCTTCTTCACGAACAATTCACGGGTTTCCGGATTCAAGAGGAGATCGAGATAGCGGCGGCGCAAGAGTTCCTCCTCGTCCTTCAGTCCGTAGAATTCCGTCGGGATAGGACGCAAAGATTTTCCGAGGATTTTCCAATCGCTCACTTCGAGCGTTTTCTCGTCTTTCTTGGTCAGGAACAGCGTCCCCGTGGCCTCGACGAAATCCCCCATCTCGATCGTATCGACGAACAGTTTCATCTTTTCCGCTCCCAGAACCTTCTCGGACAGGAAAAGCTGGATCTGAGCGCTGCCATCCTCGATATGGACGAAAGCGATCTTGCCCATCGGGCGCATCGAACGTACGCGGCCGACGAGACACAGGCTCTCTTTCGATGCCGCAAGCTCGTCGAAACGCGAAAGCGCGGCCGCATTGCCCATCGAGCGGTTCGTGCGTTCCGGATAGGCCTCGCCGAATACCTCCCGCAAACGAGAGAGTTTCTCCAATTTCGTCTTCAGAATATCTTCACGCATACCCAGTGGCACAACTTCGAATTTATAGTAAAAACCTCTCAGTCACCAACATCGTTGATCAACCTTCAAGTGCTCCGCATGAACGTAACCTCGCTTTTTGCTTTCGAGGTGGTTCCACTGGGCATATAGTCCCATTCTAGCGGTTTTCCTATTTGCAGGCAAGAAAACCCCTCCTCTCGCGAGAGGCGGGGTCAGAGATTCTTCGCGCACAGATCGCGCAATGGGTCTGTCACTTGATCGAGATGATTTCGTATTCGATGGTGCCGACCGGAGCGGCAATTTCCACCTTGTCGCCTTTTCTCTTGCCGATGAATCCTCTGCCGAGCGGAGATTCGTTGGAAATCCTGCCCTGTGCCGGATCGACTTCGTTGGAACCGACGATTTCGAAATCGAGTTCTTTGCCGCCCATCCTGACGATCAATTTGGAACCGATACCGACGGACGATGAGCTCTTCTGCTTGGCGGCCACGACGGAATCCTTGAGCATCCCATCAAGCTCCGCGATACGCGTCTCATTCTCGTTCTGCTGGCGCTTGGCCTCGCTGTATTCCGCATTCTCGGAAAGATCTCCCTGTTCCTTGGCCTCTTTGATGGCGTCCGCGATAGACTGGCGCATCTTGACCTTGCGCTCCTCAAGTTCAGTCTGCAATTTTTTCAGACCTTCTTCAGTGAAAATTCTGGCCATGGTTTTGTAGTTATGAAAATAGTTTTCCGCTTTGGCAAACAAAAACTCCTTATCCAAGGGGTCGAGAGAGTGTCGCAAAGTTTCTCTATGGTATACAAAAGCGATAAAGGTGTCAACCCCGCACTAATTCTCACAAGGGTCGTAAGGCAGTTTCTTGTGCGAGCCGATAGGCGGCTACGCCTCACGATGCCATGTTACCGCCATCGTTGCCTAGAATTTAGTGCGGGGTCAACCCCGCACTCATTCAGCATGATAAAGGCCATTGGTTCGTTACTCACCAGAAATTTCCGGACGGGAAAAATACCATTCATAGACGTCCCTGGTGACAGGCACAGCATTGTATCCCTCTTCGCCCTGACCCTCCACCAGCACGATCATCGCGAGCGTAGGGTGATCATACGGCGCGAACGACGCGAACCAGCCATGCGTTTTTTTGTCGTTGCCGAACTGCGCGGTTCCCGTTTTGCCGGCCACCGCGACCGGGAGCGTTTTCAGGGATTGCGCCGTACCTTGGGAATCCATAACTGTCTCCCGCATCCCCTCGCGCACGATCCGCAAAATACCCGGATCGATGGGAATCTCCCTGATCACTTCCGGAGCGACCGGCATCGCTACGCCATCCGCAGAGCGTATCTGCGAGACGACTTTCGGAACATACAGCGTCCCGCCGCTTACGATAGCCGCGATCGAATTGAGTATCTGCAGCGGTGTCGCCAGCACGAACCCCTGTCCGATAGCCGCGTGGTAGTCATCGCCGATATACCAGCGTTCTCCGATGACATCCTTTTTCCACGCCGGATCCGGGATGAGTCCGTTCGCTTCTCCCGGCATATCGATATCCGTCGTGTCGCCGTAGCCGAACAGATTCTCGTATCTTTTCATACGCTCCATACCGAGTCCCCGGATAGCGCCATACCCTCCGCCCACGGAATAGAAAAACACGTCGCTCGACACTGCGATCGCGCGCCGGATATCCGTGAACCCGTGCGCCTTCCAATCGCCGAAAAAGAAATCTCCCACGCTGATGCCGCCGCGGCTCTCGATCTGCGTACGTTCATCCACTACTCCTTCCGCGAGCGCGGCGACTGCCAGCACCGGCTTGATCGTCGATCCCGGAGGATACTCTCCGGAGAGGGCGCGATTGAACAGCGGCAGCGCTGGATCATTTATGAGCGCCTGATATTCCTTCGACGAGATGCCCTCGGCGAACAGATTATTGTCGAAACTCGGCAGACTCACCAGCGCACGCACCGCTCCGTCTCGCGGATCGATCGCTATCGCTGCGGCCTGTCGCAATCCCTTCTTCTCGAGCAGCGTCTGTAGGCCGTCGAATATTTTTTTCTGCAGATCGGCATCGATATTCAGTATCAGATCGCTGCCTGGCGTCGGCTGTACGATACCGAGCTCTTTCTTCACATGACCGAGCGTATCCACTTCCGCCTGCTGAAAACCATGCTTCCCGCGCAAGGATGCCTCGTAGCTTTTTTCCAATCCCTGCTTGCCGATAGAATCGGTCATCAGGTATCCCGGATGCGTGGCCAGATCCTCGGTACGGACTTTGCCCTCGTACCCGAGCAGATGGGAAAAGATGAGACTGTCCGCATACCGGCGCTCTGTCGTATTGTACAGACTCACTCCGGGCAATTCCCGGCTCCGGCCCAGGAACAGAAGCATCTCTTCCTGACTCACGCGCTCCTTGATGAGAACCGGCGAGAGCGATTGCCGATCGAGTTTCCGGAATATCTCGTCTAGCACGCCCGGTTCCACGGCAAACGTGGCGAGGAGCAGGCGCTTCATCTCGTTCTGCTTTTCCTCATCTTCCGGAACATCGGCCGGGATGAGGACGCTGTCCATGCTCGATACGTTGGAAACCAGCTGCTTGCCGAAACGATCATAGATGATGCCGCGCGGCGCCATGATGACGAGCGAACGCAGGCTGTTGCGAACCGCCGCTTCCTGGTACTCCGCCCCCCTGATGATGCTGAGATAGGCGACGCGCAGGGCGAGCACCGCCAGAGCCGCCACGACGATCCACCAGAAAAATCTGATGGCCCCACGGTTGAGCGGCCATTCGATCTTGGCCGCATCGCTCTCGGTCACCGTCAAGACCGCGTCATCGATCTCCATGCCGCGCTTCATGACGCCGTATCTGTTTTTTTTCGCGAACAGCGGCATATAGGGTCATTTCATTGTCAACACCTCTCGCTGCGTCAAGGAACCGACGTATCCGTCGAAACGTCTGATCGCCCGATACATGGCGACAAACAACAGCGGACTCGATACGAAGGAAACAAGGAACGCTGCGGAAGAAACCGAGGAGAAAAGCTGTACGAGCGTTTCCGTATTCCAGGAGAAGAGACTGCCACGGAATAGCACGACTTCGAAGACGACATATCCCAGCACGCCGCCGCTCGTGAACAGCGCGTACGATGCCATGCCGAGGCCGCGATGTTCCATCAGCAGGCGACGCGAAAGAAAGCTCGTCGCGTATGACAGTACTACCGCGTACAGCGTCAACGCTCCGACCTCTCCGGACGAGACGATATCGGACAGCGCTGCCAAAGGAAGGATGACGGACAACACGCGTGGAAAATCGGAGAGGAGCGTCCATGCCACGATACTCGCGATGATGATGAGCGGCGCGGATACCTGCGGAAAAAGGACATCGAAAAATGAGAATTCGAAAAATACTATCGCGAGGATGAACAGCAGGCGCAGGAAAAATATCTTCATACCCGATGGGACAATTTCAGATTATTCGGCTTCAATGACGAACACATAGCGCAGACGGTCGAATCTCACCGGGGAAACGAGGGATGCCTGCTGGAACAGGCGGTCATCGGAGAGGCGCGCTTCTTGGAGCGTCCCGATCAGGAGCCCCTGCGGCATATCGCCGCCGAGTCCCGATGTCACCACCGTATCTCCGGCTTTGAGCGTATCCGCCTGCAGCACCATAGCGAACAGCAGTCCCAGCCCGTATTCCCCCCTCACGATACCGCTCGCGTCCGTGGCGAGAGCGATGCCGTTTATAAGGCTCTCAGGATTGGACAGGAGCATCACGCGCGCACTCGCGGGAAATACCTCTACCACGCGGCCGACGAGCACCCCGGCATCCGCTATGACCGCCATGCCTTTCCGTATCCCCTGAATCGATCCTTGATCGATGGATATCCAATTGCCGAGACCGGACACGTCGCGTCCGATCACCGCCGCCGGCTTGAGCGAGAACCGGTCGCGCGGCAAGAGCCCGAGCTCCCGGCGCAATTCCTCGTTCTCTTTGCGGACATCGGCGAATGAGGCGTTTTCGATGAGCAGACGTAAGCGCTCTTTTTCCAAACGCTCGTTCTCGCTCTTCAGATCGCCGATAGACGCGAAAAAACGGACTGTGTCGCCGAATTCGAACGCCGTCACGGAAAAAATCTTCTGGAACGGCAGCGCTGCCGTCATCACGGATGTGCGGACGGGCGCGAGGAGCCATTCCGGACCGAGCCATATGAAAAACGCCAACCCGCAGAAAATGATCATCGCGCGGAACAGTTTCGTCTGGATTAATTTCCTGCGGACAGCCATATATTTTAGCCGAGCGGTCTGTTTGCCTCTTCCTCGATCAGGACCTCTTTCAGATGTTCCATATCATCGAGCACGATACCGGTACCGCGCACCACGGCGGTCAACGGATCCTCCATCAGCCGTACCGGGATGCCCGTCTGGTTGGCGATCAGCTTGTCCAGTCCGCGGATGAGGCTGCCGCCGCCGGCGAGGATGATGCCGCGGGACATGATATCCGCGAGCAGCTCCGGCGGAGTTTCCTCGACGATCGTTTTGATATTGTTCACGATGATGCGCACGGAACGCGAGAGCGCTTCGCGGATATGCTCGTCCGTCGCTATGACTTCTTTGGGCAGTCCGGACACGAGATCGCGTCCGCGCAGCGGAAATGTCAGCCGCTCCTTCTGCGGATAGGCGCTGCCGATAGCGATCTTCGCCTCTTCCGCCGTCTTCTCTCCGATGAGGATATTGAATTCGTCGCGGCTGTAGCGCACGATATCCTCGTTCATCTCATCGCCCGCTATGCGCAGGCTCCGCGAGATGACGACGCCGCCGAGCGAAATCACCGCTATTTCCGTCGTACCGCCGCCGATATCGACGACCATATTCCCCGTGGCATCGATGACCGGCAGACGCGCCCCGATAGCGGCCGCCATCGGCTCGTCGATCAGGAACGCCTGGCGCGCGCCGGCAGAAAGCGTCGCCTCGATCACGGCACGCTTCTCTACCTCGGTCACGCCCGACGGAATGCCGATCAAGACGCGCGGACGGCGCAAGAACGCATAGTTGTCCCGCGTCACCTTGTTGATGAAATAGCGGAGCATCTGCTGCGTGATCTCGAAATCGCTCACCACACCGTCGACGAGCGGCCGCGTCACGACGATGTGCCCCGGTGTCTTGCCGACCATCTTCTTGGCTTCGCGTCCGATGGCGAGGATCTGCCCCGTACGCTGGTTCACCGCGACGACAGACGGCTCATTGATGACGATACCCTTGCCCTTCACGTAGACGAGCGTGTTGGCCGTACCGAGATCGATGCCGATATCCTGCGTAAGATGCCCGAAAAACCGCTCAATGACGCCCTTTTGGAGACTCTTCAAAAAACTCTGGATGATAGACATAGCGACAAATAGAAAAAAGACACACGAAAAAACGGGATATCCCCCATTCTATCCCATTTCAAGGAAATATTCAAAACTCCGCCCCATTGCTTCCGCTTGATAAGCTAATACCAAAATAAAATTTCATTCGGCGATCTCGATGCCCAGTTCCTTCAACTGTGCGGGTGAAACGTCCGATGGGGCATCCATCATGAGGTCGCGGCCTTCGCCGGTTTTCGCGAACGGGATGACTTCGCGGATATTCGGTTCGTTCTGGAGAATCATCATCAACCGATCGAAACCGAACGCTATCCCGCCGTGCGGCGGCGTGCCGGATGCCAACGCCTTCAGCATATGACCGAAATTCTTTTCTATCCGTTCCGCGGAATATCCCATGATCTCGAACGTCTTTTGCAACGCTTCCGGGGTATGATTGCGTATCCCGCCTCCGCCGATCTCGTGACCGTTGAGCGCCATATCGTATTGCGCGGCCACTATGGCGCCGATATTCTTCTTCGCCATCAGGTCTCCCATACATTCCGGCTTCGGCGCGGAAAACGGATTGTGCGTGAACGTCCATCCGCCCTCGTCGGTTTTCTCGAAAAACGGAAAATCCACGATCCAGCAGAATGCCAACAGGTTCGGGTCATTCTTATCCGTGCGGATATCCGGCTTGTCGGAACCGTACTGCTCCATCGCTTCCCGGTATGTCAGGCGCGGGAAAGGCGTCTCTTGTATCTTTTTTTCCGGATACACATTTTTGACGAGCTCGATGATCATCCGCTCATTGACCTGCATCACGTCTTCCTGGCTGACGAAGCTCGCCTCCACGTCGATCTGCGTGAATTCCGGCTGGCGATCGCCGCGCGTATCCTCATCGCGGAAACAGCGGGCTATCTGAAAATACTTTTCGAATCCGGCGGCCATCAGAAGCTGCTTGTACTGCTGCGGAGACTGCGGCAACGCATAGAATTTCCCCTGCTCCAAACGCGACGGCACGACGAAGTCCCGCGATCCCTCCGGCGTCGACTTGGTCATAGCGGGTGTCTCGATCTCGACAAATCCTTCTTGTGAGTAAAATTCACGAACGCATTGCGTAACGAGATGGCGATTGCGGATATTTCTTTGCATCCGCGCCCGACGCAGATCGAGATAGCGGTATGTGAGACGGATTTCCTCGTTGATCTCATGCCCGTCCGACGCGACATCGAACGGCGGCGTCTCGGCCTCATTGAGAACGACAATCGACAGCACTTCTATCTCGATAGCACCGTTCGGTTGCTCCTTGTTGACAAGTTTCTCCGGTCGAGGATTTACCGTGCCGGTCACCTCTATGACCCACTCGGGACGGAGATTCTGCGCGACCGTATGCGCTTCGGTATGATTCGGCAGGATCACCATCTGCACCTTGCCGCTCATATCCCGGAGATCGATGAAGACCAGCTTCCCATGATCGCGGCGCACATCCACCCACCCGGAGAGCATGACGGTCTCTCCGATATGCTTCGGCGTTTCGGCAATCAGTGTCCGTCGCATCGTTTCCATAATAACGCTAGCTTTAGAGAATAAGAGAATATCCGTATCGTAACAAAAAGAGGCTCCCGAAACAAGGGGCGTACAGTTAAAGTAAGAGGTGATACTCGGTTATGGTGAGAGGTAAAAAAATATGCCCCAAGGAAGATTCCTTAGGGCAAATACTTGAAGTTAATATAGCCTGATGTTACATGCGGGTAAAGATGAATTCTCCGCACCCGGCATTCACCTGCTTTCCCGCTGCAATAAATCGAGCAATACGATTCTTCATGCCCGCTTCTTTGAGGTATCCCTCAAACCGTTTCAAATCCGAAACGTCGGCTCCTTGGTATTGAGGAAGATCATTGTTGGGTTCAGTAATCATTACGGAAAAGATACCTTCCGTCCCAAGCAGGAGATCCGCAAGTGATTTTGCATCATCGACACTGTCGTTGAATCCACGAAAGAGCATATAATTGATCCACACCTCGGTCGAAGCACGATTAGCGAACTTTTTCGCGGCATCCAGAATTTTTTGGACAGAAAACGCCTTGTCAACTGGCATGATCTGCACACGCTTCTCATCTGTCGGAGCATGGAGCGATATCCAAAGCATTCGGAATGCCGGGATCGGCTCTTGCAACAAACGCAGCAGCTTCTGCGGAAGACCGACAGTCGCGAATGAAAGCTTTCCGGCATAAGCAATGTTACCACTCACCAAGTCCGTCACGCCACCGACAAAATTATCGTAATTATCCAGCGGCTCACCAATCCCCATAAACACGATGTGATCGAAAGTCTGGACATTTGCCACGTCGGAAAGAAGATTGATTTGAGCAAGGATTTCCTCTTTCATAAGGTTCCTTACAAAACCATTCTGTCCCGATGTACACATAGCGCAGCCGAATTTGCATCCTGCTTGGGTTGAGACGCATGCATGCACCTCTTTCGCTCCGTTTACCAAAAGTTCAAATACTCCCGCTTCAATGGCATTTCCATCAGAAAGCAGAAATTTGAATTTATAGTCGACCAGTGGTTGAAAAATCTCGCCCTTCCATCTATCTGAGACGTCTGGCGGGTATGTAAAGGAACTTTTCTGAACAATTTTCATCTCATCCTCCTCGGATAACAGTTTTCTACCTACACTATCAATACCAGAAAAACAGCCAGCAGTCAATAGACTCACATTGACAAAAGCTTGCTTAAACCTTATGCTTCCATATTGAACTTTAACAATCCAATTGAGGAGGATTAACGATGAACGCCAGAGGATATGCAAGAATTCTTGCAAAGCGAAACATGGGCGGTATCTGTTTTTTGAAAGTCCGCTTTCAAGAACAAAATACTCAATGCATCCTAACCAAGATGGCTCTCAAAAACTACAAGGAAATCGCCGGCCTTCCATCAGGATCGATAATATCCATCGAGGGTGAGTTTACGACAAGCAATACAGGGACGCCGTCGGTAGAGGTACACACCGCTAAGGTGGTGTCGGAGTGCCGGATAAAATTACCAGATAAACATAAGGGTATAACCAGCCACACGGAGTACGCTAACCGAGCACTCGGACTCATTGCAAACCCGGACTCTTTCGGTCTTTTCAGAGCCATTGCCGACATGAACCATCGTGTTCGGTTGATATTGCAGAAAAACAGATATCTCGAGTTCAGCACGGGAATTCTGCAAAACAGTTTCGATGCTGGCCTTGCAAACTCATTCTCAACCAAATGTAATGCGAACGGCCGCGAGTACCATCTCTCTCTGACATCAGAAATAAAGCTCAAGAAGCTCATCGCTGGCGGATTTGAAAGGGTATATGAAATCACGCAATCATTCCGAAATGAGGGTATCAATTCCACCCACTACCCGGAATTCGGCATCTTGGAAGCCTACAAGGCAGGCGACTCACTGAAAGACTCCTTTGCTATAATTGAGGAGATTCTCGGTGAGCTTGTTCAGGTGAGCAAATTCAGTACCGGTGTTGATACTTTGAACGACAGTTTTCTCACCGCCCCAAGACAAATTACTTTTGCCGAAGCACTTGCCACATCCTGCAATCGCGACAATTGTTCGCTCGACGACTTGAGCCAGATTTATCCGGATCTCTTCTCGAATAATATGCCGGAATTCACCAGGATTTACAAGGCACTCACAAGAGTTGTGGCTCCGCGTTTCGATAATCCGACATTCATCATGGAGATGCCCGCCGGATTCAATCCATTCTGCAAAATTTCGGATGGCCGAACGATACAATCTGTGCTTATCGCTAAAGGTATGCATATCGCTACCATATCGGTTGACGAGAATGATATGGATACGAT
>JBAQCV010000010.1:0-12238 GCA_049294475.1 Candidatus Moraniibacteriota bacterium | reverse complement strand
CACCAGTTTCTCCGGCACGCTCGCACCGGCACTGATACCGACTGTTGCCACATCGGCAAACCAGGCCTCGTCGAGCTGCGATATGTCATCGATCAGGTAGGCCGCTTTACCTTGCGCCCGCGCCGTTTCCATCAGCCGGGTAGAATTAGAGGACGTTTTGGATCCGAAAATCAGAACCAGATCGGAAGATTGCGCAAGCATTTTGACCGCCTCCTGCCGATTGGTCGTCGCGAAACAGATATCGGAAAGCGGCGGAGCGACAATCTGCGGATATTTTTCTCGAAGCGCTTTGATTACCTCGGCCGTATCATCGACTGAGAGCGTCGTCTGCGTCAGATACACCAGTTTTGCCGGATCGCCGATATTGATCGTCTCGACGTCTGCAGTCGTTTCCACGAGTGGAATCGCCTTGCTGCCGGCCTCCCCCAAGACGCCGATGCCCTCCACATGCCCCTTGTGCCCTAGACGATCTCATAGCCTTCTTTCAGGAAGCGCAATACTTCCAGATGCACCTTAGTCACCAAGGGACAGGTCGCATCGATGAGCCGCATCCCGCGCCGTTTGGCCTCCACATAGTGTCCCGGAGGCGAACCATGGGCGGAAAAGACTACGACAGCACCGTCCGGCGCCTCCCCAAGCGTCTCGATGGTGACGGCGCCCTTGGCTTCAAGGTCGGCCACGACATGCTTGTTGTGTACGATCTCATGTTTCACATACACCGGGGAACCGAATATTCCCAGCGTATCCTCCACGGCCTTGACCGCCCGCGCCACTCCGGCACAGAATCCGCGCGGCGTCGCCAATAATACTGTTTTCACGAGCACACTCCCTTTTTTCCCCATACGGTAATGAAAAAACCCCTGATTATTTGATCACCGTACCGATGAAAGGCTTGTGCGCGAGGTAGCTCTCTATATTCTCCAAATTTTCGCCGTTCAGTATCGCGACCTCCATCTTTTCCGTCTCCGCCAATTTCGAGGCGATCGGATCGAACGGCGCGCTCATGCCCGGGTTCCATTCATCGCCGACAATCTTACGGAAATTTTTCCAGGAAATCTTCTGTATCTTTTTGGCATCGGCGTATTTTCGCGGATCCTTATCATACACATAATCGATGTTCGAAAGGTTGATGACGCGCTTCACATCCAGATACTTGCCCAAGAGCACTGCGTCATAATCGGTCGAGCACCCCGGCCGCCAGCCGGCAGCGACCAAAACCGGCTCCTTCACGTCATAAAAATCCTCAAGATTGTGAGGATTGGTGTTGATGCGCGGATGCGCGTGCGAACGAAATACGGTGCGGATGAAGTGCGCGTTCATGCGCGTCGCATGGATGCCGAGCCAGTCGCTGTCCTCATCGGTGATATTCGACACGCGGGCGGCTGCTTCGATATACTTGCGCGCCGTCTTGCCTCCGCCAGTCACGAGGATAAAGGAATAGCCGAGCCGGATATGCCTGATGATGAACTTCTTGAAACGCCTGATGAACTGCCAGTCGATCTCATCCGGCACCAGGAGCGATCCTCTGAGTGAAATCAGTATGCGTTCTTTTTTCGGATGCCGCATAGGAAGCTATTTCTGAAAAAATTTCACCAATTCCCCCAATGGCACTGGTACGGCGTCCGTTTCCGTGCGCTTCTTCACCTCAGCTTCTCCTGATTCGAGCGAGCGTCTGCCAATGGTCACGCGATACGGGATGCCGATCAGATCGCTGTCCGCGAATTTCTCCCCCGCGCGCTCATCGCGATCATCATAGAGCGTTTCGATACCGGCCGCCGTGAGCGCCGCATAGATTTCCGCAGTCTTCTCATCCGCACCGAGCGAGAGCAGATGCACGCGGAACGGCGCGACAGACTCCGGCCACACCAGCCCGGCCTCATCGGACAGGACTTCCGCGATCGTTCCCATCACGCGTCCCGGACCGATGCCGTAACAGCCCATGATCACCGGCTGCGGCTTGCCGGTCTCATCCTTGAATGTCAGCCCGAGCGGCTCTGAGAATTTCGTGCCCAACGTGAAAATATTCCCGACTTCGATAGATTTTTTCTCTACCAGATTCTCTTGTTTCAAACCGAGATCCGCGAGTACTTCGTCGGAGAGCACTTCTTTGTTGAGCGCCTGACCGCTCCCCGCATCGATAGAGATCAGATCTTCTCCGGCATCGCTCACGGCCTGAAATTCCTCGGAATACTTGCTGAAAGCCCCTCCGGAGGCGAACGCGGCATAGGTCTGCCCGCCCAAGCCGACACGCTCGAAGATCCTGACGTACGCGCCACGCACCTCGGCATATATCCTGGCATGCTCTTCCTCCGTACGGGCGAAAGAATAGAGGTCTTTCATGATGAATTCCCTCGTCCGCATAATGCCGGACTTGGCGCGCGTCTCGTTGCGGAACTTCGTCTGGAACTGATAGGCGAGCACCGGCAGATCGCGATACGAAGATATCTGGCTTCGCATCAGGCGTGTCAGCGGCTCTTCGTGCGTCCAACCGAAGCCTATTTCCGTACCGTTTTTCAGGGCAGACTTGAACCAGACATCCACCTTTTCGTCGTCCCAACGATCGGTCTTCTGCCAGAGTTCCTTGTCCTGCAGAGCGGTCAACGCGAGCTCTTGGCCGCCGATCGTATTCATTTCTTCCCGGATGATGCCGATGATCTTATTCAAGACGCGCAGGCCGAGCGGCAGGAAAGAATACACTCCTGCCATTTCCTTGTGCACGAAACCGGCGCGGATGAGCAGCTGCGCGTTCTTGCTTACCTCGTCTTTCGGGGCTTCTTTCTTGGTTTTCGTGAACAGCTGCGATTGGCGCATAGAAAAAATCAGAGTATTTTCCCTCATTATACCCAAAAAAATACCCTCCGTCAAAGCTCAGAGGGTGATCGGTATCCTGATATCCGTGCCTTTGCGGAACACGGAGAGTTCTATGGTATCGCCGATATCGAAACGGCTCAGGAGTTTCGGCAACGGATTGTCGAGACTGACATCCGTTCCGTTCACGGCCATGATGATATCCCCGACAAGGAGGCCGGATCGCATCGCGGGAGAGTCGGCGATGAGCGCCAGCCCGGTCTTGCCGGATGGGGAATAGATGAGCGCGCCACGGTCGCGCGGAAGCCCCTGCGCCACAGCAAGCATCTGAGTAATAGGCAGATAATATGCGCCGAGTATCGGGCGCTTCGCGAGTGTATCATGTATCGCGCGGTCGAGCGAAGCGCGTACGGCATTGGATGGGACGAGAAAGGTTTTCACGGCATTGTCGATGGTGAGCGCTCCGACCAGACCGACCATTTCGCCATTGAAACCGACTGCCGGACCGCCGATGAAATTTTCCGATGCATCAAAATCCATCTCGAAAACACCCTCCCACTTTTCGGAAGAAGAGACCGTCTTCCCGGAGAGGTTG
This sequence comes from Candidatus Moraniibacteriota bacterium, assembly GCA_049294475.1. Lineage (GTDB taxonomy): Bacteria > Patescibacteriota > Minisyncoccia > Moranbacterales > UBA1568 > UBA1568. The sequence continues at coordinate 8,835 of JBAQCV010000010.1, read as the reverse complement.
AAGGTGTGGTTGATATTGCCGAGAATGCCGACAGACAAGCGGTTCTGATACTCCGCAAACGCCTTGCCGACAGTGATCAGCTTCTTGCCGACGCGCGCATCATCGGAGTTCGCAAACGCGATCGCCGGGGTATTGACCGTATCGTTCAGACGGAAAAAAGACAGATTGGTCAGCGAATCATATCCGACGACATCCGCCGGATGGCTCGATCCATCGAAGAGCAATGCCGAGTATCGGACATTCCCGCCGCCGAGCGGCTTATCGCTATACGTCACGATGAGGCCGTCATTGGTAAGCAATACCCCGGTCATCGTAGCGGCCTCTTTTGTCGCGACATCGTTCTCATCCGCCAGCACGACGATACTCACGACAGCGGTCGCCGGCTGAGAGACTATTTTCTCCACGGAATCATCCTCGCGGATGACGACCTGCTCCGTCTTGTTGATGACCGTCACACGCTCGGTCAATGCCTTGAAAACATCGCGATTCGCCAGGAAAGGAACGGATGACAGATACGGTATGACATACCGGTCGAAGACGACTCCGCCGAACCCGCCCAGCACGAAAATACCTGCCACGACAAGCGCTATACGGAAGATTTTTTTGATCGATGGTGGAAACATAGCGTATCGGCTATTCTGGCACGATTGCTGCCGTTTGGCAACCCCGAGCAACCTATATCAGGATACGCCACGGGGTGCTGAAGAGGAGTATGCCTATCAGCACGAGGAAGAAGATGATCCGTATGACCGCTTTTTTCAAGGAGAGCGTCCGATGGAAAGCGTCAAATGAGATATCCCACGCCATAAAAAAGAAAATGAGCGCGAGAGCCCCGGTGGTCAGATACCCGAACGGCCAGAAACTCATCACCCAGGCCATCTCGCCCATAAGCAAACCTAACAGCATGCTATACAGTACGAGGCGTTTCTTCTCCCCGCCTTCGCGTTCGATGCCGATGAACGTCTCATAGCTCGTGAGCGCCGTACCGAAAAAATACAGGAGCATCAGCCCCCAGAGCGGGAAGGAAAAGTTCAGATAAAAACCGTACACGCCGGCATAAAAGAAAAAAATGGCTGCCATAGCGGCGGTATTCAGGAACGCCTGGGCCGTCCTGTCGTACGGCGCATGACGCAGACGGTACATGCCGAGCAGCGCGAAATAATACATGAGCGCGCTCACGATGACGAACGCCTGCCGCTGTGCCGGATAGTCGATGAGGGACAGGAGCGTCGGCGCCGTGATAGACAAGAGCCCCGGCAAAAACGCATCCGAAAAACGCCTGGTGATCCGACGGCTCGCAATGAGCGAAATGATGATGAGCGGAAGGATGGAAAAAATATACCAGCTCCACGCCGGAAAAATCGGGTTGACCGCTATGAGCTCCAGCCCGAGAAAAAAGACTATACTCCAGAAAAACACGGTAAAATGGAAAAGCATGACATTGCAAAATCAGGAGTTATGAACAGAGATAAGGAGAGTACATCGAATGCATGTACTATATAGCATAGTATGAAACCAGACAATGTAAAAGCGGCGGGATTTAGAATCAAATATCCGCCGCCTTCTGTCTCTTTTTGTACACCTCTGGATCTTACGGCTGTGCAACTGCTAAAAGAAGAATGTGGGATCGCCTTCCGACTTCTCGAACAGCGTCCGTTCGAAATCACGCATGTCCTGTTTCTTGAATTCCACGCGCGCCTCTTTCTGATTCCAGCGGTATTCCGGAGAGAGGATCCATACCGACATCCCCTGCATCTGCTCCGCGAGCCAATCAGCGAATGTCACCTTGCGGGTGAAAATCTGCCGCAAGCGATACAGCTGTTTCGTATTTTCTTTCTTGATCTCCTCTACGAGGATGATGTGAAATCCCAGCCCGCTCTCGATCACATCCCCTGGCACCCCGATTGTCTGCGCCGCTACCGGCTGGCGCAGTTCGAGTGCCAGATCTTCCATAGCGAACCAGCCCAATGCTCCTCCGTCTGCCGCCGTATTGCCGTCGGAATACTGCTTGGCGACATCGGCAAAGGACTGATTCGCGCGCAACGCTTCTTGGGCGGCGCTCGCTTTCTTTTTCCCTGCCGACGAGACATCCACCTCTTTCGAAAAACTCACCTGCAGTTTTTCCTGATAGAGGCCCGGCATCACCACTTTTTCCTCGAAATCGGCGAGTGTCCAGCCATAGAGACGCCCGAGATCTTCCTTCACTTCCTTGCCGCTGCCGTATTCGTCCAGTTTCCGAGCGATGCCTGCTGTCGCCTCATCCGGACTCACCCGGATGCCGCGCTCTCCTGCCAGAATCCTGATGGCCTCGTCTTCGATCATCTTGTTCAGCACTTCTTTCTCGCGCACCTTGAAGCGTTTCTGACCGTCTTCGGTGGAAAAATCGACACGCAGGCCGATGGTGGAAAAATCCTGCGCCTCATAGAAACGCCTGATGGAAACCATGTTCTGAGACAGCGTCCGATACGTGAGCCCGCCCTGATAGCCCATGATCGCTATCGGATACGGCAGCATGTTCTTCAGACGGAACGCGACGGCGTTCGGCTGCGAAGGGATATAGACGGTCATCAAGCTGGCCGCAAAGACGATGACCAGCGCTATCAGCCCGGCATAGACGAGCGTACTCGGCCGGATCGCTCTGAATGAACCGCCGCGCATCTTCTCCAGAAAATTTTTCATGCCGAGCATATGTTGTGGTATCAGCGTATTAAAAGAATAGATTCCACCATTGTTTATAATTCGGGATGTCCTCACTCTCTCCCGGCTCTTCCTGGCGGCTCTGTGCGGTCTCCCTCTCTGTGCCGAGTGCCGGTCGAGGCTTGATCACCACCACCGTTTCCGCCGTTTTTTTCAGACCGAGTTTTTTCTTGGCTTCCTGCTCTCGGAAATTATCCGAGGAAAAATAGCTGATCTTCTCGGACAGCGTCTCGTTTTCACGCCGGATCTTGGCAGCCTCGATCTCGAGCGCGGACACCTCGTCCTGGATACGGCGGTTCCGCTCGATCTGTTTCGACGAGACAGAGAGTACCCAGCCGATCAGGACAAGCACGGCCACCACGACTATCCTGATCCACCATCTGCGTCTTGCCATAGGTCAATACAGAAAAAGCGGCGCCAGCAGAAATGCCACCATCGATACCGCCACGAAAACCGATACGACCACCCACAGCCGATACGCCTTTTTATGCATTTTCTTGAAACTCATATGTTCGTATGATCACCCTGTCCCCATAGTATCAAAAACGGCGCGCCATAACAAGACATCGCTACGTCATTCCTTGGCATTCGCACCACTGATGAGCGCGCGGACCTCGTCGAGATTGACCGAAGGGCGATGACGGAGCGCTTTGAATTTCTTCGGCCCGACATGCTGCATCTGGGCAAGCGACATCGGCGCATCAGATGAGGCATACGCCTTCGGATGCGCGACGCGCCCGGATGGTGACGGTTCGGCAGGAGACGCTTTCGGAGATGCGGCGGCGCTTTTCGCTCCTATCTCGTTGCGCGCCTTGGCGACGGAACGCTGATAATCGCGCAGACAGTCCTTGCAGAATGTCGGTCGTTTGCCATCCGGCACGAACGGGACCAGGATAGCGGTACCGCAGCTCGCGCAGCTCGCGGGATACAGCGTCTTCTCCGGCACGACCGATGGAGCAGAAACAGTATCCGCATCTGCTTCTTCCGTTCTTGCGCCCGCTGCTTCTCTGCGTATCTCGGCCTCCTGTTTTTCGAGCGCATCGAGAGAGATAAGCGGTGTCCGCTTGGGGGCAAGCGGCGGCTCGAAAGCGGGGTTTCGCGATGCCTGATCATGCTGCTGAGATGTTTGTTTTGAAACTAGCGGAGGCATGGGAGACGGACGCGCCGGCACGGAAGCCGGCTTGTGCTTCGCCGGCCGTTGCTTGTCGCCCGATCCCTGGCGCGACGCAGGCTGCTCCGGAGGAATATCCGCCGCTCGGCGAGTGCCGATCCGTTGCTCATCCGCGATCGCCTGACGCTCTTCGGCCGTCAACATGCCGCTCCATCGGCGGATCTTGTCTTCCACGTCCGCCTTGCTCGATGAATACCGCTCCCGGGAACTGTTGATGATCTTCGCTTCGTTGCCGACGTCTTCGAGCTTGATCGGCGGCAGAGTCGTCGCGGAAAAAGCGTCCCCCGCGATGCCGTCGATCATCAGCTTGAGATAGATCTGATATTTCGGCAGGTTGATGATATCGTTCATCATGAACACCGGCTCGAATTCCTTCTCCAGGAACTCCGCATCCATCGCCCCCACGCGGAACGAGACGATGCTCCCCGCATTGCCGAAAATCGCGTCGCGCACCTTCTCGTCGATCTGCGTCACGTACTGATTCGCGAGAATGAGGTTCAGGTGGTATTTGCGCGCTTCTGACAAGATGTTCGCGAACGATTCCGTCGCGAAGTTCTGGAATTCGTCGACATACAGGTAGAAATCCTTGCGCTCGTCTTCGGGGATATCGACGCGCCCCATGGCGGCGAGCTGGATCTTGGTGATCATCATCGCGCCGAGGAGCGCGCCGTTGTCTTCGCCGATGCGCCCTTTGGAGAGATTGATGATCAGGATCTTCTTATTGTCCATCACCTCGCGGATATTGAATGACGATACCGTCTGACCGACGATATTCCGGATGAGCGAGCTCGAGAGGAACTGCCCGACCTTGTTCTGGATCGGCGAGATGACTTCCTGGAGCACGCGGTCATTCCACTGGGAAAACTCATCCACCCAGAAACTGCGCACGACCGGATCGGTGATCTTCTCCACCACGCGCGCCCGGTAGGATTTGTCCACCAGGATGCGCGTCACGCCCAAGAGCGTGCTCCCCGGGTATTCGAGGAGCGCCAGGATGGCGTTGCGCAGGATATATTCGAGGCGCGGCCCCCAAGAATCCGCCCAGATCTTCTTGAACACGCCGACGAGACCGGACGCGACGAGATGACGGTATTCCGGATCGACTTTTTCCATCACGTTGAACGCGATCGGGAAATCCTGATCGGACGGATTCAGGTAGATGACATCGTTGATACGGTTCGCAGGGATGGCCTTGATGAGCTTCTCCGCCGTATCGCCGTGCGGATCGATGAACGCGATGCCGTGCCCCTTCTGGATGTCCTGGATCGCCAGGTTCTCGAGCAGGTTCGTCTTGCCCATACCCGTCTTGCCGATGACATACATATGCCGGCGATGGTCATCGGTCTTGATGCCGAAGACTTTCTGCTGGTTGCGGAAATTCGTCTTGGCGAAAAAAGTGATGTCGTTTTGGTTATGTGAAAGCATAGTTTATTCGAGGATAGGAAGGTTTGACGGAGCGCCGCCGTGCTTGGCGGCAACTCTCTGCATGGTCGGCGCTATGACGGCCATATCGGGAATATGAAAGACGGTCGCTAGCTCCGCGGAGCTCAGGAGAAAACGGGTATGTACCGGATCGACATCGCGCGTCACATAGCGGCGGAATAGGCGGCGCTGGCGGTATCGGAGACGCTCCTGGGTGAAGATATAGTTCGCGTACGTCTTGGACGTATCGAGAGGATAGAAGCTGTTCAGGTTGAAATCATTGAACTGCTTGATGGATCCGACGAATGCCGATACCCCCGTCGGCTTGCTGAACACCTCCTGCCGCGCGATATATACGTAGCGCATCCGTGTCTGAAACATATGTTTGCCGAGATTCTCCTCCAACGCCTTGAGCGTCTCTTTCTCTCCCGGCGTCAGGCGGAATTCGACCGGCGCCTCATCTTTTTTCTCCTGTTCCGCGACGGATGAAAATGTCACCTCATGACCCAGAATACCGTTGCCTATGTTCATAAACACATCCTTGATATCATGCAGAAAACGCATGAACACGCCCACTTTCTCCTCTTCCGCTCTTCCGAGAAATTCTTCTATCGTCGCCTCACCCACCTTGTACCAGTCTTCCTTGAGCGGCGTCACGATATACTGCAGCCACAGATGCTGACCAGGACCCATCTTGCTCATCGTCTCGATGACACCCGCCAGAGGATCGATCATCTTTCCTGTCACCGATTCTTCGAAATGATCGTATGTCTTGATAGGATACAAGTCGTCTTTCGCAAGCCCGAAATCCGTGCCCCAGAGCTCCCAATCCTTGTTCGGAACGGTACTCGGGACGCTGGTCACATAATCAGGCGCCTCGACGATCTCGACATCCGGATATTGGGCGTAAAAGTTCGCTTCGACAAGATCACGGAAGCCGGCCTGCGTACGGACATAGAAATGCACGCTGCCTTCCGTACTGGCGATTTCCAGCGAAAACCCCGTCGGCAGCTCTCCCTTGATCCACGTCTCGGCGGTCGTCGGAGTCTTGATGACGCCGGCGAATCCGGCGAAGATGGACTCCATCAGCTGCGGGCTCTTCTCGACGTCCCGCGGCGGAATGATCTCGAGCAGTACCCACTTGATTTTCGACAGGTATTGTCTCTGCGCGTACAGTTTCCAGAGAATTTTGAAAAGAAAGTAGAGAAGCGGCGGAAAAACGATGAACCAGACATCGAACACGGCGGAAAAAATATTCCCTAGTATCGAAAAAATATCCGCGATGCTGGAAAAGAGAGTATTCATGTGATGTGAGGTTCGTTGACCTTATTCACCTGCTATCCGAAATTTATTTCTTGATGCTGTAGGCATTCTTGCCGACACGGCCGAAGAAGGTATTGAGATTGATGATGACCGTCGATTTCTTCACCTGGCGTACTTTGAGCACTTCCTCCAGCACTTGTTCGCGAGAGAGCGGCGCGGCTGCCTTCCGGAGGATGTCTCCGAGCACTTCTCTCACCGTTCCTTTCGTGTAGCCCCATTCGGAGAGCGCGTAGGTGCCGCGGCCGACGAGTACGAAACGCTTGTCCTTGATGAGTTCATTATGCACGGTCTGCGGATGACTCTCCGACTTCTTCTTGTTTTTCAGTCCATACGTATCGATAAGTGACGCGATCTCCCGGAAATGGAGCGGCTTGCCGACCGTCTTCAGGACAAGATGCGCTTTCTCGCGGGTACCGCGCGGCTTGATATCGCTCCAACCGACAAGCCCCCATTTGCCAAACACGTTTTGGCACACGTCTTTCGCGACAGCGAGGAAATCAAAAAATTCCTGCTGACTCACCGTGCCGCCTTTCTCTTTGAAACGGGCATACAGGGTTTCTCCGTCAAGCGCCTGATCGGCTTCTACGAGAATCGTCTTGGCCATATCCTTCACTTTTTTCCATTCAGCGAATGAAAAATCCTTCAATACATAGACTTTCTCGTATTCCTTGGTCGCCTTCTCGGTGCTGATGACAGGGAGACACTCGATGAAAGCCAGAACGGCTCCGCGTTCTTTCCCTCCGGCCGGCGCGAGCGTGCCGAGAAGAGCATCTGTTTTCAGAATACCACTTTTTCCTTCAAGCGTCGACTGGATGCGCGCGGAAATCTTGACAAACAGAGGGTGTTCGCGTTCATTGGCAAGAAATTTCAAGGCGCTGCCGATCACCTGGCGCACGCGTTCCCGCGTGATCTGATACGTCCGTCCGATTTCTTCCAATGTTTTCGGTCGCGCCGTCTGCGTACCGAATCGCGCCGCGACGATATGGCGGGAACGGATCGGCAGACGCTCCAGAAATTGTTCGAGAGCAGGCGTAAAAAACAGGACTGCGCTGTCTCCTGCCTGGATGGTCTTGGATGAGGTGTTTCCGCTGTGTGACATAGGGAGTATGCTTCCCGTCTGCGATCCCGTCAGGCGGGATGGAGACCAGGGGCGGCTCTGGCTGCTCAAAATTTATACCTGCTGCGAATCAATTAATATTACCGCACGTTCTCTATTTTTGTCAAGACTCACGTATTTATGACAGGCTGGCCAAGGCTTCCTTACATGATCACTGAAACTCCCTTGACTTTCCGGATGTTCTTTCCCGATCGCCTGTGACACCGCTTGCTTGTCAAGAAATATTCATATATAATCCAAACAGACACAAACAAAAAACGCGGCATTACACCATAGGGGCGTTTCCTCTCCTGGGACAGCCGGAAAAAACAAAAGAGTATGACACCGAACAATAGTACGCACGCGGACCCGGCGCATCACAACGAGCAGGAGCAGATGATGAAAATCCAGGCTCTGCGCGAGATGGTGCAGAGCGCGGAAAAAACCATCCAGGGCGCCAAGGCGATGCTGCTCCAGATCGAAGGCAAGAAAAAATCCGGCCGGCCGCGCAAGATGGAAACAGATACGACGGGCGGGGCGATCATCGAAGGAACGTTCGATGGGCAGATCATGCTCGGCACGGACGGCAAGCAATATCCGGTACCGGCGAACTACGCCTCCAAATCCAAGCTCGTCGAAGGCGACATGCTCAAGCTCACCATCACGACAGACGGCGCTTTTCTCTATAAGCAGATCGGCCCGATCGACCGCCGGCATGCCATTGCCGTCGTCACGCAGGATGAGAACGGCAACTATTACGTCCTCGCCGACGGCAAACCGTATCGCGTCCTCCTGGCATCCATCACCTATTTCAAGGCGGCTCCCGGCGATGAAGTCGCCATCGTCACGCCGCGCGGCATCGAGGCGACCTGGGCAGCCATCGAAAACGTCATCCACAAGGGCGCGCATCAGGACTGGCAGACCGCCCTCTCCAAGGCCACCGAGGAGAATGAGAGCATCAACAGCTGGAAAAAAGAATTGAAAGATGCGTCCCCTGCCTCACCTTCTATCATCAAGCCAGGTGACGTAGCTCCGCGCGGCGATACGCATATGCTCGACTCCTGGGTGCGCGATATGGAAGAGATCGAGAAAGAAATCAAGCAGGCTTCATAGCGCGATACATGAT
>JBAQCV010000009.1:0-23784 GCA_049294475.1 Candidatus Moraniibacteriota bacterium | reverse complement strand
GGATATCCACGCCCGCCATATCCTGAAGACGCGCGATCGCCTGAATCAGATCCTGGCCAAGCACACCGGACAGAAATTGGCGAAGATCGAGAAGGATACCGAACGTGACTACTTCATGTCCGCGGAGGAGGCGAAGAAATACGGCATCGTCGACAAGGTGATACAGTGAAACCAGTTACAAAATCATATTAAAAAAATCTCAAAAGTTTTTAGATGAACCATGCCGAAGCAATTTCGCCAAAGGTTCCCTAAAAAACTTCTGAGGTTTTTTAATACCGATTCGTGGTTTTCAAGTATTATTTGAGCGTAGGAAGGAGGCTGGTGCCGTTCATTTCAGGCGGTTTCTGGATGCCCATGATGTCGAGAATGGTCGGCGCGACGTCGGAGAGGAGCCCGTTCACCTCGTTCTGTTCGCGGACCATCTGCGCCGCGGCCTTTTCACGATGGTTGTCCGGGGTGATGTACCAGAGCGGTATCGGATTGGTGGAGTGTTCGGTATCGATTTCTCCGGTCGTGACCCGCTTCAGCTCCTCGACGTTGCCGTGATCGGAAGTGACGATCATGGCGCCGCCTATCTTGAGGACGGCCGGGATGAGGATGGAGAGGCTCTTGTCGGTCGCTTCGACGGCTTTGATGGAGGCTTCTTCGTTGCCGGTATGTCCCACCATATCCGGATTGGCGTAATTCACCAGGATGAAATCGTATTCGTTTTTCTCGAGAGTGGCGATGAGCGTCTCGGTGATCTTGGGCGAGCTCATTTCCGGAATCTCGTCGAAATGCGAGACGGCCGGAGAGGGAATGAGGACGCGATCTTCGCCGGGAAACGATTTTTCCTTGCCGCCGTTGAAGAAATAGGTGACGTGGGCGTATTTTTCGGTTTCCGCGATGCGCAGCTGTTTCTTGCTCGAGAGACTGAGGATTTCGCCGAGGGTGCTTCGGACATCTTCCGGCGGGAAGGCGATATGCACCGGCAGTCCGCGCTCATATTCCGTAAAAGTGGTGAAATTGATGTCGAGCAGTTTCCGTTCGAAGCCGTCGAAATCAGGCAGGACGAACGCCTTGGCAAGTTCGCGGGAACGGTCTTCGCGGAAGTTAAAAAAAATGACGGAATCCTTGTTTTCGATCAGCGCCACCGGCTTGTCTTTTTCGGTGATCACGGTCGGTTCGATGTATTCGTCGGTGATGTTTTGCAGGTAGGATCGTTCCAGGACGATGAGAGGGTCTGAAGATGTATTGCCGGTGCCATCGGTGAGCATACGATATGCCTTCTCGATGCGATCCCAGTTGTTGTTGCGGTCCATCGAGAAATTCCTGCCGGAGAGGCTGGCGATTGTGCCGATGCCGACCAGGCGTATCGTGCGGAGCAGTTCCTTGACCTGCTGTATCCCGGCTGTCGGAGCCGAGTCGCGACCGTCAGTGAAGATATGGAGATACACTTCGCTCAGACCTTCATTTTTGGCGAGACGGAGCAGTGCCAGGACATGATCCCGATGCGAATGCACCGATCCGGAGCTCAAGAGTCCCATCAGGTGTAGCTTACTGTTGTTCTTTTTGGTGTTTCCGATGGCCTCAAGGAGTACTTCGTTTCTGAAAAAGCTGCCATCCTGGATGGCGAGCGAGATGAGAGGCATGTTCTGATAGAGCACGCGCCCGGCGCCCATCGTCATATGGCCGACTTCGCTGTTGCCGGCGGTGTTCCAGGGCAGACCGACAGAAATCCCCGAGGCCTGGAGCGTGGTCATCGGGTAGAAGCGGTTCAGCTTGTCGAATGTCGGCAGCGTGGCTTCCCGGATGGGGTTTCCCTGGATGCTGTTGCTGATGCCCCAGCCATCGAGAACGACCAGTATGACAGGCTTATACATTTTTTGTGTTTTTAGCGTCTGCTGTAGAGGATACCCTTTCGGTATGATATCATTCTTCCTCCTTTTGACAAAAGGCTGTCGCGCGACTATGATGAGTATGCAGTGTTAAATAGCTGATTTTTGCCTCAATCTGATAGCGAGGCTTCGGGAAAGTATAAAAACATCAGAGCATCATGATACAGGATCTGATACATCATGCAGCTGAGAGTGTGTCTGCTCTCTTCGTGAAGAGCGGTGTTTTTGCGGTTTCCCACGACTATCAGTTGTGCGCAGCGTACATATATGACATCCAGTTTGACGTACTTTCTTATTTCCGCCGGGCTGCTGGCAGCCGGTGTGATTGCGGGATATCTTGTTAGGCAGAATCTGGCCAAGCGGCAGCTTTCGACCGCGGAGGGACAGGCGGCAAAAATGCTCGAAGAGGCCGAAGCGCAGGTGAAGGAGATCACGCTCGACGCGAAGAATAAGGCTGTCGAGATACTTGAAGCGGCGAAGAAGAACGAGCAGGCACGGGAAGAGAAGCTCCTCGTGCAAGAACAGCGCATCGAGAAGCGCGAGCTGCAGACGGAAAAAGAAGCGCAGGGGATCGTCTCGGAAAAGCAGCGCTTGATCCAGAAAGCGGAAGAGATACGGGCGATCCGCGAAGAAGCGGAGAAACTGCGCCAAGAAGAATTGGGGCGCCTGGAAAAACTGTCGCAGCTGTCCAAAGAAGAGGCTCAGGCGAAGATTTTCGAACTGGTCGAAGAAGAAAGCAAAGAGGCGCTCGTGAAGCGCATGTCGAAGCTGGAAAACGAGAGTCACGAGGAACTGGAAAAGCGCTCGCTCAATATCATGGCGACGATCATCCAGAAGTACGCCCGTTCCCATGTTTCCGAGTTCACGACGACGACGGTGGCTATCCCGTCCGATGACGTGAAGGGGAAGATCATCGGCAGGGAAGGTCGCAATATCCGCGCTCTCGAGAAAGAGACCGGTGTCGAATTCATCGTCGATGACACGCCGGAGACGGTCATCATCTCCGGATTTGATCCGGTGCGCCGCGAAATCGCCCGTATTGCCTTGGAAAAACTCATCGCTGACGGGCGCATCCATCCGGCGCGTATCGAAGAAGCCGTCGAGGAAGCGAAGAAGGAGCTCGATACGAAGATCAAGGAAGCCGGAGAGGCGGCCGCCTACGATGCCGGCATCGCCGGGCTGCACCCGAAACTCCTCTATATCCTCGGGCGTCTGCGCTACCGGTATAGCTACAAGCAAAACGTGCTCCTCCACTCTCTGGAAGTATCCTATCTGGCCGGAGCGCTCGCGGCCGAGCTCGGCGCGGACGTCGCCTGTGCGAAGAAAGCCGGGCTGCTCCACGATATCGGCAAGGCGGTCGATCATGAGATCGAAGGTACGCACGTGAAGATCGGCATGCGCATCCTCGAGAAATTCGGCATCGGGCAGAATGTCATCGACGCGATGAAATGCCACCACGACGAGTATCCGCACCAGACTATCGAGTCATTCATCGTGACCGGTGCCGACGCCTTGTCCGCCGCTCGTCCGGGCGCGCGCAAGGAGACCGCGGAGAAGTATATCAAGCGCCTCGAGGAACTGGAAGCGCTCGTGAATTCCTTCCCGGAAGTGGAAAAATCCTATGCCATCCAGGCGGGGCGCGAAGTGCGCATTTTCGTCAATCCGGAAAAGACCGATGATCTGAGCGCTATGAAGCTGGCGCGCGATATCGCCAAACGTATCGAAGAAGAGCTGAAATACCCGGGCGAGATCAAGGTGAACGTGTTCCGTGAGACGAAAGCCGTGGAGTATGCTCGATAAGAGATGTGGGACAGGAGGTGAAAGAAACAGGGGACTAGGGACTGTTTGATCATGCATCACCTATCTCGCATCCTGTATCCCTGCAGAGGGGGTTGCATTCTCTGAAATAAAGGCTTAGAATAAAGGATAGAAGATAACTGGCACTTTCGTTTCCTGGTATGTCATATCCGGAGGCAAGGGTTCTGAACTAGAAAGGCAGGTGAGAAGTATGCAAAATATCAACAAAGACGCGCTCGTTCACGCCATCATGGAGAAGACCGAGCAGTCCAAGAAAGACGTGGAGGCGGTTCTCGAAACGATGATCGATCAGATCACGACGGAACTGGGCAAGGGCAACAAGGTGACTCTCACCGGTTTTGGTACCTTCAAGGTCTCGAATCGTGCCGCTCGCGAGGGTATCAACCCACAGACCAAGGCCAAGATAATGATTCCGGCCATGACTGTGCCGAAATTCACCGCTGGCAAGACACTGAAAGAAGCTGTAAGATAGTTTTTTTCTCGAAACAAAAGGATAGAGTTACAATCCCGCCTCGGCGGGATTGTAACTATCGGGGTGTCGTATACCGGTAGTACGCATGCCTTGGGAGCATGTTGACTGGGTTCAATTCCCAGCACCCCGACTGAACGAAGTGAAAGAGCGGTGAAGCAAGTGAACTGCTTCACTTGCGGTGGGAATTGAAGGGTGAAGTTGTCTCGCAAGTTCACCCAGGCCCGTAGGGAATTACCAGCACCCCGACATGAAAAAAGTCGTGACAATCGGAGGAGGGACAGGCAGCTTTACCCTGCTTTCCGGATTGAAACAATACCCGATCGAATTGTCGGCAATCGTGTCCATGGCGGACGATGGCGGATCGACGGGAGTTCTGCGTGACGAACTTGGCGTGTTGCCGCCCGGCGATGTGCGCCAATGTCTCGTAGCGCTTTCCGACTCATCCGAGATGCTTAGGCAGCTGATGAACTACCGTTTTGAGAATGGCGGTCTGGCCGGGCATAGTTTCGGCAACTTATTTCTTTCAGCGCTCCAAAAAATTACAGGAAATTTCACCGATGGAGTGGCGGAAGCGGCAAAGATTCTGAACGTCAGAGGAGATGTGATCCCCGTGACCGTGACAGATACAAATCTGAAGATAGAGCTTCGGAGCGGAAAAATTCTCTCGGGGGAACACGAGATCAATATGAATCTCAAAGTCGGTTCGATAGGTATCAAAAAAACTTTTCTCGCCCCTCGTGCCAGAGCCAATCCTCGAGCGATCCGGAAAATCCTCGAGGCTGATCTCATCATCATCGGTCCGGGCAATCATTATTGCAGTATCGTCCCCAATCTTCTGGTCAAGGGCATTCCGGAAGCGATACGGAAATCGAAAGCCACGGTCGTGTACAATTGCAACCTGGTCAACAAACGCGGGCATACTGACGGATTCACGTTGGAAACGTATGCGGACGAGATACATCGTTTCTTGGGAGGAGAGCGTATAGATTTCGTGACGTTCAATACCAAGAGGCCTTCTCGGGCGCTACTCGAGCGGTACGGCAAGGAGAACGGAGAGTTGATCACATTTGTGAATGACAAGAACGCCCCGCACCGGTACCGTGTACTGCAGTCAGACTTTTTGAGTCGTCAGAGCATACGTGACAGCGCGGCCGATACGCTCGGCAGTACACGCGCATTTATCCGGCATGATACGGAAAAACTCGGCAAGGCGCTTATGATGATACTCGGACTCGGCAAGAAATAAGGTTGCTTTGCATAGGGTCATCTAGCGTTCGCGCATCCAGAGCTTCCTTTATCTGAGCCGAAAAATCGGAAAAGATTTTTGACAACGGAATAAAAAAAGAGTACCATATGCAGAGCATGAAGCCTATTCTTCCTTCACTACCTGGGTATGCAGGGCTACACTTTGACTCTCAAGGAAATATGCGATGTGGCCGATGGCACACGTCTTTTTGTTTTTGATAAGCCGGAAGGGTATGTGTTCAAAGCGGGGCAGTATGTTGCTCTGGCAGTGCCGAAAGTTGACGGGATCGAGACTGATATGAGAGGATTGACGCGATCATTCTCTATCGCCTCTGCACCGTATGAATCGGAATTGTATTTCGCCATGCGGCAGGGAGAGAGTTCTTTCAAAAAAACGTTCTGGCATCTGAAACCTGCCGATACGGTGACGGTTACCAAGGCAGTCGGATTTTTCGTCCTGCCGCCAGAAAATGATCGCCGCCCGATCGTGTTTCTGGCCGGCGGTATCGGCATTACGCCGGTGCGCAGCATCCTGAAACAGGCGGAACACGACAGGAGTGATCGGCACTTCACGCTTTTTTACGCGAATCGTTTCGCCAAGGATGCCGCGTTTGCCAATGAGATGAAAAATCTCTCACTCATGCATTTCCGCTTTATTTCCGTGTTGAGCCAGTCCGAGGATCCGTGCGTGTCTACACATGATGAGCGCGGGTATCTCTGTGACACGATGTTCGAAAAATATCTGGACGATGTCTCCGGCTGCCTGTATTATATCGTAGGGTCACCACAATTCAGTGATGCTATGGGTAGAGCGCTTACCAATCTTGGTGTGACCAAAGAACAGTGTCGAATAGATCCGTTTACCGGCCTGCGTTCCCAATCAGAGAAGTGAGGAAAATCGCGAGAGTAATACCCGCCAGAGGACGGGCAGGCAATAATAGTATGCCAGCTCCGCCAGAGATGGACAGGTTTCCAAGGGACATTGAAAATTGCGGGTATCGTATAATGGTTATTATATCAGCCCCGCCAGTTGGCGGGTAAACTTCCAAGCAAGAACACGCGAGAGTAATACAATGGTAGTATGCCAGCCTTCCAAGCTGGATACGCGGGTTCGATTCCCGTCTCTCGCTCCATGAATATAGTCGGTTCCCTGCCCGCCTATGGCGGGGATTCCGTTTACCCGCTCCAAATGAATCAAGCATGTGGGAAGATTTTTACCCGCCATCGGCGGGCCCGTCTCTCGCTCAAAGGAGCACAAGCAGCCCTGTCATGGCGGGGCTGTTTTCTGTTTTCTAGCAGGGGAGTATACTGGGGAAACCCTTATGTATGTATTCCATAAAAAATATATCCTGCATTTTTCGTTGGGAGCCCTGCTTTTCGTAGGCGGGTCATATTATGTTGTTTCGAGGCCGGAGACTACTGCGAACAAAGAAGTGCCTCAAGAGACTGGCATACTTATTGAAAATCCGACGCCGCTTGCCGAATGGGTGGACCCTGCACTGATATTTGAGGACGGCAATGGCGTGTTATCGGAAGGGGACCTGCTGCCGATGTTGCCGGCCCCGCCTCCGTCATCGATGGATCGGATGAAACAGCAAGGCTGCGTGGCAGACGGGTTCCTTTCCGGATATGGCGGCGATATCAACAGCTCCATCGCGCTTATCAACCGCTCACAGTGCTACTATCTGCATCGGGCGCTCGAGACGTGGCTCCAGCCGCCTGATTTCAAGTTGGCGCGGAAAATCCAAGGAAAAGTGACGAGGCCTAATACGGTGTATGGGATGTTCATCGCGGAGGCCATCGATACCAAGGCGAATTACTTCTATCCGGCAGGAGATCGAGATTTTGATTTCGGCGATATGTGCCGGCCGGGAAGCAGGAATTATTGGGGTGAACATACGTGCAAACCATCGCTCGAGCGCGAAGAGTATCGAACGTATGTGCAGTATATCGCCGAGCAAGCGATGGACATGGGCATACAGAGTTTTCTCTTCGGGCAGATATTCTATCAGGATGCGGGCGATCTGTCAGAGACCCGGATGCCGGAAGTGATCCGTGGTATGCGGGAGTATGCCGATTTTCGCGGCATGAGCATTGTCATCGGCGCGCAGACCAACGACATCACGGATGAGAGGTATCTGCGTCTGTTTGATTATATCGAGGGCGGAGTAGGATTGCAGCGTGACGGCAGCATCGAAGACGGCCCATGTTTCTCGCGTTTCTGGCAGAAGCCGGGGGATTGGTGCTGGGCGCTCCTCTGGCATCCTGATTTCGCGAGCAAGGCGAACAACGTCTTCGTACACTTCGACTGGAGTGGCAAGCTCGGCGACGATATGAGCGTGTTTACGCGTATGGATCAGGGAGGGCGTGGAGCGACGCTGCGTCGCCTCCACAATTATTTCACTTCCCGGGATACAGGCTTCCTGATGCCGATGCTCGCCACGCTGCATCGCGATAACGGCGGCTGCAATGGTCCGAAAAAACGTTTTTATTCCGCGAGCAGGAAATATTCCTGCGCGGATGAAGGTGTGATCAATGATATCCTTTCTGGAAGGAAGTAGCTTACTTTTCCCTGACACCTTGATTTCTCAGCCCACCCGTCGCAAGCAACCTTCCCGGGAGCCAGTCATTCGTCCAGCGACGAAACTCCTTTATGAACTTTTTTCGATCCGTCCTGCGCAGGCAGGCCGGCACCATGCTCGAAAAAATTTCAACTCTCCCGGGAAGATTCTTGCAACGGGTAGGCTTCTCCTCCTGTGACATTGTGTGATGAAGGTGAAAACCACCCTCCATCAAAGCTTCTGGAAACTTGAAATTTTTTTGAGCATGGTTCCTGATTCTTATCAGGATCAAAAAAATTTCATGAGCGCACTCTCGGCTGGGAGAGGGCGTGGGTCCCGGAAGCTTTCGGATGGAGGAGGTTTTCTAATGCATCTATTGAGGAACTTTTTCGCTCGGAGGGCGATTTTTTGGTATAATACAGGGACAAGAGAACCCTTGTCGTTTCCGCAATGCCTCAATCTCAGGATAAAACTTTTCAGCGGCGCAAGGAGGACTTCCTCTGCGGGCAGTGCGGCGCGCAGGTGGATGGCGATGGCTATACGAATCATTGTCCGAGATGCCTGTACAGTCAGCACGTCGATATCCATCCTGGCGATCGGGCGGCGGTATGCGGAGGGCTGATGGAGCCGGTATTCCTGGAAAAAGAGAGCGGGGAGGAAAAGTTGACGCATCGTTGTGTGCTCTGCGGCTACGAAAAGAAGAACAAGACGGCCGAGAACGATGATTTTGAAGCGTTGCTCACGCTCTCTCGTCATATAGCGAACAGATAGCAAAGAGAAAAACACAAAATGTATGGTGTGGAAAAAATTCGCTACCAAGGATGTTGCACAGGTTCTCGCTGAACTGCAAAGCTCGGAAG
Organism: Candidatus Moraniibacteriota bacterium; assembly: GCA_049294475.1. Taxonomy (GTDB): domain Bacteria; phylum Patescibacteriota; class Minisyncoccia; order Moranbacterales; family UBA1568; genus UBA1568. The sequence goes on along the minus strand of JBAQCV010000009.1, from coordinate 14,951 downwards.
CGGGATTGTCATCGAACATCGCTACGGAACGCCTGTCGGCGGCAGGAGGGAGCGGTCTCCGGGAAGGATCTTTTTCCCTGATTGACATGATCAAGCGGCGCGCACGCTCTTCTTTTTTATATCTTCTGTTAGTGGCATCAGTCATCTCATACTTGCTTGGCGAGCATCTCGAGGCGTTGCTCATTCTTCTGTTCATCGCCATCAATGTCGGGCTGGAAAGCTATCAGGAATATCATTCTGAGAAAGCGGCGCGCCTGCTCAAGCGGTATCTCGTGATACACGCGCGCGTACGCCGCGGCGGCAAGGTGATGACGGTTGAGAGCGGATCTATCGTTTCTGGAGATATCATACTGGTCGAGGCGGGGGATCGTCTGCCTGCTGATGTGCGTTTCATCGCGGTCAATGGGCTGGCTGTCGATGAGAGTCTGATGACCGGTGAAACAGCAGCCGTACATAAAACCGCGGCCACACGTGCGGTACAGCCGACCGGCATGTATGAGGCGGACAATATCGGTTTTGCGGGAACGGTCGTGACTGCCGGGCGCGGCGAAGCGGTTGTGTTTGCGACTGGACGAGATACGGCTTTGGGCGACATCATTTCATTGACAGCAGAGAACGGACATAAGACGGATTTTGAAAAAGGGATCGCGGAATTCAGCCGTTTTATCGTGAAACTTGTTCTTCTGACGCTGGCGCTCGTCTTTATTGCCAACGTACTTATCAAGGGAGATAGCATCAATATGGCGGAGTTGCTCGTCTTTTCCCTGGCGCTCGCCGTATCAGTAGTGCCTGAAGCTTTGCCGGTGATTATCACAGTCGCTCTTTCTCGTGGCGCACTGCGTCTGGCGAAGAAAAAAGTCATCGTGAAGCGCCTTTCGGCGATCGAGGATTTGGGAAGTATCGAGATTCTCTGCACGGACAAGACGGGGACGCTGACGGAAAATATGCTCTCGGTCAGCCAGGTGAAGGCGAAAAACAAGGAAGCCTGCTTGAGACTGGCTCTGGCCGCTGCGCTTGAAAGCCCGGGGCATCGCTTGGAACTGCATGACGCGTTCGATCTGGCGCTATGGCGAAAACTTTCCGTTTCAGCGCGCGCAACCGTGAAACAGATGCGGCGGCTGGACACCATACCGTTCGATCCGGAACGCCGCCGCAACAGCGTCCTTCTTGAAATGGCGGACGGCACGCGGGAAATTGTCGTACGTGGTGCGCCGGAAGAGATCATCCGGCTTTCTCACAACGTGGATGCGTATACAGCCAAACATCTGCTGCAGTGGATGGGAGAAGCCGGGCGTTCCGGTGAGCGTGTGTTGGCCGTCGCTCGCAGGCCGTTCCCTGAACAACGGCGATTCACGCTCTACGCGGAACAGCATCTCGAATTCGTGGGACTGATTTCTTTCACCGATCGACTGAAAAAGACGGCTCGCGATACCATCAGAAAAGCCGAAGCGCTCAATGTACAGGTGAAGATCCTGACCGGCGATAGTCCTGAAGTGGCGGGATCGGTCGGGTGCGCCGTCGGCCTGCTCAAGCGGCCTGAAGAGGTGCTGACCGGTATGGCGCTTATGGCGATGTCGTATGAAGATCGTCGCCGCGCCATCGAAACAACCGCCGTGTTCGCAAGAGTCTCTCCGCGCGAGAAATACGAAATCATCAAAATGCTTCAGGAAGATCGTGTCGTCGGATTCTTGGGCGAGGGTATCAATGACGCTCCGGCGCTCAAGATTGCGGATGCCGGTCTGGTCGTGCAGGGAGCATCCGATATAGCGCGGGAAGCGGCGGATGTCGTCTTGCTGCAGAAGAGCCTCGAAACCGTCATCGACGGCATCAAGGAAGGGCGCACGATTTTCGCGAACATTCTCAAATATCTGAAGATTACTCTCACTTCGAATTTCGGTAATTTCTATTCAGTGGCGCTCGCCTCGCTGTTTCTGCCGTTCGTTCCGCTCCTACCGATCCAGATCCTGCTGCTCAATCTCCTGTCGGATTTTCCTATGATAGCTATCGCGACGGATACGGTGGATACCGAAGAAATGGAACAGCCGAAGAATTATCAGGTGCATACCATCGTCCTGGCCGCCATCCTATTCGGTGGGGTGAGTTCGGTGTTCGATTTCATGCTGTTTGGCACGTTCGCGAATGTGTCGCCGGAAGCGCTGCAAACTGCGTGGTTCGTCTTGAGCGTCATCACGGAAGTTGCTCTGATTTTCTCTTTGCGCACGCGATTCACCTTCTTTCGTGCCCGTCGACCTTCTTTCATGCTCATGCTCCTCTCGCTTGCGGTATTGGTAGCGGCCGTGATGATTCCTTTTATCCCGTTCGGAGCGGAGGTCTTCCGCTTCATCAGGCCGGATATGTCGTTCGTGATGATCATCATAGCTCTGTCCGTCGGGTATTTCATAGCGACGGAGGCCGTGAAACGTTTCTATTATCATCACTTTCGCAACGTACATACCCTGCGTGCCAGGCGCAAGAAAGTTTCGCTGATGCGCGCATAAAATATCATGACGAGGCGCCGTGCGATGGGCAAAAATGAAAACCCAAGGCCGATACGGAACCTTGGGTTTTGTTGTGAGGGCGCGTTGCGCCCGGGAGAAAAACGGCGGTCAGTAGCAGCAGTCGCCGGTGCAGCGGATCGGTCCGGAAGCGACCTGTCTGCCATCCTTGCCGCGCGTGTATGGTTGATACGGGCAGTGTCTGTTGGTACACTGATGCTCTGAAGTGAGCGTGGTACGTGGCGTGGGAACATCTGCCGTGGCGATGGCTCCCGCATGCTTGAGCGTATATGGCGGAATATTGTGGTGCCGAGGAAGCTCTTCGCGCTCTTCATCGCGTTTGAGCAACACGTCCAGTATGCTGGGCACCGTTTCGCTGTCGAGTGGGACCATATTCCCTCTTGTATTTGTGAAAAAACATGTTGCGGTGGTTGACATCTTTTTTGTCTCCTCGTTCTCGTTGTTAAACTACCATTTTTAGTTCCGGGTGTTATCCGAAACCATCCTCAACAAAAAACGGCGAACCGTTTTCGGTTACCGTTTTTATACCACAGAGAAGATATTTCCGCAAGCTATGTTTTGGCAGCGATGGCCTGCGTGATGATTCCGATGCATTGTTCAAGTGTCTGTGTGCCAAGCGACCCCTCGCTTCTGTGTTCGAGAGTCACGTTTTTTGCCGCCACTTCCTTGTCGCCGATGACGAGGAGATAGGGGATCTTCTGCACTTTGGCGGTACGGACACGTTTGCCGAGCGATTCATCGCTCGCATCCAGCTCGACGCGTATACCGTTGTCTCGGAGCGCCTGCGTGACGTCTTGTGCGAAAGCGCGGTGTCCCTCGCCGATGGGCAGCACGACCGCCTGGACGGGTGCGAGCCACACCGGAAATGCCCCGACATAGTGCTCGATGATGATTGACAGAAATCTCTCGATCGAGCCCATAATGGCGGCGTGTATCATGACAATGCGCTCTTTTTCTCCCTTTTCATTGATGCATGTCAGGTCGAAGCGTTCCGGCATATTCATATCGAGCTGGATGGTGGCCACCTGCCATTCCCGGCCGAGATTGTCTTTGGCCATGAAATCGAGTTTGGGGCCATAAAATGCCGCCTCACCGGTTCCATCGGAGGCCGCTGCGCCTTTTTCTTTCGTGATGTCGCGAAGCATATCTTCCGCGCGTTTCCACCGCTTCTGGTCTCCCAAGAAATTTTCCGGATGCGCCGGGTCGCGGAAAGACAGGCGGATTCTCAGGTCAAACCCGAACGTTGTATAGAATGCCTCGACAATATCCCAAATTTTCAGGAATTCCTCCTTCACCTGTGATTCTCGGCAGAAGACATGGGCGTCATCCTGGGTGAAGGCGCGCACGCGCAACAAGCCGTTCAATTCGCCGGTCTGCTCGTCCCGATAGCACATCGTCGAGTTGGCGTACCGCTGCGGCAGTTCGCGGTAGCTCCAGGGCTTGCGCGCATAGATCTGCGTGTGATGCGGACAGTTCATCGGTTTCAGGGCGAATTCGTGCCCTTCGCGAGTGGTGATCCGAAAGAGCTCGTCTTTGAATTTATCCCAGTGGCCGCTCGTCTCGTAGAGTTCTTTCTTGGTGATGTGCGGGATCTCTACTTTTTGGTAGCCGTATCGTTGCCGCAATTGCCAGACGAAATCATCCAAAAGATCCCGCAGGAGCGTCCCCTTGGGAGTCCACAGCGGCAGACCGCTTCCGATGAGATCGGAAAACACGAACAAATCCAATTCGCGCCCGAGACGCTTATGATCGTTGATTGTCTCTTCCGGGAGCTGAGGCATACGGTCGCTGTATGGTTTCAGGATAGTGTGTTTTTGCGGCTATGACAAGCGACAGCGGGCTCTATTGCTGCGCCTCGACTGCTTGAATCGAGAGATTGAGATCCTTCGTGAGTTCGAAGGATTGCGTATATTCCCCGTCTTTCGTCTTGATCGTCACGGTGACCGGAATAGTGCCGGTGCCTGACTGCTTCTGGATGAGGAGCCGGTAGCCGTCGGCCGTGATGGTATCGGGGAGCGTGTATTCGATGCCTGTCTCGAGCGTCTGACCGATGAGCGCATCGACTTTGTACCCGAAAACCGTTTTTTTCAAATCATCAGAATCTTGTGAGAGGACACCGCCGGTGTGCCGGCGCGATGGCTCGATATATTTCGATCCTTGCGGCGCGAGGATGCGGGTGTAAGTATGGTAGTCGCTCGTGCGCCAGTCCCCATAAGGCGCTGTGTGATCGTAGGTATAGGAGACATTGGCTTTCGGATGCTCTCCGGTGAAATCGACGGTGTAGGCGAGAGAACGTTTGATGTAGTAGTCGGTCTTGAGCGCTCCCAGGTTGGCATCAACTACCATGAGGTAATCGCCGGCCCAGTCTTTGGCGACACTGCCGTCCCAGTGGACGCTTTCGACGAGCGACTGGAGAGTCTCATCGTGAAAAAACAGCATGACATCTTTCGTACGGAGCTCATTCTGGGTGAATTCGGCGATTTTCGGTATGTTCCCGATACTATTGAGCCGTTTGACCATCTCGGCTGCGATCAGCTTCATCACGTTCTTGCGATTCTGCTTGAATTCGGCCGGGATGTCAATGTCGTCATTGACGAGAAATTTCTTCTCGACCGCCTCTTCGAGCGCCAGGGTTCCGTTCTCGCTCGTGAACGTCTTGGTTTCCGTCTTTTTTACGAATATTCCATCGGCATACGCGAAGCTTTCTACCGGCACAGTGATGGGACCGGTCAGCTTCAAGGCGTTGTTGAAGACGTCGGAATTGACCGCGATGACCGCATCGAATTTCTCGCGGCCGCCGCCAAGACGGTAGAAATACTCGGCCTTTTCCGCGTTGAAAGGAAAGTCGGGAGAAAAATTCGAATCGTGGAGCAGCCAGCGTTTCGCCTGGGCGTACCGGATCAGCGGCCATGGCGGCGTGATCTTGATATTGGCATCCTTGATGCGCTGGTCGAGGAGGTTGGCGTCTTCCACGACGGTCGAGATGATCGCGCCGTTCTTGATCTTGACGACGGCGTACTGGCCGAGAAATCCGCCCCCCGGCCGGAGCTCATGATTGTTTTGGAGCAGTACCATGAACACATGGACCTTGCCATCCTGCTTGGTGAGTTCCTGGACGAGGGTATTGACTACCGCGATTTCTTTTTTGGTATCGGGCGCGATAGGGAGCAGCTGGGAGACTTTTTGGAAGAGATTGAGAGAGCTCGCGGCGAATTCCGTCTTGTGATCTTTGACATAGAAGAAGAGGTATATGCCGCTGCTGATAACGACAATGACGACAGCAAAGGCGATGAGCCATCCCTTGGTGAGAAATCTGTGCATGAGTGAGGCCACAAGAAATTACAATACTGTCCCAGTGTATCAGGATATGGGATGTTTGAAAAGTGAGGGGATATGCGTTACAATAATCCCGTTTAGGAAAACGCGGGTATAGTATAGTGGTAATACGTGACCTTCCCAAGGTTAAGCGAGGGGTTCGATTCCCCTTACCCGCTCAGTGAAAGATGAAAACCATCCGAAAATGGAGGGTTTTCATCTTTTCCGGGTAAGGGGATGAGAAGGGCGTGAGTCGGATGTGAGCGGGCGAACATCCTGTGTGTAGCGCCCCGGCTTTTTGTCGGAGCAAAAAAGATTCCCCTTACCCGCTCATATAGAATATCGCAGGCTCCCTACCCGCCGGCAGGCGGGGATTCCCGTATCCCGCGCACAAACAAAATCCTTGCGACAAGCCCGTGAGATTTGTGTCGTAGGCACGATCAATGGACGGTTGCTGCTACAGAAATCTCTTGTTCCGTATCTGCGGCGAGCTCATCCACCCTCTGGAATGATCGATGTATTTTTCCATCGACGTCGAACTCGCGGCGGAGGATGTACACCGCCTGTTCTGGCAACTTTGCTGCGGCTGTCGCGCAGACATCATTGAGCGCCGCCTCGGTGTTACGTTTGGCGCCGATAGCTTCGATGCGTACCTGTGTCCGTATCTTTTCGCCGAATTGCATCAATGCTTCCGGGCTGTAGATGCCGAGGGACTCCTGCGTATTATGCGGAGCCTCTTTGCCAGGCTCGATGCCGGAATCTCCGAATTTTTCGCTCACGTTCATATGATGCCGAGTGATTTCTTGACTTCCTTGAGCCTTTCGCTGCTGAGCAGCTTCTCGAATTCGGCGATGATCTGATCCTGTTCCTTCTTCAGCTCCAAGAGCCGATCGAGATAGGATTGATAGATCTTCTCGACTTCTTCGACGCGATTTTTGATCTCTTCGGGTGTCATAGGATGGAATCGTTACTTGATGACAGTATAGGGCCTGCGTCCTCTTTTGTGAAGCTGTCCGCGGACACTGTTCACCGCGCGCCATTGAGCAGCCCGTTGAGCGAAGCGTTGAGATCGGAGAAAGAGGTGATGGAAAAAGGAGTGGCGGCATGATACGTGTCCAGCGGCGCGCCTGGCACTGTCTTGCGGTCATGCGGGACGAAGACGATATGTTCCGGAAGATGGGCGCGCGTCCCGACATTGAGGAGTTTCAGCCATTGCCGATTGCGCGCGTATCGGTAGGACTGCGCGTCCGCCGTGGTCGATGCGCCGAGTACTGATCCTCCCGTTTCCGGAGAGTCAGGGGCTTCTTCTGCGGGCGGCGCGTCCATATCGGGAGTGGCTGGTTCTCCCGCACTCTCTTCTTCGGGGACAGGAGAGGCGTCCCCCGTGTCCGTATCGCTCTCTTTTTCAGCGGTTGCTTCGACACTCCAGCGCTCGCCCTTCTTTTTGCGATACGCGACGTTTTCGGCAACCGATTTTTCGAGCTCATATTTTATTTTCTGCAGCACTTTCCCGTCCGGTGCGCGCAGCTCGATCTTGCCCTTCTGGTTGGGGAGCGTGAACAGCGAAGTCGCGCGGGTGAGCTTCGCTTCCTTTTTCGGTTTGATGAGAAAGTCTTCGCGTATCGGATGATTGGAAAGGTTTTTCCAGCCGGTCGCGATGCCGAAGCCCTTGAGGTTCACCTCTTTCTTGCCGCGGTTCTCGATGATGATCCACTCATTGTCCGTGTCATTGCCCGCCGGGTTCGGCATGAGCGATGTGATGCGGACTTCCGGCGGTTTGTATGATCGGATCTCGATCATGAATGTTTCCAGAATGTCATCGCTCCCGTCCGTCGTTTTCAGCGTGACCGCGTACGTTCCGTTTTTCGCGTATGCGTGCGAAGCCTGCCGCTTGTAACTCTTGTGCCCATCGCCGAAATCCCAGGTATATTTGAGCGTATCGCCGTCGACGTCTTTTCCTTTGGCGCTGAACGTGACTGGTGTATTTTTGAATCCTTTTTTCGGGACTTTTTCTTTCGTTTCCGGAAGAGTATTCAGGATATTCGCGGCACCGGGAGTCGGCGTGCCGCCGCGCCAGCCGGACGGGGTGTAGTTGAGCGAGACATTTTCTTTGGTAGTCGTATAGTGTACGGAGTCGATAAGCACATCCGAATTGTCAAAGAGCGAAACAATCTCATTCGAATTGTTGAGAGACAGCTTGAAAGACTGGTCCGTGACGGAAAGATAGGCAGCGGCTGCTATGATAGTGCCGGCAGGGAAGATATATTTTCCTGCCTTGGTTGCGTCGCGCACCGTCCACCCGGAGATATCGGCCGGTTCCGTGCCGGAATTGTAGAGTTCTATGAATTCTCCGGCATCGCTCTTGGCAGATGGATTCGGGAATATCTCATTGATGCGAACGGTCTTGATGCCGAAATCTGTGGCGGGAGGAGTATCAGATACGCTCGGCGGAATCGGATCTGTCTGCTGCTCTGCCTCACATCTCGTGCCGACATCTTTTCTGGCTATCAGATTGTCGCGCTCATCAAGGAGCGAAATCCGCATCGTGTTTTCGGTGAGCGTGTTTGACTTCGCATAGAATATGTCGACGACGTCGGCTCCTTCGTATTCCGGATGGGCGATGAGCAAGGAACCGTTTCCGGGTATCGACTTCGCAGCGAACTTGCTCGTCGGAACGAGCGTCTCATCGGAGCAGCTCGATTTTTTCTCCGAGAACTTCGTCTGGATGAGTTTGAAGCCCGTCAGGGTGACAGGGTCGGAATCGGCAGCAGAGAGCCGGACGAATTCGTTGTTCGTATGGCCGGCGCCGCCGGTAATCTGAATCTCGCTTATGATGATCGGCGAGAGCGCTTCGGCATGTGTGCCTGAAACAGAAAAAAATACGTATAAAAAAACAGCGATGTGTATAGTGATGATTTTTGTTTTCATATGGCGATTACCTTGTTCATACCATAAGAAGAAGCGGGTGACAATGGTTGCGTATCGTGTGAGGAGTGCTATACTGACAGTACGCACAAAATTATGGAGGAGAAAACAACAAGAACAGAAGATGGTGAGAGTCATTGGAAGGAGCTGCTTTTGGAGACGGTCGTCAGAAGCATCCAGTCCTTCTTCGACGGGACGATCAAGAGCGTCCACCAGGCGGCGCATACGTTCACGAGGCGGCTGGCGCGCCGGATATTCCTGTTTCTTTGCGCTTTGCTCGGCATCGCATTTCTGCTGATCGGGCTGGCAAAGCTGCTGGGCGCGATGTATCGGCTGCCTGGAGCAGGAGAGATGATTGTGGGAGCGTTCATCCTGATGGTCGCTCTCGTGGTATATGCCTTCAGGAAAAATGACCATTCATAAAAATAATTTAATTGGTAAATAACACGCACTATGAAGAAGACATTTGCAGGGGTGAAGGCGCAGGTAGCGAGCGGGCTCGACAAGGGTCGCAAGCAGGCAGAGCAGGAGATGGCCAAGGTCAAGCAGCAGATCGGTGCTTCCATCAAGAAAGTCGATGCCTACGTGAGGAAGAATCCGGAAAAAGCAGCTATGATATCAGCCGGTATCGGTGCAGCGCTCGGCGCGGCCGTCGTACTTCTCCTCGGAGGCAAGAAAAGCGGCAAGAAGAAATAACCGGTGTTTTCCGCTTAGCTTTCTGCGATCCTAGCAATTAAGCCGCTTCGATCTGGGGCGGTTTTTCTTTTTGGAGTATAATGAGATATATGGGACTGATCGGACTGCTTATCACGATGATACTGATGGTGCTCGCAGCAGGGTATTTTCTTTTTGCTGGTCCGAAGTCCGCATTCACGGTGACGAATGACGCATCCGCTCCGATGGTCGCGGATGGACTTTCGCGGTATGCGGACGTGAGACAGCAGGTGCTCGATGCGAAGAATCTGGTGGAGCAGAAAGCGGCGGATACGATGGAGACTGCCGATGAACCGAAAACAGAGACAGCGGTAGATGAGAATCCGATACAAGCCGCGGATGGGATGAAAATCATACAGCGCCTGATGAGCTCGGGATTCATGGTAGCGCAGCAGGCGCGCAGTATCGATACGATCGTGCTGCATTCTTCGTATGATCTCGCAGGTACCGACCCGTATTCCGTCTCCGGCATAGTCAAAGAATACGAGGACTACGGCGTCTCCGCGCATTATCTCATCGATCGTGCAGGGAAAATCTATCGCTTGGTAGCGGATCAGAACATCGCCTATCATGCCGGGGTTTCCAGGATGCCGGACGGGCGCACGGACGTGAACGACTTTTCCATCGGTATCGAGATGATGAATACGGAGACGGGACAATTGACGAAAGCGCAGTACGCGGCAATCAACGACCTCGTTTCCTATCTGAAAAAACGACATCCCATCACATCCGTCGTCGGGCATAGCGATATCGCCCCCAGCCGCAAGACCGACCCCTGGAATTTCGATTGGAAGAAATTGAAATAGTATGAAAGATATGGAATACTTTTTTGCATTACAGGTAACTAAGAAGCGCTCAACGCTTGTTTTGAAATGCGGTGAAAAAATCCTGGGGGATACAGGATGGAACGAGGGGCGAGATATGGGGCGGAGGTTGTTTGAAGGGATAGCGGAATAGCTCAAAGAGAATAATCTAAAGCCGATTGATGTGAGCGATTTCGTGGTGGATTCAGAAATGCCGGACAACTATACGTCGATGCGTATTGCGGAAACGGTGAAAAGAGTGTATGCTTTCGGTGTGTCCATTCTCCGGTGAATTTTGCGAGGCGGATGGCGCACAATATCGCGTACTTTGTGAAGGCAACCAACAAATGATATTTTTTGATACCAAGGCTTTTTGGAGCCATTTTTCGGTTTTCATTTGACAATAAAAAGGAAGCTTGTTACAATCAATCGTATTCATTTTGAAAAGTGATGGATTTTTCTGTCTCGAATCGCCTGTGGGTGTCAGGTCTGGAGGGCGGACACGAGTTGGAATAGCGGCTGAAGATCAGAAGAAGCTCATATTTTCCAACGTAATGGTGCGGACGGGTGCCCAAGCCACAATAAGATAGTTTATCCCATAATCTCATTTGTCCTACTTGTTTCAGTCTTTCTGTGAAGCAAGGAGTGTCCACGTGAGTGTCTTTTTATGTCCATAGGAGAGAAAGCATTGCGGGTGAAGGATTCTTTCGGCAAAGAGTCGTCCCTCTCGAAACGCCGGTTTTTCAATAATCGCATCACGGTGTCGCTGCCGGACCTGATCGAAGTCCAGACAGACGCCTACAAATGGTTCTGGGAGAAGGGATTGAAGGAGCTTTTTTCGGAAATCAATCCCATCACGGACTTCACGAGCAAGGATCTCGAACTGACGATCACCGATTATTATCTCGATGAGCCGAAGTACAATGCTCTCGTCGCCAAGAACAAGAATATCTCTTATGAAGCGCCGCTCCGCGCCAAGGCGACGCTGCTTATGAAGCAGACCGGCGAAGTCAAGGAGCAGGAGATCTATCTGGGAGACTTTCCGATCATGACGGAGCGCGGCACGTTCATCATCAACGGCGTCGAGCGCGTCGTGGTATCCCAGCTTATCCGTTCCCCGGGAGTGTTCTTCACGATGGAGTATCAGAAAGGCAAGAAGCTCTTCGGCGCCAAGATCATCCCGAACCGCGGAGCCTGGCTGGAGCTCGAGACTGATCTCGACGGCGTGATTTCCGTGAAGATCGATCGCAAGCGCAAACTCCCCATCACGGGGCTTTTCAAGGCGTTCGGTTTCGATGAGGCGCGCCTGCGTGCCGAATTCGCCGATGCCGACAAGGGCGAGAACAAGTATATCGAGACGACGCTTTCCAAGGATCCGGCGCACAATCAGGGCGAGGCCTACCGAGAGGTGTACAAGCGTCTGCGTCCTGGCGATCTCGCGACGGAGGAGAATGCCAAACAGATGATCAACGCGATGTTTTTCAATTTCGAGCGTTACGATTTCGGCGCTGTCGGCCGTTATCGCCTGAACCAGCGTCTTTCCGTCGAGCGCGCCGATACCGAAAAGAATCGCATACTGAACACGGATGACCTCATCCTCATCGTGAAGGAAGTGATCCGTCTCAACAATGATCCGGAAGGCCGCGCCGATGATATCGACCATCTCGGCAATCGCCGCGTGCGCGCCGTGGGCGAATTGATCCAGAACAAGCTGCGCGTCGGCATGTACCGCATGGTGCGCAATATCAAGGACAGGATGAGCACCTGCGATCCGGAGACGGTCGTCCCGGGCCAGCTCATCAATCCGCGTCCGGTCGCGGCTGCCGTGAAGGAATTCTTCTCAAGCTCCCAGCTGTCGCAGTTCATGGACCAGGTGAATCCGCTCGCCGAACTCGAGCACAAGCGCCGCCTCTCCGCCATGGGTCCCGGCGGACTGACCCGCGAGCGCGCCGGCTTCGAAGTGCGCGACGTGCATCATTCCCACTACGGACGCATCTGTCCGATCGAGACGCCGGAAGGTCCGAACATCGGTCTCGTCGGCCACTTGGCGAGCTATGCCCGCGTGAATGAGTACGGTTTTCTCGAAACCCCGTATCTGGCCGTCAAGAAAGAAGTGGCTGCGAAGAAAGAAGAGCTCGCGCACCGCATCCTGGCTGAAGATGTCGCCGGTGTCGCGAAAAGCGGAGAGACACTCACCGCAGAGACGGCCAGGAAAGTCGCTGACAAGAAGAAGGGAAAGACGGTGAAAGTGAAACCGTTCGTGACGCTCGATATCGAATATTTGAATGCCATCGTCGAAGATCGGAAGATCATCGCTCATGCCGGCGTGAAGATAGACGAGCACCGCAACATCGTCGATTCGATGGTGGAAGCCCGCGTGAAGGGTCATCCGGAAACGATCGAGGCGGAAGTCGTCGATTTCATGGACGTTTCCGTGAAACAGTGCATCTCTATCGCGACCGCGCTCATCCCGTTCGTCGAACACGATGATGCGAACCGCGCGCTCATGGGTTCGAATATGCAGCGTCAGGCGGTATCCTGCGTCGTACCGGAAGCGCCGATCGTCGGTACCGGCATCGAAGACAAGGCTGCCCGCGATTCCGGACAGGTAGTGCTGGCACAGCAGGCAGGCGAGGTGATCGCCGTGGATGCCAATCATATCGTGGTGCGTTCCAAGGCTCCGGCGGGCGCGAAGAAAGAGCACCTTGATTACGAATACATACTGCAGAGTTTCGAGAAATCCAACGCGTTCACCAGCATGAACCAGATCCCGCGTGTCGAGAAGGGACAGAAAGTCGAGAAGGGCGAGATGCTCGCTGACGGCGCTTCGACGGATCACGGCGAACTCGCTCTCGGACAGAATATGGTGGTCGCGTTCGTACCATGGAACGGCTACAACTACGAGGATGCCATCATCATTTCCGAACGCGTCGTGCAGGGTGATCGCTGGAGCTCCATCCATATCGAAGATTTTTCCATCGATGTGCGCGATACCAAGCTCGGGCCCGAAGTCGTGACCCGCGATATCCCGAACATCGGCGAAGACCGTCTGAAGAACCTCGATGAGGACGGCATCATCCGTATCGGCGCGGAGATCTCTTCCGGAGATATCCTGATCGGAAAAATCACGCCGAAAGGCGAGGGCGATCTGACGGCCGAAGAGCGGCTGCTCCGCGTCATTTTCGGCGAGAAGTCCCGCGACGTGAAGGACTCCTCCCTGTATCTGCCGCACGGCGAGCACGGCAAGATAGTCGATGTGAAGATTTTTTCCCGTGAGCGCGGCGACAAGCTCCCGATGGGCGTATTCCAGCAGATCCAGGTCTCCGTCGCTCAGATGCGCAAGATCTCCGTCGGCGACAAGCTGGCCGGACGCCACGGCAACAAAGGCGTCATTTCCTATATCGCCGCGGCCGAAGATATGCCGTACCTGCCAGACGGCACGCCGGTGGATGTCGTGCTCAACTCGCTCGGTGTCGCCTCCCGTATGAACATCGGGCAGATTCTCGAGACGCACCTCGGCTGGGCCGCCAAGACGCTCGGCTACAAGGTGGCGAGCATCGCCCTTGACGGCGTCTCGGAAGAAGATATCAAGCAGGAATTGAAAAAGGCCGGTCTGCCGGAACATGGCAAGATCAGGCTGGTGGACGGCAAGACCGGACAGCCGTTCGATAACGAATCGACGGTCGGCGTGATGTACATTATGAAACTCAACCACCTGATCGAAGACAAACTCCATATGCGGAGCATCGGGCCCTACTCGCTCATCACCCAGCAGCCGCTCGGCGGCAAGGCGCAGTTCGGCGGGCAGCGATTCGGCGAAATGGAAGTCTGGGCGCTCGAAGGCTACGGTGCCGCGTACACGCTCCAAGAAATGCTGACTATCAAATCCGATGACGTACTCGGTCGCTCCAAGGCGTATGAGTCGATCATCAAGGGTGAGCCTATCAAGAGTCCGAATCTCCCGGCATCGTTCCATGTGCTCGTGAACGAATTGAAGGGTCTCTGTCTCAATGTCGAATTGAAAGGCGCGAGAACGGAATCCGATATCTCTGTTGCTGATGGCAGCCCGGATACCGTCTAGCCCCTCACTTTCTTACATTTTTTACTCTCATCAAAAACTATGGAAAATATTACGAAAGTGAGCGATTTCGACAGCGTGCGCCTGACGCTCGCGAGCCCGGATCAGATCGCGGAGTGGTCGCACGGCGAGATCACCAAGCCGGAAACGATCAACTACCGCACCCAGCGCTACGAGCCGGATGGCCTGTTCTGCGAGAAGATTTTCGGTCCTTCCAAGGATTGGGAATGCTACTGCGGCAAATACAAGCGGATCCGCTACAACGGCATCGTCTGCGACAAGTGCGGCGTCGAAGTGACCCGTTCCATCGTGCGCCGCGAGCGGATGGGCCATATCAAGCTCGCTACTCCGGTGTCGCATATCTGGTTCCTGCGCGGCGTGCCGTCGAAGATCGGCCTCGTGCTGGGAATTTCCCCGCAGGATCTCGAGCGTGTCATCTACTTCTCCTCCTAGATCATCATGGAAGTGAACGATTCTCTGAAATCGCAATCGCTCGAGGCCTTGGAGAAAGAATACAAGTCCAAGCAGAAAGAGCTGAAAGCGGGAGAAAAGGACACGAAAGCCTATGGGAAACTCATCGAAGAGCTGAAAGAGCAGTAT
>JBAQCV010000008.1:0-6717 GCA_049294475.1 Candidatus Moraniibacteriota bacterium | reverse complement strand
AAAAAATTGCCGGTATTTTTCATTGACATGGCTCTATCAAGAACGGACAAAAAAGTGGCGCTGGTGCATGACTTTTTGGTGTCGTACGGCGGAGCGGAGCGGGTGTTTCAGGCGATCGCGGAGATGTTTCCCGAGGCGCCGATCTATACGCTGCTTGCCGATCCCAAGCTCGTCGCCGAGCGTTTCAATGGCAGGGATATCCGCGCATCGTGGCTGTCGAAACTGCCGAAGTTTTTCAAGAAACGCTACCGGCTGTTCCTGCCGCTGTTCCCCGTCGCCGTGGAATCATTCGATCTGCGGGATTTCGATCTGGTGATCTCCTCATCCGGCGCGTGGAGCAAAGGGATCGTGACGCGTCTCAATACGAAGCACATTGCGTACCTGCACTCCCCGATGCGCTACGCGTGGGACTATCATGAGCAGTATCTGGGCGAACTGGGCGCGCGCGGCAGATTCCGTATTTTCACGCGGATGTTGATATCCTATCTGCGCGTGTGGGACAGGCAGGCGGCGGAGCGTCCGGACGAGCTTCTCGTGAATTCGAAGTTCACGCAGGCGCGCGTGCAGAAATACTATCGTCGCGAGAGCGCGGTCGTCTACCCAGGCGCTCTGGAATTGTTTGCAAAGGCGGAGACCGCTCCCCGCCAGCCGGCGGGATCACATTTTCTGGTCGTGTCGCGGCTGACGCGGTCGAAGAAAATCGATGCGGTGATCGAGGCGTTCAACAAGCTCGGATTTCCTCTCACGATCGTCGGGGACGGGACGGAGCGCAAGGCGCTTGAACGCATAGCAGGAAAGCATATCCGTTTTTCCGGTTTTGTCGGAGACGATGAGCTCGCCACGTTGTATCAGGGAGCGCGAGCGGTCGTGTTCCCATCGGAAGAGGACTTCGGCATGGTGGCGGCGGAAGCGCTCTCATTCGGTACGCCGGTCATCGCATACGAATACGGCGGTATCAGAGAGATCATCAGGGCCGGAGAGACCGGAGAGCTGTTTCACGCGCAGACGCCGGAAATCATCGCTGAGGGTGTGCGCCGCTTTCTCGCGCGCGAAGGGAAATATGATGAAGTGGCGATGCGCTCTTCTGTGGCACACCTCACAAAAGAACGGTTTCAAAAGGAGTTGAAAGAGTGTATCGAAGAGCATACTTAAAAATTTTCAATTTACAATAATCAATTTACATTGAATTTACAATGTCAAAATTTTCAAACAGCAACATTGGGTCATTGAAACTTGAAAATTGATTGAAAATTGGAAATTGAGAATTGAAAATTATTTTATGCACATCATCGGGCATCACAAAGAAAGGGAGCGACTGAAACAGCTGGCGCAGGGAGGCAATATCGCCCAGAGCTATCTTTTCGTCGGGCCGCAGAGCATAGGGAAGAGCCTCTGCGCCTTGGAATTCGCCGCCGCTCTCGTCGGTGAACCGGACTTCGAGCCGAATGAGAACAAGCCGCATCCGTTCGATGCGCTCATCGTCCGGCCGGAAGAGGAAACCAAAAAAGGCGTGACGAAACAGAAAAGCATCCCGGCCGAGGGTATGCGCGACGCGCTGTCTTTTCTCGGGAGCTTTCCCGCACAGGGGCGTTTCCGCGTCGTGATCGTCGAGGAAGCGCACAGGCTTTCACAGACCGCGCAGAACGTGATGCTCAAAACGCTCGAAGAGCCGAATCCCACGGCCGTGATCATCCTGGTGACGCATGAGGCAGGCAGCGTCGCGGCGACGATCCTGTCGCGCGTCGAAAGGATCCGTTTCGGCTACGTTGCTCCGGAAGAAATAGAGGCGGGTATTGATGCGCTGTTTGCGCACGACCA
The DNA here is from genome assembly GCA_049294475.1 of Candidatus Moraniibacteriota bacterium. GTDB lineage: Bacteria > Patescibacteriota > Minisyncoccia > Moranbacterales > UBA1568 > UBA1568. The sequence goes on along the minus strand of JBAQCV010000008.1, from coordinate 4,899 downwards.
GGGGCATGCCATCGAGCCGTTCTTTTTCGCCCTCGGCCGTCCGGGTATGGCGGTACGGGCCGCACGGGATCCGCAGAGTTTCGCCGAGGAGAAAGAGAAGCTGGGCAGGCTGTTCCGCCTCTCTGCGCTTGCGCTCGGCGAGCGGCTGAAATTGGCGGAAGAGCTCGCGAAAAACGTTCCCGAGACGGTGCGATTGCTCGAGTGGTGGCTGCCGGGACTCCATGCGCAGGCGCTCAAGGGATCCGATGCGCGTTACACGGCGCGTTTCCTCGGGCTGTTGGATGCAGTGGAGCAGACCCTGATACTGCTCAAGACGACGCAGAGCAATGCCCGGTTGTTGCTGGAGAAATTATTTTTCGCGATTTAGGCGTATGTGGTTCTCATCGAAACACGATGGACAGGGGCGTCATGCCAAAGGAACGCTGCGGTTCCTGCGCAAAGGTCTGCCGAAGCGGCGCGAGGGTCGCCCGGCCACGAAAAAACGCGATCACGATGTCTCGGCGGACATTCTTTTCTTGTGGGTGCTGCTTGCCGGAACGCTCGTCTATATAGGATTTTTTTCCACCTTTTTTCTCATCGGAGAGCCGCGGATCATGGGAGTGAGCAAGATTCCAGAACAGATGCTCTTGGCATCCGTAGAACAGCAGCTATCCGGAAAATATCTCGGCATCGTTCCGAAACGCGGATTTTTCACGGTGCGGCCGCGCGCGATCGAGGAGCGGCTGCGGCTGGAGTATCCGCTGCTCGCCTCTCTGGACGTGACGCGCATCTTTCCGGACGGAATGCGCATCACCGCGGTAGAGCGCACCAAGATACTGCTCTGGTGTTCCGGTGACCAGTGCTCTCTCATAGATGAGGAAGGGAGAGCGCACGATGGCAGCCGGGCGCTCTCTCCGGAGAATATGCCGCACGTGCTGTTGGTCACCGATATGAGCGGCAAGCCGGTGACACTCGGAGACAAGGTATTAGACAGGCAGTACGGGGCGTTCGTCATCCGGATGAGCGAGTTGTTCCCCGAGCGTCTCGGACTGGCGATCGAATCGCGGTATATGACAGACTCCCGTTTCGCCGATGAGGTGCGCGTGAAAACACAGGAGGGATGGGAGGCGTACTTCGGGACCGATATCCCTATCGGGTCATCGCTTGACGCGCTCGCGCTTCTGCTCGACAAGGAACTGCCGAAGGAAAAACGCGCCATGCTCGCCTATATCGATCTGCGGGCGGAAAACCGCCTCTACTACGCGTTTCGTGAAGCGAGCGGTTCGGAAACCGGAGCAGTTATTTCTTCTGATGCATCGGTGCCGGAAAAAAAGGCTGACGAACCCAAGAAAAAGAAACCGTAGGAATAAAAAACATTCCAGAAGTTTTTAGATGAGCCGTACCGAAGCAATTTCGCTAATGGCTCCCTAAAAAACTTCTGGAATGTTTTTGATCTGCATCACTCACCGGTTATCCCTCATCCCTGTCTCCGGGATGTAATAGATGAAGATGGAATCGCCGGCTCGGGTGATCGGCTGTATGCCTTTCAGCCAGGAATAGTCGCTATCGCCGGCTGGTTTTTGCTTGTAGAGACTTTCCTGATAAAAGAACGAAGAGATGGCATACCATCCGGCTTCGGGCTCCCGTTTGTCCCACCAGGAGATGTATTTGTCTGTGAGATAATAGCGTGGGCTTCCGCCTCCGAAGTGGTCGACGCGGATCTTGTCGATAGCCGGGTAGTCTGCCGTGACGGCGCATTTTGTTACTTCACTTTGGCTTGCCATACCGGCCTTGCAGCGATTGTGCGTCTCGACGAAGTCATTGAGATTTTTCAGGTCTTGCCCCCAGTCATAATTGGAGTCCGTGACGTACCGGTAGCCGTTCTGATTTCCGCCGATGATGGGATTGAAGTACGAGAGGTATCCCGGGTATGTCAGCACGGGGATGGCGGCGATCGCGAATACCGTGATGCCGAAAATCCAGGAGCATACGGCGTGCGTGACCGGCTCGGTGCGTCGGCGTCGCAAGAAGTCGAAAACGCTTTTGGCGATCAGCATATAGAGGAACGGCAGGATGGGGAACAGGTGGCGGAAACCGATGGTGAGGTTGCCGGTGATGCTGACGAGGCTGTAGAAAAGCACGAAAAAAACGATCACATATTGCGCGGTTTTGCCGCGGAAAGATCGCCCGATGAATGCGGACAACGATGAAAGGGATCGGACGTGTTCGGCGGCGATAGCCGCGCCGATGCGGTAGAGGGAATAGCACGCGGTGAAGATGAGCAGCAAGAGGAGCGGCAGGGTTTCTTTGAGAGCGAAGACGATCGGGAAGTACCAGGGCGAGGCGATTTTGTCGATGTGGCCGAGGAAGTAATAGTCGTTGCCTGCAGAGACGCGGGCGAGTACCTTGAAGACACCGAGGAAGTAATAGCTCAGTGGCCTGAGAAAATCATTTTCACTGGTTCTGATGACGAATGAGTGCGCCAGCCGGGCAGGCGCGTTGTCCTGGCCGAGCGTGAAGTCGGCGATAGCGACGATTTTTTCCGTCGGCATGGCAGCTATGTTCCAGGCGTACAGCGACCAGATAATGGCGAAGCAGACCGCCACGCTTCCGAGAAACTTCAGACCATAGCTGAACAGGGCGCGTATTCTGACAACAGCCATGCTGCGCGTATCGGTTGCGAGCCTTACTTTTGTCAGTGCGTAGATGATGACGAAGAGACCGAAAACCGGGAAGAGGAGGATCGCGGAAAATTTCGTGAGTTCCGCAAGCCCCAGGAAGATGCCTGCGACGACGGTGTTTTTGAGGCTTGGGGCCTTCAGGAAACGGACGAAGAAATAGAATGCGAAGAAAACAAACGCGGCGATGCCGAGATCGGTCGTCACGTAATGGTTGTGGGCGATGATGTTGGGATCGGCGGCGTAGAGCAGGACCGCGAACAGCCCGGCGAGCGTTCCGCCGAGCTCCCTGGTCCATATGAAGAGCACGACACCGAGCATGACAGACAAGAGAATGATGGGCAGGCGTGACCAGAAGAGGATGGCGTCGGCATCGTTGCAGGCTACGTCAGGTCTCGTGCAGCTCAGGAACATATCGCCGATCACCCATTGCTCGTTGACGCCCTGCTGCCATTCGGCGGATTGCAGGGGAAAGGCCGGCCGCAGAGGAAGCAGCGCGAGCCCCGAGAGATCCTTGATAAGCGGAGGATGTTCGAAGTTGAGCCGCATATCTCCGTAGCGGACAGAGCTGTACGCCGCGGGGATGTGAGCCTTCTCGTCATAAATCGCGGATTCCTGGCTGGACACCAAGAGAGACACGGCGAAGTGCAGGAGCAGGATACCGGCAACGATCCAATACGCGCGTTTTTTGAGAAAATCCATAGGGTGTTCGTTTTGGCATTTCCAGTAAGCAATCTTTCCGAGAACCAGTCGTTCGTCCAGCGACGAACTCCTTGTCGGAAAAATTCTTACGGGAAATACCTGTTTTTAGGTTTTCGTGCGAGTTATTTATTCCGTCTTTTTTTCTGGCAAGATGATGACATCGAAATCCCCACCCGTGCGATCCTTGCCATTCAGATCAATACGCTCTACGTACGCGTCCGGGTAGAATGTCCGGATCCGCTTCGCGAGGGCACCGTTGTAATTGAGCATGAGAAATATTCCCGGCCGGCGCAGGACGGTATCGCTTTCTACGATTTCGAGGTTGGCAACACGGCCGTAGGTGAGGAAGTAGGTCGGATGGGCGAAGACGGGCATGCGAAAACGATCGTTGCTGCCTTGTTCATCGACGAGCATGTATTTGTGTATTCCTGCGGGCAGCGAGAGGAGGTAGCGGCTCATAGCGGTGTAGTTTTCATTGAAAGAGCCGGCGGCGGCGGGACTAGCCGCGAAGAATACGAAATATTTCGTCAGGTTGAAAACGGCGCTTCCGGAGAGGGCGATGGTCAGTATCGCGAGAAAGGCGATGCGCGCGCCTGATGGCGAGCGGAGCGCCTTCTGCATGATCCAGAACGCCGGCAGAGCGGCCATGAGAAATACCGGCGTCTGGGTGCCGATGGAACGCAGCGCGTGCGGCAGCCCCTCGTCGGTGAGAAACTCCGGCATCAGCATGACGAAAAACGATCCGAGGAGGAAGACGTCGGTGACGAGACGCGTATCTCTATCGCCCTCTCGGATGCGCCGGCCGATGAGCGTGACGGTCTGCCAGATGATGTAGAGGAAGCCGGCGAGGAAAAACGTCCCGACGAACGGATCAAGGATCGGATACGGGGGATAGTTGTGACGCCAATTCTGATCGCCGAAGAAATTGTACTTGATGAGAGAGATGGAGAATGTCTTCGCGAGCGTTCCCCAGAGATCGCCATGGTTTATCTCCGGAGCGAAGACGGAGATATGGGACGAGCGCGAGGCGAAATCCTCGGGATGCGAGACGAAGAAATAAGAGAGCATCGGAGAAGCCGCGACGAACGCGCCGAGCATGAAGAGGGCCGCGTGCTTCCAGAAGCGCCGCAGGAAGCGCTCGTAGGAGAGCATGAGCGCGGGGAGGAGGATAATGAGGATAAGGGGAGCGACGCGGAACGCGATGTAGGTATGGAGTCCGAGACCGAAGACGAGTCCGGAAATGAGGAAATCCGCCAAACGTCTGGTGCGGAGTCCGCGGAAGAAAAAATAGAATGAGAAAGACAGCAGCAATGTCGTCATGATGGCGCGGAACCCGATGCGGGAGAAGTTGATCGCCCAGTACGATGTCGCGAGCATGAACGCGGCGATGATGCCGGCCGCACGCCTGCGGAAGAGCTCTCTGCCGAGGAGATAGATGCCGAGGACGGAAAAAGTTCCGAACAGGATCGACCAGAGTTTCAGTCCGAAAATAGTGTTGCCGAAGAGCGCGATGGAGAGCGCCTGGAGGTTGATGAACAGG
>JBAQCV010000007.1:0-13768 GCA_049294475.1 Candidatus Moraniibacteriota bacterium | reverse complement strand
ACAAGCGCCTGCGCGATATGCGATCCGATGAAGCCGGCCCCGCCGGTAATCAAGACTTTCATGACTCTCTTCGTGTTTGCGGATTAATCGAATGTTTCCTAAGCATTTGATCAGTCAACAAAAATTGGGTGGACGAAAAGGCAAGAGTGTTCTCTTGTCCTTTCCGTCCGATAAAACTAGTCCTCCATAAGCTTCCAGGCAACGACAATCGACGCCGTGAGCTCATCTGCCCAGTTGCGGTAGCGGTGAAAAATCTTGTCCATCGCGTCGCGCTCCCGAGCCTCCTTCTGGGACTGGTTATAGTGCTTGCCGACGATGAGGTCGACACCGAGGTCGAGCATCCGAGTCTCGAGGCCAGCGAACACCTTCAGCCGGTACACGAAGTCGATGTCTTCCATGCCACCGATATCGTCGCAGAAGGCGTCGAAATCACGGACCATCCGATGCCAAAAAACTGACAGGCGGATGATCATTCCGGTGTTGCGCGGATGGCGATAGGACCGGCCGAGGCTGATCGTATTGCCTTCCTGCACGCCGCGGAAGCTCGTCCCGACGACGCCGACCTTTTCATCGGCGAATTCGGCGAGCATCGCTTCGAGGTGCTCCTTGCGGAAGCGAGCCTCGACCGAGACATTGAACATCATCTCGAACGGCGATGTTCCAGCCCGAACGCGTTCAGCGTTCATGAGGCTGATATGATGCAACGCGCGGTTGAGCGCGTTCGACCACGTGTACCCGCTCATCATCTCGATGAGATGGACACATGGATCGTTGAGCTCTGCAAGCCAGGCCCGGGTCGCCCCTTTGTCCTGCACGCCGTCAGCGACGACGAGGACACACGGGAGAAACGCGCGCAAGGCACGAATCTGTTTCACAACCGCAGCGTTATTGTAGCTGCGGATCACTGCAACGGTCTGGTTCAACATCGGATCTCCTTTGTCGCCCCATTGGACGAGTGGATGGTTCACTACGGATGCCAGAACTGCCCCAGATAGGCAGAAGGCGGACTTTGTAAGGTACAGTCCTGCATTTCTACAGAACCTGGTATTATACACCTAAAACGTGAAAAAGTCAATGCAAAACGGCACATGGAGGCCACGGATGGAAACGCGACAAAAAATCCCTCATTTTTTGGCTTGAATGAGGGATTATTCACTACATTTTTTTGTCACGCCACCTGATAATAGTCCTTGTACCACTCGACGAAGCTCTTCACGCCCTGCTCGATGCGCGTGGTCGGTTTCCAACCGAGTTTCCTGAGCTTCCTGATATTGGCGACGGTCGATGGCACGTCTCCGGGCTGCATTGGCATCATTTTCTTCTTCGCTTTTTTCCCCGAATACTTTTCCACCGCCGCGATGTAGTCGAGAAGCGCCTCGTCGCGGTCGCCGCCGATGTTCATCACGGTACACGGCAGATCGGCGTCCAATACCGCGATCGTGCCCGTTGCGATGTCGTCGATGTACGTGAAATTGCGCCGCATCCTGCCGAAATTATAGACATCGATCGTCTTGCCGCGGATGACGTTCGCGATGAACTTGAACACGCCCATATCCGGCCGTCCCCACGGTCCGTACACGGTGAAGTAGCGCAGCCCCGTCGTTTTGAGCCCGTAGATGTGGCTGTACACGTGCGCCAGGAGCTCCGTCGCTTTCTTCGTCGCGGCGTACGGCGAGATCGGGGTATCGACGCTGTCCGTCTCGGAAAACGGGACTCTCTTGCTGTCGCCGTACACCGACGATGAAGAGGCGTAGACGAAATTCTTCACGCCGTATTTCACCGACAGATCGAGCAGGTTCGTCGTGCCCATGACGTTCACATCCACATAGAGCATCGGATTGTCGAGCGAGGCGCGCACGCCGGCCATCGCCGCCAGATGAATGATCTTGTCTGGTTGTTCTTTTTTGAAGATTTTTTCGAGAAATGTGCGATCGCGGATATCGCCCGTATACAATTTGAAACTATCCCGTTTGCCACGAAGCAGCACTTTGATGCGGTCGCGCTTCAGCTGCGGATCATAGTAATCATTGAAATTATCAATGATGATGACCGTATCGCCGCGCCCGATCAAGGCCTTCGCCGTCGCGCTTCCGATGAAACCAGCCCCGCCCGTGATAAGGATCTTCATACGATTTTTTCCCTCAAACGATTATAATACTCGGCATCATCCGCATCGGCAGTCGTATAGCGCGCCAAAACCTTCTCCCGCGCTTTTTCGCCCATCCGTTTCCGGAATTCGGCATCACTGATCAGTTTGCCTATTTTCTCTATCCATTCTTCTGTCGTCGCTGCGACATATCCATCCACACCGTCCGTGATCGCTGCCCTGAAGGTTCCCGTAGCGGCGGCCACCGTCGGCACGCCGACCAGTCCCGCTTCGAACCACTTGAGTTCCGACTTGGCTTCACAGAACGGATTGCCTATCTCGAGCGGCGCCAGCGTGATATCCATCTGTGCTACTCTCTCAAAATATTGTTTTCTTGGCAAAAACGGGACATGCTCGATACGATCGGAAAATTTCCGTAACTGATCGCTCGTGTCCAATGGCCCGACCAATACCAGCCGCCACGACGGATACCGCTCAAAAAGCTCTGTGAGTGCCGGAACAATCGTGGCAAAATCCTTGTTGTGGCTCGGCGTGCCGGAAAGATACGCGACGCGTACCATGGACTCGTCTTTCTTCGTATCACGGAGAATTTCCTCAGCCATCCTCACGTCCTGCTGCGAGACTTTGTTGCGTACCACGAATACCCGCTTGCCTTTCTCACGCAATTTTCCAGCAAGAAACGTCGTGCTCGTCGTGCATACTTTCACGTACGGATCGGCAAGAATCTCACCGCCGACGCCGTTCTCGTAGAGTTTGCGCTCGAGCGCGTTCATCTGCGTAAAATAATCCATATGCTGAAGGAATTCAGGATCATAGACGAGATCATCGGTCTCGAAGATGATTTCCTTTCGTTGTTTCTTGATACGCGCGATCAGCCGAGCGATACTCGGCGTATACAGAACCCGATGGAAGACGAACACGGAGAATTTGTCTGCGTAACTCACGAGAAAAGGATTGTCCTGCACCGTGGAAGAACAGCGGAGACCCTGCGATGCAAGTTCTTCCGCGACATGCTGGCAGCGATAGCGCGCGCTGTCCCCCACACCGCCTGTGATAAAGAGTACGTCGCCGGAACCGACCTGCCGGAACAGCGCGAAGAACGCCGAGAAAACGCGTCTTCCGCCACGAAGCAATCCCTCGCGTTTGAGCGTATGGAAAGCCTTACCAATTTTTATGAGAAGCAGTTTCATATATTATGTTCCGTCCGTGATGCCCTGATAGGTCTTTTCCAGTTGTTCCGCCGACCTTTCCCAGCTGAATGTTTCCGCACGCCTGCGATTCATAATACCCGTATCTTTGCGCCTCTCCGGAGAAACGATGAGCTCGCCGATCGCATCTGCCAAGCCTCGCGACGTCGCTTCGCGCGCGTACGTCCCGCCAGTGCCCAGATACGCGCGATTGTTCTCCGTATCGAAGCAGGCGATCGGCAGTCCCGCACCCATATATTGAAGCATTTTTCCGCTCGCTTGTCGCGTACTCGACTCTTTCGGATCGACACCGATATCGCTCATATGGAGAATCTCAGGCAATCTGAAGTACGACAGCGGACTGATAATCGTCGCACGCGTCTTGAAACTCTCCCGCTTCACATGGTCCGTTATCTGATCGACTGGAAATCCGGCGATGACGAAGTGCGCTTCCGGATATTTCTCGCACACGATCGGCACGGCATCAAGCAAGAGCCTGATGCCCTTGTTCGGAATGAGCGCGCCGGTATAGGTGATGAGAATCTTGTCCACCGGAACATGATACGCGTGACGGATTTCGGAAACGCCAGGCAGTTTCCCGAACATCGACAGCCGCGTACCGTCGATGATCGGCACGACCTTGTTCTTCGTGCGGACACGATTGATCTCGCCCGCGTTATCCCACGAGCTCGCCACCGCCGCATCGCCGAGCCCGTCTATCCAACGCTCGATCATCCTGAATACCTGCTGGACGCCGAGAGCGCGCAAGTAGTCATGCGACACCATTTCCTTGGTCAGGCTGCCGTGAAAATCCGCGACCAGTCTCACCCTGCGCCAGAACAGAGCCTTCTGCACGATCCAGCCGATCAGCGCCCCCTCGTGCAGATGCCCGTGGATGATATCGGGTTTCCAGGTGCGTGCGAGAAAAAACGTCTTGCGGATGAGCATCAGGTCGAGGAAGATTTTCTGCCAGTCCGGGCCCGCTTCCAGTTTCTTGTACCAGAACAGGAGCCGGCGGATGCGGCGGATGTCGATGTCCGTCTTCAGATGTTTCGGCAGATCGGCGCCGATGTGGTAGGTCGCGATCACGATCTCGTGGCCGCGTTTCTCGAGCGCCAGCGCTTCCTCGAGGATACGGATATGGGTGCCGCGGTCGGAAAAAAACGGCGTCGGAGCCACTACGAGGATTTTCATATTCATCTGGTGTTACAATTCATCGCCCGAAACCGCGAGTATTCCTCCCTCTGACACCTCGCCCGCTATGATCTTCTTCACTACGGCATCCTCGATGGTATCTTCGATGAAACGATTGAGCGAGCGCGTCCCGAATTCCGGTTCGAATCCCTTCTCCACGATTTTCGCTACCACATCCGAGGCGAACGTGATCGTTATATTTTTTTCCGCCTTGAGACGATCGGCAAATTTTTTTAGTTTGAGTTCTGCGACGGCCTCCAGTTCTTCTCGTTTCAGAGGTTCGAAGAATATGATGCCATCGAAGCGACCCAAGAATTCCAAGCGGAACAAATTGTTCTCGACGATATGATCAAGTACTTGTTTGCGGATTATCTCGATGGGCGTCTGTTCTTGTACAAGCGATTTGATGAGCGATGCTCCGGCATTGGAAGTCGCGATGATGACCATATTACGGAAACTCACCTTCTCGCCGTAACCATCCGTTACATATCCCTCGTCGAGAATCTGCAGAAATAGATCGAGCGCCCGCGGATAAGCTTTCTCGATCTCGTCAAGCAGCAGGATAGAAAACGGCTTTTCCCGCGCAGCTGTGACCAACTGTCCCTGTATCCCCATGGCACGTGATCCGATCAATCGATCGATGGATTCCGGGGTTTGGAACTCGCTCATATCGAGACGTATCATCCTGTCTTCGCTTCCGAAATAGCTCTCCGCAAATGCCTTGACCGTCTCGGTCTTGCCCACCCCGCTCGGTCCGAAAAATATGAAGCTTCCGAGCGGACGCCTATCATCGCCGAACCCGGCGCGCGCCTTGCGCATCGCTTCGGCCACCTGTTTGACGGCTTCATTCTGTCCAACTATGCGTCTATGGAGCAGTTCCTCGAGTTTCAGCAATTTCATTTTTTCCTCGGCACCGAGGACGCCGGTCGGTACGCCGGTCTTGAGCGTGACGAAACCGTCCACCGTTTCCGGCGTGATGAATTCCTCGCCGCTCCTCTGCCAATACACGAGCACTTCCTGGGCAAGATCGATAGCTCGTTCTGGAAAAGGAGTTTCCCAGTCGTACCGGCCGGCTGACGCGATCACCGCCTCCAGTCCACGTACCGTAAATACCACCCTTTTGCGTTCCAATCTCTCGAATTGCCGGATCAGGATATCGAACGTCTCGTCGGCATCCGTCTCGCGCAGATAGATCACGTCGAAATATTTCAGCGTCTGTTCGTCTTCTTTGGCAAGCGCATGATATCGGCCGGTCGGCGCGGTCGCGATCAGGCGGAAATTCGGCAGCTGGAGAAACTCGCTGAATAGCGGGGCGAAGTTCGGGCGCGTATGATCGCTTCCGAGATACAGGTCTATATTCTCGACAGCGAGAATGACATTGCCGGCATAAGCAGCCTCACCGAAAAGCACGCGCAGAAAACCGTCCGCGTCCTCGCCCCGGCCTGCGGCATCGCTGACCGCCCGGCCGATATCGAACAAGAGCACCCGTGCTCCGTCTAAAGACTCCGTACCGAACATATTCTCACGGATACGGTGCGCGAGAGCATGGATGAATGTCTTTTTGCCGATACCCGGCTCGCCGACAAGAATGACGCTATTCTGCGTCGGGCGTTCGAGCACGACGGTCGCGACGCGCAGTTCATCCTGCCGTCCGATCAGTTCCACTTGAGCATATTCCGTCGGATCATGGCGCGAGAGATCCAGACAATATTCGTCGAGGCGAGGCGTATGCGCATAATGCCAGCTTTTGCCGATGGGTCTCGTCTTGTGCAGATTCTCCCACGACCAGAACCGGTGTTCCCGTTCACGTTTCTCGACCGCGCGGCATTCCATGCCGACGGCGCGTTCATAGTCCGCCTGTTCGATACCGAGCGTTCCGAGAAACACGAGGAATGTCGCCGTATCCCGGAGCATTTCTTTGTTGATTGATTTTTTGTTGAGACCGAGACGGGCGAGCACGCGTTTGAAGAATTTCTTCTTCCGCAGCTCTCCGATATCGAACGTCACGGGCTTTGTTTCGGTGCGCATGGCAAACCCGAGAAGCGCGATGCACAAGCCGGCGATCCCGGAGAGCAGGCTGCCGATACCGAAGAACGGCATCCGAGACACGGTCACAAGACCGGTGATGATGAGCAGTGGCGCGCCGGCATACAGAAAAACAAGGGTTATTCCTCCTGCCAGAGCCAGCAACCACAGTGACACCCCTAGCGCGATCATCACCAGGCGTATCAGCATCCCGAGAAACCGAGACAGAAGATTGTCGAACAGCATCCTGAAAAAAAGAATTGGGTGCAGGCCTCTCCAGTTCCGAAAGGACACGTCACGTTTCCAAGGAGAAACAAGCGTGCGCAGCAGTCCGCCGATATAGAAACGATGGGCGACGAATCGCAGCAGGTTGCCTACCAGCGCACACGCGCTTTGCAGTCCCTGCGTATAGTACCAAAAGATGAAATTCCGATTCATGAAAGAAGTATGCCAGAAATGAGACCATGGCGTTTTCTCAATTGTAAACGCATTCGCAGCGCTTTGCAAATTGAAAAAAGCGGCCTTTATGGGGTATAATGCGCTGCATATGGAATCTCCTTCAGCAACCAGACAAACGGAGACACTGCTCATCCTGTTCGGACTCTTATTCCTCGTCTTCGGATGGTTCGTTTTCTCGCTGGCATTGGGCGGCTTCTTCCTCTTCCCGTTCATCGTCGGCGGTGCGGTTCTTGCCGGCATGATGGCGCTGTTCATCATCGGCAAACTGCTGTTTCGCGCACCGCTTGATTTCAGGATAGCCGTTCTTGCCATGCTCCTCTTTGCCTCTCTTATCGGCTATTTTTCCGAGCCCACGCTGTTTTCCGGCCGCGACCAGGGATCCATCGCTGAAGCCGCATTCCGCCTGGCGCATGATGGACAGCTGGCCTTTTCTACGCCTACCAGCGACAGCTTTTTCAACATCTATGGCGAAGGCACGGCGCTCAATTTCCCCGGTTTCGCTTATACCGAGAGCGGCGCCCTCATCACGCAATTCCCACTCGGCTACACTTCATGGCTTGCCGGTTTCATCTCCCTCTTCGGCCTCACTGGTCCGGCAATCGCCAATGCGACTCTCCTGTTCCTTTTTTTGCTCACGCTCTACGGCCTGCTGCGCATCTTCGTCCAGCCATACTATGCCTTTGCCGGACTGCTGCTCGCCGCGACTTCGTTCCTGCCGACATGGTTCGCAAAAATCACCCTGAGTGAAAATTTGTCGGTGTTTCTCTTCACGTTTCTCGCGTTCAACCTCATCCTCTTTCTCCGCGAAGGAAAATTCATCTCGTATGCGGGCATCCTGCTTTCTGCCGGACTCTTCGCTTTCACGCGCATCGAGGGATTCGCTTTCCTCGCGATCGCGCTGGTTATTTTGTTCTTCAGCGGACAGGCGCGGCATATCTGGAAAACCTACCCGTGGAAAAGCGCCGTCATCCCGGGGCTCGTCTTCGCTTTCGTCTCCCTGCGCGATTTTTTCATCAATCTCCCCTACTACAAGATGATCGGCAAAGCGCTCCTGAAATTCCTCGATCAGCTGGGAACCGGAAGCATCACAGGCGATATCGCAAGCGCCGGCGGACACTTCACGCTCGGCACGGTCTTCTTCCTCTACGGGCTGCTCGTCCTGTTCATCGTCGGCCTCTTCGGCATACTGCTCTTGCTCAAGGAAAAACGCTTCATGGCGCTCATTCCGATTGCCATCGCTCTCCCGACATTCATCTACCTCTTCGATCCGAATATCTCGCTTGATCACCCCTGGATGCTCCGCCGCTATCTCTCCTCCCTCTTTCCGACGCTCCTGTTCTCGGCGGTCATCGGCATCGCGCTCCTGTTCGCCCGGGAAAAGACATACCCGATAGCGATGCCACGCGGCCGACACCTCCTGTTTACCGGTATCATATTCCTCGGCCTGATCGCCCTCCAATATCAGGCCTGGAGCATGAGCCTCCCGTTCGCCGAAAATCGGACACTTCTCGGACAAGTAGCCGCTTTCAGCCGGGAGTTCTCCGACAAGGATCTGATACTCGTCGATCGCAATGCCACTGGGGACGGCTTTGTGATGCTCACCGGCCCCGCCCAGTTCCTGTTCGGAAAGAACGCCGTCTATTTCTTCAATCCCTATGATCTTGAGAGACTCGATACCGCGTCGTTCGAGCACGTGTATCTGCTCGTTCCCGAAGGAGATCAGGCGCGCTACATTGCCGTCTTCGGCGACCGTCTCATGCTTCGGAAAACCGTTGTCTTTTCGAAAGAACAACTGGAACATATCTCTCTCGAAGACGGACTGCTCCCCCGCCTGCCAGCAAAGACTCTCCAAAAAACACACAACCTCCTTTTTGAGATATACTAGCCATATGCTCCGTACCGAACCAATCATCTCTCTTCCTCCTCACTGGCGCCGGCGTTATCTGGTGCTTCGCATCCTGCTCTATGCGATCATCGTCACAACGGTCATCATCTTCGCGTTGCGGGTGTTGTTTCCTACGCTCGTTTTTTCCTTCAATTTCAAGACGCCGAGCTCGAGCAAGAACAACCTCCTCGATCCGCGCTCGCCTGAAAACACGCCTCGCACCAACGGCAGGATAGAAACCGACGGCATACTGATCGCCGATGCCGGTGTCGTCGGAAGTTTTTCCGAAGTCCACGCGAACGTGATGCTGGAAAACAAATCCGCCGTTCCCGACACGCTCAGATTCTCCCTGCGCCGCTCATACCGCAGCTTCCTCCTGCCGACCGGTATGCCCGTGACGGATTTTCCACAGGAAACGCTCTACAAGGTGGACGGCACATACTATGTGCTCCGAAGCGGCACGCTCTATCCGTTCGCAAGCGATAACGCTTTTCTCTCGCGCTATCCGGACGATTTCGCCACACCGGAAACTGCGGACTTTCTCGCCCGTTACCCCATCTCCGAGAGCTGGATCGGTTTCCGTGTCGGATCGGTCGTGTCGTTCGCCGACGGGGTATTCCTCATCGTAAGCGATACCGAGATGCGCCCCGTCGGCAGCGCTGACATCTTCCTCGCGTTCGGCTACCGCTTCGAAGACGTGCGTCCGGCGAGCGCGGAAGAGATCGGCACCTACGAGCGCGGACGGATCTTCCTGCTCGGGGCGCAGCATCCCGATGGCACGCTGCTCCTCGACCAAGACACCGGAGTCTACTATCTCATCGATCAAGGCACGAAGCGTCCGATCACCGATACGAAATATCGCGACTTCATATCGAAACAACAGACTCCGATCAGTGTCTCCCTGAAATCAAGCGAGATGCGGGCAGACTGCACTCTTGCTCCGTCCCTTTTCGGACAATCATTTTCCTGTACGGCGCCGATTGATGCGCTCCCGCCTGGCCTGGGCAATGACTATGAGATACGAATCGGCGACAGCAATGCCGATATCGATATCAATACGCTCCAGGTTTCATTCGTGACAGACAAGAGCAGACAGAATATGCTGATGCTCCTCTCGACTATCAAGCAACGCCTCCTCTCACGCTTCGGCCTCGGTAACGAATAATCCTATGGAAACGATAAACACGTATTTTTCAAAACAACTCTCAACACTCAAAGAAAGCGGCGCTCTCTCCGTCTGCTATGCGCTGCTCGCCGAAGCGCTCATCGTGGGCTACCTCGGATTCATCGCGCTCTTCACCGTCGAGACGCTCCTCCCGACTTTCGTCACCGGACGCTTCAGCCTGACGCAGTTTTTCCTCATCCTCTTCCTGCTCACGTTCAGCCTCATCGCATTGGGACGGTATCTCGATATCAGCTTCGACTGGAAACTCAACAAAAAAAGTCCGACGCTCTGGTTCGGACTCTTCTGGATGCTGTGCATCCTCGCCATCTCCCTCTACAAATTCCCGCTGACCACCATCCCCATCATCATCGCCGGTTTCTTCCTCGTCGGATTTCTCTTCTGGAAAATTCTCTTTAACGAAAAGCATTAAAGATATCGACTCCTGGAAAGCCTCCCGACCGCGCGCAACTCTCTTTCCCGAAAACCCATCCTCCATCCGAAAGCTTCCGGGACCCACGGAATCTCCCAGCGGAGATTCCGCTCATGAAATTTTTTTGATCCTGATCAGAATCAGGAACCATGCTCAAAAAAATTTCAAGTTCCCGTAACCTTTGATGGAGGGAGGTTTTCATCCTTCCTCACACGATGTCACAGAAGGGAAAGCCTCCTGCCGCAAGAATCTTCCCGGGAGAATTGAAGTTTTTTCGAGCACGGTGCCGCCGTTTCGGCGGATCGCAAAAAGTTCATAAAGGAGTTCGCCGGCTGGGGCAAACGACTGACTCCCGGGAAGATTGCTTACGGTCGGGAGGCTTATGAGTGAAAAACGCTGCTTAAGATCAGACGCCTTCGATGGAGGATGGGTTTTCTAAACAAAAAATACCCCCCGTCTTAAAAATAGAGGGGGTATTGGCTACATTCTATAGCTCAACTGAGCGATTCCAGATCCAATACCTCGTCGATGCGGATCTGGGCGACGAAGTCAGGGACGTGGCTGACGAGGATCATCGCGCCCTTGTATTTGTCCAAGGCTTCCGCAATGACTGGCAGGTGGCGGAAGTTGATATGGTTCGTCGGCTCGTCGAGGATGAGGAGATCCGGCTTCTCGGCATACAGCCGCGCGAACATCAAGAGCCCCTTCTGTCCTTCCGACAGACTTTCCACCCTGTTCTGCATCAGATCCGCCGGGATGAGAAATTTCGCTCCGATACGATAGGCGAGCTCGTTGCTTTTCTCTGCCATCACCTCGAGGAGCGTCGCCATCACCGTGCTCTCGAAATCAAGCGTCGAGAAATCCTGGCGATAGTACCCGACTTTCATCCCTTCGGTGATATGGGCGCGCTCTTCGTCGCCCGAGGCGAGCGCTTCGAGGAATGTGCTTTTGCCGATGCCGTTCGGCCCGGACACGAGGAGATGCATATTCTTTTTCAATACCATATCCACGCGCTTGATCGCCGTGCCCATCTCCGTCAGGATAGAAACCGTTCTGATATCGACGATCGGACCGACCGGCTCACCGCAGGGTATCTCGAATTCCGGAAGCGTCTTGTCTTCCCGCCGCACGTCCACCTTGTTCTCCTCGAGCTCTTCCGCCAGATCGCGCATGCGCTTGGCCACCGAGCGCAGCTTGCCGCCCTTGTTCGCGAACACGTTCGCCTGGTCTTTCTTTTCCTGGATCGTCCGTTCCAGACGCACGTTCTCGCTCTGCGCTTTGGCGATCCGCTTGGCGATCTCCTCCACCACATCGTAGTAGTCGCCGGCATACTGCTCTATCTTGTGGGTGAAGATATCGAGATAGAACACGCCCTCCGTAAAAGAATTCAAGAATTCCGCATCATGGGAAATGACGATGCAGGTCTTCTCATAACTGATGAGGAACTGCGTCAGGTGTGAAATGCCTTCATAGTCAAGATTATTCGTCGGCTCGTCGAGGAGGAGAATATCCGGATTCTGGATGAGAGCAGAGGCGAGCAAAAGGCGTGCCTGCTGTCCACCGGAAAACTCCCTGATTTTCTTCTTCAGTTCAGGCATCGGCAGATTCACTACCTCCAAGACTTCCTTGATATGCATCTCAAGCTCCCATTCCTTGCCCTTCCAAAACTGCGCGAAGAACTCTGTCACGGTACGATCCAGCTGGTCGCGCGGGATAGTCTGGCGGCCGAGAGCCACCGTCGCATCGCGATCGAGGGACACCCGTCCGCTCTGCGGTTTCTCCTCGCCGGTGATGAGCTTGAACAGCGAGCTTTTGCCGGCGCCGTTCTGCCCCATAAGCGTTACCTTCGATCCGGCGCGCATCGAAAAACTCACCTCATCGAGGATAGGCTTCTTGTGCCCGTATTCGAAGGACACGTTATCGAATCTGAGAACGACATTGTCCTTTGCCATAATTAGTCATCACGTCTGCTCCGTAAACAAAAAAGCCGCAAAACGGCTCAAGCATTCTGACACGAAATCCGATTCCCTGCAAGTGCCGAGTATCTTTATAAGCGGATATAGTCGAGGGTTTCCTGCGCGCACCTGTCCCAAGAAAAATTCTGCAGCTGTTTCGTCCCCCTCACGACGAGTTCTTGGCGAAGCGCCTCGTCGTCCCACAGGCGCTCCAGTTTCTCGGCTATGTCCTCTACGCTCTTTGCATGACAGTAGAGCGCCGCCCGACCACCCACCTCGCGCAGACTGGAATTGCTCGCCGCGAGCACCGGCGTACCGGAAGCGAACGCCTCGAGCACCGGCAATCCGAATCCTTCATAGAGCGATGGAAACACAAACAGACGAGCCCCCTGGTACAGTATGCGCAATTCCTCGAAGCTCACGCGACCGATCAGGATAATATCTTTTTTGCAGACGCTTTTCTCTCGCGCCTCGAGTATCCCCTTCGCGAGCCAGGCCTCTTCGCCGGCCAGCACCAGTTTCATCTCGGGCGTGCTCTTTTTGGCGATATCGAACGCCTCAATCAGACGCACCAGATTTTTTCTCGGCTGCAACGCCCCGACGTACAGAGAATAGCTTTTGGCTTTTAGCTTATAGCTTCTCAGTTTCTCAGCCACGAAGCTTGCAGAAAGTCTTTCTCCGAAGAATTTGCCATCAAAGCCATGATGGATCACTCTGATTTTCCGCTCATCCAGGTGCGGGAAAAATTCCAGCAGATCGTCTTTGGTGGACTGCGACACCGCGATCAGCTTGTCCGCTCGCCGCACCGCCATACCGAGCAGAACATTCAACTTCAGCAGATGACTCTTCGGAAACGTTTCCGGATACCGCTTGAACGCGAGATCGTGTATCGTCGCCGTCACCTCCGTCCCTCGCGGCACGAGAAACGGCGCCGCCTGGATAGGCAAGAATAGTTTGTCCGGCTTCGCATGAAAAAGTTCCCAGACGAATCTCGTCTGCATCCAGGCGAACGGAAACGGACACTCCCGCTCCTGATAATTCGCAAAGGGAGGCGGAGCGAGAACGGTATTGAACGTGCCGCGATGATAGAGCAGAAATTCCGTCTTCGGATCAAGTGTGCCGAAACGCTTCAGAAGCTCTTTCAGATACACCCGCGTTCCGTCGATCCGCTGCGCATCCAGATCGCTCGCTTGTACGGCTATTCGCATATGTGTTCAGGAGAGACAGAAAATTACTATGCTCCGCTTTTCTTGATCTGCATGAGCTCGAGCGGCTCGGCGAAATGCATCGTTTCCGGCTTGACGACGAAATCCTCTATGGCCGCCCCGCGTGCGGAAAAATATTCCACAGCGGCCTGCACC
>JBAQCV010000006.1:0-4581 GCA_049294475.1 Candidatus Moraniibacteriota bacterium | reverse complement strand
GAAGGGGAGTATAGCCGGTATTTCAAGCAGGGATTCCGGGATTTTTCCGAGAAACGCTGCGATAAGGCGGGAAGCGCTTTCCGTATGGCGCTCGAGAAGAGCAACGGGGCGTTCGTCTCGGACAAATATCTCGCCGGCTATTCCAAGAAATGCGATGAATTGCAGAAGGCGGGATTGTCTTTCGATACCCGTCTGGATGAGCTGAAGGGGCGCCTGCAGGCGCTCGGCAGTCCGCTCTTCTATCTTATCGGGATCGGGCTGGTCATTTTCGGGATTTTTGGCGGAGCACTGCTGTGGATCTTGCGTCAGGTGCGGCGCGAAGAACAGGAGATCGAGGCGCTCGAGACGCGGCTCTATGCCGATGAGGCGCGCATCAAGGGGTATCAGAGTCTGCCGCGTGTCAGCAAAGAAAATCCGTTTGCGCACGAAGCGGCCGAAAAAAAGAAAAAGAAGTATCTATGATCAGCCTCTCTGATATTCTGCGAAGCAGGGAATTTCACTTGCCGCTTGCGATACTGGCGTGCATTATTGCCGCGTTTTTTCTGCAAGAACCGGTATTGTACGGCGTAGCGATTTTTGCGGGCGTCGCTCAATTGCTTCTCGAATCGTATGGGCGGATACGGAAGGGGAAATGGAATCTGGATTATCTGGCGTTCATCACGCTGGCTACCGCGCTCATCCTGAACGTCCTCTTCGCCGGAGCGGTCATCGCGCTGATGGTGGCGGTGAGTGCGGCTTTGGAAAAGTATGGGACTGCCTATGCCGCGAATACGCTCAAAGGACTCTTCGAAAACATCCCGAAGACGGCACTCTGTATGACCGAGGCCGGTACAGCCGAAGTGCCGCTCCAGGCGGTACGGAAGGGGGATGTGCTTCTGGTTCGTCCGAATGAGATGCTCGCGTTCGACGGGTATCTTCTCTCGGAACGGGCGCTCTTGAACGAAGCCAATCTGACCGGCGAAATGAACCCGGTGCTCTATACGGAAACATCTGTGCTCAAAAGCGGAGCGGTGAATGTGGGCGAGACGATGAAGCTGCGCGTCCTGGGTGATTTCGAGCATTCGAGTTATCGGAAAATACTGTCTTTGGTCGAAGAGGGGAAACAGCATCCGTCTCCGATCGTCCGTTTGGCGGAACAATACAATATAGTGTTTACGGCCTGTTCGCTCCTGTTCGCCTTCGGCGCCTATGCGCTGTCCGGCGAATGGGAGCGTTTTCTCGCGGTGCTCGTGATCGCGACGCCGTGTCCGCTCCTTATCGCCGCGCCGATCAGTTTCATCGGCGGGCTGAACAAGGCGGCGCGGAAAAACATCATCATCAAGAGTCCGTTCGTGCTCGAGCTGCTCGCCAAGACGAAGATATTTTTCTTCGATAAGACGGGGACGCTGACGCTCGGCGAACCGCGTCTGAAAAAAGTGCGGCTGCTGGACGCGTCTTTCTCCAAAGAAAAGGCGCTGGCCATCGCTTCCGCGCTCGAATGGCATTCGTTTCATCCGATCGCCAAAGCCATCGTCAAGGAATATGCCCGGTATGACGGCGAGATACTGATAGCGCATGAAGTGGAGGAAAAAATAGGCGAGGGGATTTTCGGTACCGTGTTGGGCAGGCGATCCGGCGTCGTACAGGCAGATTTCGGCACGAATGATGGAATCGCCGTGGATGTTGTCGTCGACGAGCGCCCCGTCGCGCGCTTCTTTTTCGATGATGAGCTGAAGCAGGATGTCAGTCGCGTCTTCGGATATCTGCGGGAGCGCGGCTATGCGCTCGGGATACTGACGGGCGACAGGAAAGCCAATGCCGAGCGGCTATTCGGGCATTTCAGGCTGCCGATCTATGCCGAGTGCCGTCCGGAGCGCAAGATAGAGCTGGTAGGGCGGTATCAGCGCGAGGGAAAGTTGGTCGGGATGGTGGGCGACGGTATGAATGATGCTCCGGCACTTGCGCTCGCTGATGTCGGCATCGTCTTTTCGGGGACGGAAAACAGCGCGGCTATCGAAGCGGCGGATGTGGCGATTTTCGGACGCGATGCGTGGCTGATCCGCGATGCGATCCATATCGGCCGCCGCTCGTATCACGTCGCGCTCCAGAGCATCCTGATTGGCATCGGTTTGTCGGTTCTCGGGATGACGTTTGCATTTTTCGGATTCATTCCACCCGTGTACGGAGCCGTCGTGCAGGAAGCCATCGATGCAGTAGTCATCATAAACGCGCTCCGCTCGACGTATTGAAACGACCCTCGCTTTCTTTCATGACGCCGATTGACTTTCAGCGTCGTGGATGTTACTATTACTCCTTCAGTTTTTTCACAACCAAAGGAGAGTTGCATGAAATTACCTCCGTATGTACAACACATCGGGCGGATGGCGCATATTTTGGTGCCAATCGCCAAGATTGACAAAGAGGTGCCGGGCGGGACTGTGCGTACCAAGCTGTATCACCATCTGGAGAAGGAATTTGGCGGCTGTACTGAAAATCCACTGATCTGGGGGATGTGGGGCGGTATCCGCGAGGCCCACGTTCAGATCACGGTTTCATTCAAGGGCGCGGAAAGAATCCCGGCGTTTCTCGAATTTCTCTCCGTCCTCTGCAAAGAAATGGGCGAGGAGTGTCTGTACTTGGAGATGGGTGAGGACACCTTCCTGGTCAACCCGCAATAACCCACCAGCAGAAAATCTGCTTCGGTGGGTTTTCTGTTTTTAGAAAATATTTCGTAGAGACTATTTATATCGGAGCGCGTCGAGCGTGTCGATGCGGGAAGCGGTGCGGGCAGGGAAAATGCCGGTCAGAAGTCCGACGAACGCGCCGAATGAGATGACGGTGACGATGAACCATAGCGGGCTGTAGAACAGATCCACCGATTCGCCGCCGAAACGATTCGCGACGAGATTGATGAGGACATTCGATACTTCCCCACCGATATATCCGAGGAAGACGCCGCCGAGCGCTCCGAGGAATCCCATCAGCGTGGATTCCATGATGAACATCATCGAGATGCTGCCGCGCGACGCGCCGATGGCCTTCATGATGCCGATTTCCTCCGTGCGCTCGAGGAGGGCGATGGTCATCGTGTTGAACATGCCGATGGCGGAGACGATGAGCGCGATCATGCCGAATACCATGAGCACGATCTGGATGGCGCGGAACACCTTGTTGGCCTGGTCGATGGTCTCGGAAATGGAAGAGGCGATGAAGCCGCGCCTCTCTATCTCCGTCCGTACCTGCCCCAGCACTTCGGTCGACAGGCACTTCACCTTCAACTTCGTGTAGCTTTCGAAGGGAAACTCCGCGAGCGCATCGAGCGGGAGGTAGATGATGTTTTCTTCGCCCGCGACGACACCGACGATAGTGGAGTCCGTTGTCGGAGCGAAGGGTGTCTGCGTATTGGTTCGTCCGGAGGCATCGTTCTGGAACAGGGCGAGCGCGACGGTTTTGCCGAGCATGTCTTCCGGAGAGGCATCGAACACGTTCGCCACGGCCGAAGTGATGACGATATTTCGTGTCTCGGTATCGGTGAAGAGCCGACCAGCGGCGATTTTCAAGCCTTCATTCCGGAGAAGCGCCGCGGGAGCGCTGACTGTGCCGATGTCGAGCGTGATATCGTCGAACGTCCCCTGGCCGGAGAGCTCGAGTATCGGGATGACATCGGCGACTCCTGGGATGGTTTTGAGCGCTGCGATGGTCGCGGTATCGAGCTGCGCGTCACTATCCGTTTTGCCGAGCGAGACATCGAGGGTGACGAGTGCGTCGGAAGTGGTGATTTTCTGGAGCAGCGCGCGCTGCAGCCCGTAGCCGAATGAGACGAGAAAGATGATTGCGGCGATGCCTACGCTCATGCCGAGAATGGTTAAGAGCGTCCGCATCGTGCGGGCTTTGAACATGCGGAGCGACAATTTCAACAGATCGAAAAAACGCATATGTTTATGAATACTTCAGCAGCATGAGGATTTCCACTTCGCGGACGATTTTTTCGGCAGTGATCTTGTGGAGGCCGACACCATCGGCAGTGACATTCGCGTCAAGCCGTTTCTGGAGTTCGATCTGCCCGATCTGGTTTTCGAGGCGGAGCTTGAGCGTCGCCTGGAGACGGAGCTTCTGATCCGGAGAAAGGTTCGTCAGATGAAACCGCGTCGTGATATATTCCGCGAGCGAGAGCGACCCTGTCTCGGCATCCCCTCTCAATTGCTGCACCTGGTCGAGGATGAGCGCCGTGCGTTCGGCGAATGAATGGGCACGCAGCTTGTTCCAGCCGGCGCCGCCTTCGTCCAGATCGAGGTCAAGCCGTTCCGAGAATGTCGGGATGTCGATATTCTTGAACAGCAGCTCTTTCAGGAAGGCTTCGGCCATGCTGACCTGCTCTTCATTCAGCTCGGACAGGAGATGCGCGAGGAGCTGCTTCGCCTTGAAAGGCACCAGGAGTACGTCCACCTGCTGGGGCAGCAGGCTTTTGAACGATGCCATCAGCATCTTGAGTTCGAGGGATTCTATGGGCTCTTGCTGTATGATGGTTTCTTTCTTGGCCGTGATCGGACGCTTCTCCCTGTTGACATCCTCCTTGATGATGCGGCCGTCCCGCATATGGAT
>JBAQCV010000005.1:0-10373 GCA_049294475.1 Candidatus Moraniibacteriota bacterium | reverse complement strand
ACTCAGGACTTGAAAGCATATCGAGTGTACGTGGCCGAGGAAGTTTTACTTCAAATATTTTCTTTACACTTGCTGGTCGTGGAGAAAGCACAACCACCTTATCGGCTAGGAAAATAGCCTCATCTATATCATGACTAACGAATAATGTGGTAGTTTTCTTCTCCTGCCAAATATCCAGGAGCTCGAGTTCCATTTTCCGGGTAGTCGAATAATCAAGCGAGGAGAAAGGCTCATCCATGATCAAAATATCAGGATCAGATGCGATGGCGCGACAGATAGATACCAATTGCCTTTGTCCACCAGAAAGTTCGTATACGTACCGATCCCTTAAGTGAAGAAGTTTAATCTTATTCAGAAGATGTTCTCCAATCTTGTTTTGTTCTTCCTTCTCAACTTTTGCGATCTCCAGAGGAAAAACAACATTCTCAAAAACGGTTCGCCACGGAAACAAGCTTTCGTTGTAGTTTTGGAAAACAAAACCGACATGGGCATCTTTAGGATTTTTCCAACACACTGACACTTTTCCGGAATCTTGTTTCTCAATTCCTGAGACAACATTAAGCAAGGTCGTCTTGCCAGATCCGTTCGGGCCAAATACGGTTACAAACTCACCTTTATTTACTTCGAGATTAATGCCCCCAAGAACTCTGGTTGTGCCAGATAAATTTTTAAATTCTTTAGTTACTGAATGAACGGATATCATTAGGGTTGATAGAAGGCATTTGTCAAATCAGGTTTAGATTTAATCTCTTCGCCCAAAACAAACATATCAAGAAGCTTATTCACACTTCCTTTATCGATTTGATTTGAATGATCAAAGTAGGGTAAAGAAACGGCAGCAGATACCTCTGGACTAAACTTGAACATACTTTGTGCTATTTCACGGGCCTCCTTGTCATTTGTGCGGATATAATCGTAAGCTTTATTCAAAGCTTGAACTACTTTTTTTGCTTGGCCGGGATGTTCGTTGATGAATTTTGTACTCAAGAGACCCGCGCCTATCGGACTATGGTTCAATATTTCGGCATACACAGCGCCATAGACTCTTTTCATTTTGTTATCCACAAGAGCAATCGATACTGTTGGTTCATAAGCATGAAGAGCATCAATTGAACCCGCAGACAGCGCGGTAAGTTGTTGTGCTGGTGGTAATTGAATAAACTGAATTGTTGATGAATCTACGCCTTTTGCTTCAAATAGAAGTTTGAGCGTATTTATTGCTGTCGTTCCAGGAAACACACCAATCTTTTTCCCTTTCAAGTCATTTATATCGTTTATTCTTGAATCTGATTTAACAATAATGGAGTCAAAAGGTACGTCGGTGATAGCCAAATCAGTTACAGAAAATATCTTTGCTTTTCCTTGATCAATAATTTCCGCAGTTATAAAGGGAAGTATCGATATTTCCGGGGTAATATCCACATCACCACGAAGCAATGCATCCGATACTAGATTCGATGACGCCAGTTCAGTTACTTGGACAGTAATGCCGGCATCCTCAAAAAAACCTTTTTGTTGAGCAATCTCCAAAGGAAGTTTGCTGAGCATGATTGGAATATTGCCAATCTTGACCACATAACTCTCCGTTGGTTTTGACTTGATAATAAGGACAATGGCGACAACTATAACTACGGCAACAATGGTTGAGGTGATAATTTTTTTCATAAAATTATATTTAATATAACTGCTAGATTTTAGGGAGTAAGATATTCATAATCATTTTCCTTAAAGCTTCTCGACCTCCGACTTTCTGCTAGTCTACCCCCCCGCTGCTTTGTGTCAAATAGACAAAAAACGAGATACCCACCGCTTCTGACACTTCCCCGACCATCACCCGCTCATCAGTCCCCGTCGACCAAGCGCCGCACCATACCCCCCCCCATCGCCAACAGCCTTACTTTTCTTGCAATTGCAAGAAAAGTAAGGCTCGTTCTGCTATTCATATTTTTTCCTCTTGCCAAAAACGGAAGTCTCATATATACTCATAGAACCTTATCAAAAGGTGCGGGTTAATTGGCTAACACAACTGAATACGGGGATGTCGCAATCCTTGGTTTGAGTCCGTTATCCAAGACGCCTTTCCGGTGTTTTTTACTTTAGAAAAGCCAAATCGCTCGATATAATACGCTAATCGCGAGCCTGGGCGTACTCGCACGCCATCCATATAATATGATCAAGTCCGCACCCGTCAAAGAGATATCCGCCAACCCGTCCGTGATGGAGACACTGCTCTCCCAGCATGTCGTCGAGGTCCCCGAGATAGGCGATGTCGTGCACGGCACTGTCATCGACGTCTCGTCCAGCTCCGCCCTCATCGATCTCGGCCCCATCGGCACCGGCATCGTGCTCGGCAAGGAGATGCGCGACGGCCTCGGGCCCGAGGGCAAGCTCAAAGTCGGCACCACCGTCACCGCCACTCTCATGGACTATGAGAACGAGGACGGGCACATCGAACTCTCCATCCGCGAGGCTTCCTACGAGAAATCCTGGGACGATATCGAGCACAAGCTCACCAACCGCGAAGTCGTCACCACGAAAGTCATCCAGGCCAACAAGGGCGGATTGATGATCGAGATCAACGGCATCGCCGGATTCCTGCCGGTTTCGCAGCTCTCGAGCGAACACTATCCGCGCGTCGAGGACGGCGACAAGAACAAGATCCTCGACCTCCTGAAGAAGCTCATCGGCCAGGAAGTGCACGTGCGCATCCTCGATGCCGACCGTGAGAACGAGAAGCTGATCGTCAGCGAAAAAGCCGCCCAGAGCGAGAAGGAGCGCGGCCTCATCAACCTGCTCCGCGTCGGCGAAGTCGTGCAGGGCGAGGTGAGCGGTGTCGTCGATTTCGGCGCATTCGTGAAGTTCTCGCCGCCGACCAAGGAAGGCGAGAAGAAGCCGGCGGAGAAACTCGAGGGGCTCGTGCACATTTCCGAACTCGCCTGGCAGCTCATCGATGATCCGCGCGAGATGATCAAGACCGGCGACAAGGTGGAAGCCAAGATCATCGGCATCGAGGACACCCGCATCTCGCTCTCGATGAAAGCGCTCAAAGAAGACCCGTGGAATACGGTGCTCGAAAAATACAAGGTGAACGACATCGTGCCGGGCACAGTGGACAAGATCAACCACTTCGGCGCCTTCGTCTATCTCAACAAGGATATCCACGGCCTCGCGCACGTCAGCGAATTCCAGGAAGTCTACCCGGGCAAGAAGATCGAGGAAGTCTTCAAGGAAGACGAGACCTACTCCTGGAAAATTCTCTCCATCGAGCCGAGGAGCCATCGTATGGGACTTTTGCCGGTAAAAGAAGGCTCAGTCAAGGAAGCCAAGGAAAAGAAAGCTGACAAAGAAGCTGAGGGAGAAAAGGCTTGAAGCCTGCAAAAACGTCCTGCTCTGCCAGGACGTTTTTTCCTCAGACCGCCAAAGAAAAAATATGCGGAACATATTCATCATTTCCGGCCCTTCCGGCGCCGGAGAAGACTCCATCATCGACGGCTTGGTGAAACTCCTGCCGATAGAACGGACGATCACCACCGTGACACGCTCTCCGCGGACGGGCGAAAGCGACGGCCATCCGTACTATTTCGTTTCTCTGGAAACATTCCGGCAGAAAATCGCGGACGGCGAGATGGCCGAATACGCAGAACAGTATAACGGGAATTTCTACGGTGTCACCACGAAAGAGCTGGAGAGGATCAGCGCTTCCGGGAAGATAGGCGTCTGGAAAATCGATTATCAGGGAGTCGAGACGGCGAAACGGATGTTCCCCGGAATCATCGCGATCTTCATCACCGCGCCGCTGAACATCCTCGAGCAGCGCATCCGCATGCGCGACAACTTCACGGAAAAGTATATCAGGGAGCGGATGGAGTATACGAAAGAATGGCTCAATCACACGGACATCTATGACTACCAAATCGAGAACGAGCAAGGCAGACTCGACGAAGCGATCCAGAAAGTCGCCGCGATCATCAAGGAACATGCCTGCCGCGAGCGATCCGCGAGCGAAGCGTAGCGATCCGGGCAGGCCGCCATCGCGCGAAGCGTCGCCCTCCCCTTTCGCGCGCCGTTTCATCAGGCGCGTCCAGAATACCGTACAGAAATTCGCGCTCTGGCGGAAGGGAGATATTTTCATCGTGGGCGTTTCCGGCGGAGCGGACAGCCTGTGCCTGCTCGACGTCCTGTTCCTCCTTTCCAAAAAATACGATTTCGCATTGCACATCGCCCACGTAAACTATCGGCTGCGCGGCAAAGCGTCCGATCTCGATGAGGCACGCGTGCGGCACGCGGCGGCACGGTACCGCCTCCCCTGCGCCATCCTGTCTCAGAAAAAGCGCTTGAAAAGCGCCTCGGAAGAGACGCTTCGCGATATCCGCTACGCCTTTTTCGAACAGCTGCGCCAGAAAACCGGCGCGGACAATATCGCGATCGCTCACAATCAGGATGACCAGGCGGAAACGCTCCTTCTGCGGCTGCTCCGCGGTGCCGGACTCTCCGGCCTCTCCGCCATGCGCCCGAAAAGCGGCTCTATCGTCCGTCCCCTCATCGAGATGAGCCGCGCCGATATCCTGCACTACCTGAAAGATCGCCGCATCGCGTTCCGCGAAGATGCGAGCAATGCCGACCCGCGTTATCTGCGCAATCGCGTCCGTCACGAGCTCATCCCGTTCCTCGAAAAAAGCTTCCAGCCGCAGACGCGCAGACTGCTCGCCGAAACCGCGATCATCCTCGCCGATGACTATGCCCTTTTGGAACAACACCCCGCCCCCTTTTCCGCGAAGCGCACCGCTTCCGGTACGGAGTTTTCCGCCAGCGCTCTCCTCGCGCTCCCCGAACCGCTCCGCCGCCGCGAATTGCGCGCTCTGCTCCGGCCGTTCCTCGCCGGCAAGAATCCGGGGAAAAACCTCATAGGCGAACTCGTAAAGTCCCTCAGGAGCGCCAAAAGCAAAACGCAGACCGTCGTTTTCAGAGGATTGAAGTTTGTCCGCGAAGGTGATACAGTGAGACTACTCAAACGCGCATAATCCGGGATATTCACACACACAAGTATGGAAAAAATGCTGAAAAATCTCTCCACGCTCATACTCCTTTTTTTGCTCATATCCGGCATCATCATCCTCTACCAGACACCGGACAAAAAACCGGCACCGGTTTCTTTGAGTGAGCTCGTGACCGAAATCAACCAGGATCAGGTCAAAGCCATCACCATACAGAGCAACACCCTCGAGATCGAACTCCAGGATGGCAGCAAACAGAAAGCGAGCAAGGAATCAGAAAGCTCCCTCACAGAAACACTCGCGAATTACGGTATCAACAAGGAAAAGCTAGGAAATGTATCCATCACCATCAAGGAAGAATCCGGATGGAGCTTCTGGCTTGCCAGTATACTTCCGTTTTTGCTCCCGTTCATCCTCATCGGCGCATTCATCTGGTTCATGATGCGTCAGGCGCAGCGCGGCAATTCCCAGGCGCTTTCTTTCGGCACTAGCCGCGCCCGTATGCTCGACCCCAAAGACAAGAAAAAGCGCACGACATTTGTCGATGTTGCCGGAGCGAAGGAAACCAAAAATGAGCTCGAGGAGGTCGTAGAATTCCTGAAACACCCGAAAAAATTCCTCAATATGGGGGCCAAGATCCCCAAGGGCGTACTCCTACTCGGCCCCCCGGGAACTGGAAAAACTCTGATGGCCAAGGCGGTAGCCGGCGAGGCGGGCGTTCCGTTCTTCAATATCAGCGGATCGGAATTCGTCGAGATGTTCGTCGGCGTCGGCGCCAGCCGCGTCCGCGATCTTTTCAAACAAGCCAAGAAGAATGCTCCGTCTATCGTCTTCATCGACGAGATCGATGCTGTCGGCCGGCATCGCGGCGCCGGACTCGGCGGCGGACACGATGAACGCGAGCAGACGCTCAATCAGATCTTGGTCGAGATGGACGGTTTCGAAACCGATATGAGCGTCATCGTCATCGCGGCTACCAATCGTCCCGACGTGCTCGATCCGGCGCTGCTGCGTCCCGGCCGTTTCGATCGCCGGGTCACGATGGACCTCCCTGATATAAACGAACGCGAACAAATCCTCGTCATCCATACGAACAACAAGCCGCTGGAAACAGGCGTGAAGCTGCGCGTCATCGCCGAGCGCACGCCGGGATTCTCAGGCGCCGACCTCGCGAACCTCCTGAACGAAGGCGCGATTCTCGCGACGCGCCGCAACAAGAAAACGATCGGAATGTCGGAACTCACCGAATCCATCGAGAAAGTGATCCTCGGTCCCGAACGCCGCGGACGAGTCATCAATAAAAAAGAAAAGGAGATTATCGCCTACCACGAGGGCGGCCACGCACTCGTCGGCGCGAGCCTCACTCATGCCGACCCGGTACAGAAAGTCTCCATCATCTCCCGCGGGCATGCCGGCGGCTACACGCTCTCCGTTCCATCCGAAGACAAGAGCCTGCATTCCCATGATTATTTCATCGACGAGCTCGCGATGTTCCTCGGCGGCTATGCGAGCGAAAAGCTCGTCTTCGGCGATATCACCACCGGCCCGTCGAGCGACCTGGAACGCGCGACCCAGATGGCGCGCAATATGGTCACTCGCTACGGGATGAGCCGTCTCGGCGCGAGAACCTTCGGCAAGAAAGACGAAATGGTTTTCCTCGGCCGCGAGATGCACGAGGAACGCAACTATTCGGAAAAGACCGCTCAGGATATCGATGTCGAGGTTTCCCATCTCATCGATCAGGCTTTCAAGCGCGCTACGGACATCCTCACCGAGAGACGCGCCATCCTCGATACGCTCGCGCGCACATTGCTCGAGAAAGAAACCATCGAAAAGGATGAGTTCGATGCCATCGTGGGCATCGCTCCCACAGAAACCGCCGCCGCATAAATCCACCCTCACCTATGGAAAGTCCGCCTATTCATCAGTGTGTGCTGCAGGCGTGGCGCGCTTCCCTGCCCCGAAAACTTCCTTGGATATTCGGCGCCGTCATTGCTTTGGCAGGCATCGCGGAAACTCAGTTCGGTGCCGGACCGCTCCTCGATACCTTCTCTCTCGAAGAATCCTTCAAGAGCCTCGCGGGGCAAGATCCGCAAGAGGCGCTTCTCATAGCCCTGATATTCGTATCGCTTTCGATCGTCGGTATGTTCGGGAAAAGCAATCTCATCGTTGCTCTCGGCTTCGTAGCCGACAAGCCGCATCTCCCGAATCATCCTGATACCGCAAAAGCCATCGGGACAAATTTCCTCCGCGGGCTGCTGCTCGAAAGCATCGCGTTCCTCGCCTTTCTCATAGTCATCGGCATACTCGCCATTCCTCCGCTCATCGCCGCATCGTACAATCCGGAAGCGCTGCCGCTGCTCGTGCTTTTGAGTCTCATCACGCTCGTTCCTCTCGCTCTCATCCTCTTCTTCATCAAGCAGTTTTCCCTTTTCTATCTCCTGCTCTCCCCGCTGCGCATCCGCGGGGCGATCGAGGTCGGCAGCTCTCTTCTCTACCGGCGTATTGCGCCGAGTCTTCTCTTCGGGCTGTTCTCTTTTGCGCTGTCTGTCCTCTTTACTTTTTGCGCGAACCTCGTTATCCTGGTAATTACCGTTCTTTTCGACAAAATCTCCATTCCCCTCCCGGAGACATACGCGTCGCTCGCGATAGGCTTCGCGCTCTTTGCCTGGTTCGCCGTTTTCCAGCAGGCGCTCTGGATCGCTTTTTTCAAATCCATCGCCGGTCCGCGTGACACCGAAGAACCTATCAAAGAAAAAGAAAGCGTGCCGATAGGAAACGACACTCTCCCGGAAATCCCTCCGGCGCAATAAAAGTCACGGGCGTATAGCTCAGCTGGTTAGAGCGCTACATTGACATTGTAGAGGTCTCCTGTTCGAATCAGGATACGCCCACTCACTATAATATTACAGTAAAATCCGGACATCGTCCGGATTCTTTGTTTTTTGTTTTTTTTGAATAGTTCGGCCCGTCTAGCGTCCTATACTCGTCCGCTGCTGAATTTCCTGTGTGAATGCCGCTCCCGGTCCCTGCGCCTTGGTCGCCTGTTCGAGCGCGGTACTGACCTGGTTTTGGACATTGCCATTCTCTCTCTGGACATTCGATTGCACCTGCCCTATGCCGTTCTGGATGAGGCCGCTTACCATCTTGTTCGCCATGGCCGCTATGACACCGGACAGCAGTTCGCCCGGGTTGGTCGCCGTGGCGAGAAATGTGTTCGGGAGGTTCTGCACATCCGTCTGAGCCGCCTGGATAGACCCGCCAGGCGCCACCACTGTATTGCCTGACCTGGACGGCAAGAAGCCTCCGGCCGACTGTGCCTGCACCAAAGCCTCTTGCTGTTCTTGCGCCAGTTTGTTCTGATACGCCTGTTCAGCCTGCAGCGAATATCCGTAAGGGTTATTGGCAGGATTGGAAAAGAATGCGTTGAACGCGCGCCAATCCCCTTCCGCGAACATCGCCTGCGGGCTGGAAGTGTATTCTTCCAAATTCGTGGTCCTCGGTGCGCCCTGCTGTACCGTCGCCTGCTTGCCCACGGATGTCAGATACGACGCATAATTGCCACCGATGCCTCCACTGCTGCCGGCGCCGCTATAGTTCGCCGAAGATCCTTTGCCGCGCGTCGTCATCGTAAAAAAATCGTTCATATAGAGTTCCGTCCGCTGCGCCGGACCTTTGTACAGAAAATCATCGTAGTTCGTGATGAACAGCGCTTGCCCCGACGAACTGCCGCCGCCGATGAGCTGCCCCACCTGCTGATTCAGTGCCTGGATGGCCGCGCTCTTCAGCGCGCCGAGGAGCGCGCCTTCGATAGCTCTTTTTATTTGACTGATCATTTGATCCATCCCAACCGCCGCATAACTTGCACCCCAATAATCCGCGTGTGCTCCCCGCGGCACCGAAAAAAGCAGCATGCTGATGAACAACACGCTAAAAACTATCCTCCGTTTCGATAGTGTTTCTGTATTTTTTTGATTCATAACGGGTATATTGATACACCTAGAGATTCAGTGGTATCTCCTCAATACCATACTCGATCAATTGCTGATGTATTGTACCGATAAGCTCCTGTGCACTCCCAAACAATCCCTGCATTTTGGCAAGCACCGCTATCTGACCGAGCGGGTCGTCCTGCGGCGACTTCAATTCGTTTTTCAGTTGCATGATATACTCGGCCATTTTCAGGGCTTTCACGTGCACGTCCAGCATTTTCTCCGGCACCTCTACATCCTTCAGCTCTCCGAGCATTTTTTCTCCCTGCTTTGACAGCTGGTCTATCTGCCCTATGTTGCCAGATGACAGGGCGCCGACAAAATCACTGGAAATGCCGGTGAACACTCCCAGCAATTCTTCCTCCGTCTGAAAAGATTTCGGGGCATTGTTGGCCACCAGATATGAGAGTACTGTCAGGTATTCTATCGCGTCCTGCCGTTCCCGCTCATCGCGATCTTTTCCTTTCAGGCTCTTGGCCAGTTTTTTTATCTTGATGGCCTTGATATCTACGTCAGGCAGCGTCACTTCTTCCATGCTCCCATCAAGTACTTTCTGCACAGAGGTATTTACATCTTCCAAGGATACCGTCTTATTGCTTGCGTCAGTATCCTTCAGGATGTTGGCGATCTCGCCAGATACCTGTTGGGTCAGATTTTCCGAATCTCCAGATGCGGCCGCAGACGAGACCGTGTCTGCTTCTTTGAGGATCTTGTCCCCCGGCGCGGGCTTCAGAGGATCATAGCCGCTCTCCACCTCTATGCCGTCGCCATATCCGTCACCGTCGCTGTCCTTGGTCATCAGATCAGTCCCGTATAATTTTTCCTCATCATTGCTCAATCCGTCCTGATCGGAATCCTGAAAGATATTCTTCGTACTCGCCGACTCATCGGCGAAAACAAAAACAGCCGCGCTCAAAAACAGCAGGCTGAAAAAAAGAAACAACGCGAATTTCGTACCCTTCTCCGGAAAGCTGAAAGAAGACGCCGTGTGCATATCTCGGATTTGTTTTTTATGTGTTTTCATTATACCACATCTTCACGCGCGCCTGGCAACATCGTATCAAAAAACAATCGGCTGGAAAGACAACTGCCGATTCAAGCCGCCACTCGACAAAAATTTCTCAATACTCCTTTTTTTCTACGCCTGACAGAAAAAAATCCCGCGCGGTGTCTATCTCATCATTATAGATATAGAGAGGAAGCTCTTTCAAAGATGATTTTTAGTAATATATTATACAATATATATTATATTTGTCAAGTCCGTGTACAAGATGAGTACATAGGTGACAAGTGGCTGGCTTTCATGGGGGTCTGGTACCCCAGGGCTTCATGGGGTCTCTGGAAGTTGTATTCGATGAGCCATTCGGTCAGTTTTCGGTTGAATACC
>JBAQCV010000004.1:0-14003 GCA_049294475.1 Candidatus Moraniibacteriota bacterium | reverse complement strand
ATTCATGTCGGATACCTGGAGCGGCTACAAGAATACGATCGCATCGCGTACCGGGCACAACCCTCCGGATCCGTGGAATCTGACGGATGGCGTGATGGCGATGGCGTCGAAGCTTGCCAATGATGGCGGTGCGAAGGATGGCAAGACGACCATCACCAGCCCGTGCACAGGAAAAAAGGTGAGCGTGAAGTGGGAAACGTACGCGTCTATGCGCTATCTCGGGTGGTCGTGTTACGCTTTGAACAATTATGCGAAGACCATCCAGAGTCTGTCGGGCAATTACAAGAATCTCTGAGGGGCTTGCCATACCAGGAGATATCTGGTAGGCTGCAGACACAATCGAGAAAGTCCGACGCTGCTCCCGCCCTGGGTCTTATCTGAGGGATTAGGAGCGGCAACCCCCGCGGTAAGGATTTTCTTGATTGGCGGATTTTTTATGCTTCATTCATAATTCCTGATTCATTTTTCTCACCAGTATGGTTGAATACGAATTGCTGTATCTCGTCGGCGAGTCCAAGGAGGCCGAATTGCCGCGTATCCGCGAAGCCGTGGCGAACATCGTCACCGATGCGGGAGGAATATTTCTTGCTCCGGTGACCGAAGAGAAACGCAAGATGGCCTACCAAGTGAACAACGAAGTGCGCGGCACCTACATCGCCCGCCGTTTCACATTGCAGGACAAGGATGAGCGCGATGAAAGCGGAAGCGAAACGGAGACGCACCCGCTCGCCGTCATCAATCGCGCGCTGCAGCTTTCGCAGGATGTGCTGCGTTTTCTCGTCGTGTCGGCGAAGAACCTCCCGGAACTGAAACCGATCGAGCGCGTCGAGCGTCCGAAGACGGAGAGTAAGAGCGGCCGCTATGAAAAGCGCGGCGCCGTACGCCCGATGCCGCAGGCCCCGATCGCTCCGAAAGAAACAGCCAAGCCGGTGAGCAATCAGCAGATCGATGCACAGCTGAAAGCGAAGCTCGATATATGATCGCAAACAGTTAACGGATAACCGTTGACAACATATAATTTCAATAAGCCATTAACCATGAAGGTATGAACGTGAACAAAGCTATCCTCGTCGGACGGCTGACCAAGGATCCGGATATGAGGACAACGCAGAGCGGCCAGTCGGTGGTGACCCTCAGCATGGCTACCAATAATTTCTGGACCGACAAAAGCGGCACGAAGCAGGAGCGGACGGAATTCCACAATGTCGTCCTCTGGGGGCGTCTGGCGGAGATCGCTTCGCAGTATCTCACCAAGGGGCAGGAGTGTTTCATCGAAGGTCGTCTGCAGACGAGAGAGTACACCGCCAAAGACGGATCCCAGCGGAAAATCACCGAGATCGTCGGAGAGAATATGCAGCTCGGCAACCGGGCGCAGGGGAGCGGTCAGGGCGCGGCGCGCGCCGGAGGGGCTCTGGGAGCCGCTACTGCGGGAGCCTATGCTGGGAATAGTCAGCATCAGCCGAAGGTTCAGGCAGAAGAAGAAATTCCGACCATCAATCTCGACGATGAGAAGGATGATATCAAGATAGAGGATGTGCCCTTCTAGTGGGATGCAGGATATGATAAGCGATGTCCCGTGCGGGGGCGTATAGCTCCCTCTCTTATCGCTCATCACTTATCCATTATCAAAATTATCTTCACAAAACTATGGAAGCAGCAATGAGCAAAAAGCTCGCGAAACTCGACTATAAGGACGCCTATTTTCTGCGCCGATTTCTCAATTCGCAGGGGAAGATGTATCCGCCGAAGCGTCACGGCCTGACTGCCAAAGAACAGCGCCATCTGGCCGTCGCCATCAAGCGCGCCCGCTTCATGGCTCTTGTCCCGTACGTCATCAAATAGACGCGTCGTATGCTGGGACTGACCGAGATCAAAACCGGAAAAAAGATCCTCTGGAACGATGAGCCGTTCGCGGTACTGGAGTATCAGCATTCGAAAATGGGGCGCGCCGGAGCGGTGCTCCGCACCAAGCTGCAAAACCTCATTTCTGGAGCCATCATCAATCAGACATTCCAGGGTGCCGACAAGGTGGAGGAAGCGGGCATTTCCAAATCCCGCGCCCAGTACCTTTATCACACGGGAGAAGAGTACTTGTTCATGGATACGGATGATTATGACCAGTTTTCACTCGCGAAAAAAGTATTGGGTGACGCAACGCAGTATCTCATCGAAGGGACCGAGGTGACCGTGCTCAATTGGAATGAGCAGCCGATCAATATAGAGATTCCTGTCAAAGTGACGCTCAAGGTGACCGATGCGCCGCCGGGCATCAAGGGGGATACGGCCTCGGGCGGCGACAAGGTGGTCACGCTCGAAACGGGTCTTACGGTGACGACGCCGCTCTTCGTGAAAACAGGGGACAGTATCATCATCAACACGGAGAAAGGCACCTACGTCTCGAGAGCATGACGATACGGAAAGGACCGGCTTCATTCTCTGCTCGTTGGCGGATGGCAGAAGCCTGTTTTTTTGTTGCAGAAAAGCTTCAAATAAGGGGTATTATGGACACATATGAGAGTTGCTTTTTTGTGCAAAAACGGGTAGAATAGGAGGAGAAGTGGTCTCATAAACAGCCGTTTCTTTTTTAATTCACAGTATGTCGCTCACCGCCTATCTCTGGGGTATCCGCCTGTTCACGCTCTTCGCTTTGTTCGCATGGCTCGGCGTGGTTCTCCTCCTCGATCCCGGAGAAACAGGAAGCATGGGCATAGGGCTGTTTTCCGTCAGCCTGCTCGCTCTTTCCACGGGATGTCTCACGCTGTGCGTGACATGGGCCTATCGCAAAGCATTGGGAGAAACGGGAGCCGCACATCATCTGAGCGGAGCGTTCCGCCAGGCGCTGCTGCTCTCTTTATATGCGATCGGCATCGTTTTGCTCCAGTATGCGCGGATCCTCACGTGGTGGGATGCGCTGCTCTGGTTTGCGGTGATACTGCTCATAGAATTTTCATTCCGGCGGTTTTTTGGACATAAAGAATAACACGGCTCTTTGTCGGCATCTCACAATATTTATGGTAAAAATAGCAAAGACAGAACAGACCAGTTACGGTGCGAAATCCATCCAGGTGCTCGAAGGTTTGGATCCGGTGCGCAAGCGTCCGGGCATGTACATCGGCGGTACATCGCTCGAGGGACTGCACCATCTCGTCTGGGAAGTGGTCAACAACTCCATCGACGAAGCCATGGCCGGGCATTGCACCGATATCACCGTGCGCCTGCTGCCCGACCATTGGGTCGAGGTGAGAGACAACGGCCGCGGCATCCCGGTCGATATCCATCCGCAGACGAAGAAATCAGCGCTCGAAACGGTGATGACCGTGCTGCATGCCGGCGGAAAATTCGGCGGCGAGGGCTACAAGATCGCCGGCGGTCTGCACGGCGTCGGCGTATCGGTCGTGAACGCGCTGTCCATCGTTACCAAAGTGACTGTCGAGCGCCAGAGCAAGGTCTGGGTGCAGGAATACAAGCGTGGCAAACCGGTGGCGAACGTGAAGCCGATCGGCAAGTCCGATACGACCGGTACGACGGTGGCATTTCAGGCCGATCCGGAGATTTTCCCGGAGATAGCGTATTCGTGGGCCAAGATCCTCGAGTATCTTCGGTATCAGGCATTCCTTACCAAGGGCGTGCGTATCAATGTGGAAGATTGGCGCGAAGCGAAAGGGAAAGAGGAGGAATACAAGGCGAAGCGTCACAGCTTCTATTTCGATTCCGGCATCGTCTCGTTCGTGAAATTCCTCAATCGCAAGAAAGTCGCGAAAAATCTCGCGCCGGTGTATATCGAGAAGACGGTCGATGATATCTACGTGGAGGTGTCTCTCCAGTTCACCGAAGGGTTCAAGGAACATCTGTTCGCGTTCGCCAACAATATCCTGAACCCCGGCGGCGGCACCCATGTGACCGGTTTCAAGATGGCGCTGACGCGCGCGATGAACGATTATGCCAAGAAGAACAACCTCATCAAGGAAAAAGAAGGAGCCTTCACATCGGATGACTTGAGCGAAGGTTTGACGGCAGTCGTGTCCGTGAAGCTTGCCAATCCGCAATTTGAAGGACAGACCAAGGACAAACTCAACAACAGCGAAGTGCGCGGCGCCGTATCCTCGGTCACCGCGGAAGGGTTGAATGAATTTCTCGAAACCCATCCGAACGATGCCAAGGCGATGGTCGAGAAATGCCTGCTCACGGTACGGGCGCGTATCGCGGCGCGCGCGGCCAAGGATGCCGTGCTGCGCAAAGGCGCGCTCGAGGGGATGACGCTGCCGGGCAAGCTCGCCGATTGCACCAGCCGTGACGCATCGCGATCCGAGGTGTACATAGTTGAGGGAGATTCTGCCGGCGGTTCGGCCAAACAGGGACGCAACCGAGAATTCCAGGCCATCCTGCCTCTGCGCGGCAAGCTGGTGAATGTCGAAAAAACGACGCTCGACAAAGTCGTGAAGTCCGATACTCTCAAGCCGATCATCATCGCGCTCGGGGTCGGTATCGGCGAGACGTTCGATATCGGGAGACTGCGCTATCACAAGGTGATCATCATGGCCGATGCCGACGTGGACGGCTCGCATATCCGCACGCTCCTCCTGACATTCTTCTATCGCTATTTCGAACCGCTTATCCGCGCAGGGAATATCTTCATTGCGCAGCCGCCGCTCTACCGTCTCCAGAAAGGAAAGGAAGTGCGCTATGCGTATACCGAAGAGGAAAAAGTTCGCGTACTCGAAGATCTGAAGCAGCTCGCTCTCGCGAAGTCGGCTGCCAAAAAAGACAAACAAGCCAAAAAGACGGAAGCGATAGGCGGAGAAGTCGGAACGGCAGCTGCGACAGAGGATGACGATACCCTCACCGTCGGCGGCGTCTCCATCCAGCGCTACAAAGGTCTCGGAGAGATGAATCCGGAGCAGCTCTGGGAAACGACGATGAATCCGGACAACCGCGTGATGCTTCGGGTGACGATCGAGGATGCCGAAGCGGCCGATGAGCTCTTCGATATCCTGATGGGCAGCGAAGTCGAGCCGCGCCGCCGTTTCATCCAGACCCACGCCAAGACCGTGAAGAATCTGGATATCTAGGGAAAACTCTGTAGAAAGACGCCAGAAGTTTTTAGATGAACCATACCGAAGCAGTTTCGCTAGGCGGTTCCCTAAAAAATTTCTGGCATCTTTTTATCGAAGATAACAACAAAACGCCCCAGAGGGGGCGTTTTTCGTTTCCACAATACCCTTTATTATTTCTTGTTGCCGAGGATTTTGAACATCTTCGTGCCGCAGACGGTGCAGGTGCCCTTCATCGCCTTGCGTCCGTTCTTCATCTCCACTTCCTGCGTGTCCTTCATCTCCCGCTTCTCCTTGCACTTCATGCAGTGCCCTGTCTCGGCCATCATTTCGTTAGCCATAGTATTACTTCTCGGTTAATAGTTAATACTGCCTTCAGTATACACCTTCCGGGGAAACATTCAACCCCTCGCCGGCTACTGGCTTGACGTGGCTTTTTTTCTCTGGTATGCTGACACAACTTGTAAAAGTGTCGTTGATTCGCTTTTTCGGGTATACTGGTTCTATGAAAATGCCACTCGAGAATCTGCAGTCCATCATCCGCTGTCCGGTGTGCAATAAGAAATACCGGCCAACAAAGATGCTGGTGCTGGACGAGGATGACAGGCGCACGACGCTGCATCTTTCCTGCGCGGATTGCGGCGCATCGTCGATGGTGTTCGTCTCGATGGGGCAGTTCGGGATCGTCAGTCTCGGCGTGCTGACAGATCTGGAGCAGAGCGAGGCGCGATCGGTGTTTGCGAGCGAGGAGATCTCAGCGGACCAGGTGATCGAGGCGCATCAGTTTTTGAAACAATATACGGGCGGCGTCGAAGCCCTCATTTGAAAAACTTTTTTATTTGGTACATTTCTGCGTTCCAAGCTCCGGTGCTCGACGCGGTACTATGAAGTACCGCTTACTCCGCTCCTCGCTTGCGCCTCGAACTGTACTCAAATAAAAAAGTCTTTCTAGGACAGCGTAATCAAATTCATGAGAAATATATGGCGGAGTTTGCATTGCAGGTGAAAATTCGAGAACGAGCAAACAAGCATCTAGATACCATGCGTAAGCAGGGTTCGATTCCGGCAGTGATGTACGGCCACGGCCTCAAGCCGCAGATGTTCTGGGTGCAGTACGTGAAGTTTTCCCAGCTGTATGCCAAGGCCGGCGAGAGCAGCATCATCGAGGTCACTCCCGAGAAGGGCAAGACGGCCAATGTCATCATCAATGACGTACAACTCGACCCTCTGACGAGCCGGTTTTCCCACATCGATTTTTTCCAGGTACGGATGGATGAGAAACTCGAAGCGCATATTCCGCTCGAATTTGTCGGTGAAGCGCCTGCCGTCCGCGAGATGGGCGGTATCTTCGTGAAGCCGGTGGATCAGATACTGGTCAGCTGTCTGCCGAAAGACTTACCGCATTCTTTTGTTGTGGATATTTCTATCTTGCATACGTTCGAGAATCATATCCAGATCAAAGACCTGAAGATACCATCAGGTGTGACGATACTCACAGAAGCTGACACAACGATCGCGCTCGTGGAGGCCCCGCGTACCGAGGCCGAGATGGCCGCTCTCGATGAGAAAGTCGAGGCCGACGTGACCAAGGTGGAGGGCGTCGTGAAAGAAGAGGCTCCGGTCGTTGAAGAGGGTGCCGCCAAGGATGCCAAGGCCGCGAAAGCGCCCGAAGAGAAGAAGTAATTTTTGCGAGAAAATATCTCACCCCGCCTCTTGTGAGAGGCGGGGCTGTTTTTTATTTTTCAGTCAAGATGAATATCAAAAAAACTCCAGAAGTTTTTAGATGAACCGCGCCGAAGCAATTTCGCCACATGGTTCCCTAAAAAACTTCTGGAGTTTTTTTGATCCAACACACAGCCTCGTCCTGCACTTTCGGAAAAAGCGCGGCGAGAGCTTTGAGCTCTGACGGAGAAAAATCTTGAAGGACAAAATCATGGGATGACATGCGCGCGCCCATCGCTTCATCGGGTCTCCCGATGCCGAGACGGATGCGGAAGAAATCCTGCGTGCCGACAGTATCGATGATGTCCTGGACGCCGTTGTGTCCGGCAGCGCGCGATGAGACGGTCGTCCTGTATGTTCCTGGAACGATGTCAAGATCGTCGTGGATGACGATGATATCGGCCGGCGAGAGCTTGTAGAAGCCGAGAAGCGATCGTACGGCGGTGCCGGAATCGTTCATGAATGTATCCGGTTTGACCAGCAGTACTTTTTCTGTGCCGATCATACCGCTCGATATTTCCGCGGATATTTTTTTATCCAGGACGAACGGGGAGAAGCTGAATTCTTTCCGCAGGAAATCCACGCACAAGAACCCCGCGTTGTGGCGCGTTTTTTCATACTCTTTCCCGGGATTGCCCAAACCGATTATTAGCTTCATATCGATGTATGCAGATCCTCATTCATACTT
This sequence comes from Candidatus Moraniibacteriota bacterium, assembly GCA_049294475.1. Lineage (GTDB taxonomy): Bacteria > Patescibacteriota > Minisyncoccia > Moranbacterales > UBA1568 > UBA1568. The sequence goes on along the minus strand of JBAQCV010000004.1, from coordinate 6,542 downwards.
CCTGATTCTCTATTCCTCATTCTTCTCCAGGCGGGGCTGGGGAGGGAAGATTTCTGGGAACGCGTCATCATCCGGGATCATGTCCGCGGTGCCTTCATCGAATGACAGCGCTGCTGCCAGATCCGCGCCGATGATTATGACAAAATCAGAAATATCCCCGGCAGGCAGCACAGGAAACGGCGCATCTGTTTTTTTGAGAGCGAACCTTTTCAAAAGCCCGTCCAGACTGAATGGCTTTCCGAGGGCGCTCCTGTCTGCAATCATACTCTGTTCCGGCCGGTTTTCCAAAGAGCGGAGCGGGGCGAGAGAAACTTCGGCAATACCCATTTCCCCGATGGCGAGCCATTTCATCTTTTCGGCGATCGCGAAATCACCTGGCGCGTACAGGATGGCGAGCGTCGATTGTTCCTCCGTTATGCGCGTGTGGCGCGCCCGGAGCTCGTCAAGATGGAAAATATTCTTGCTGATGTCATGGATCTCGCTCCAGTTGCCGACGCGCGGCACGAGGATGAAGGCGGTTGTGGGCCCGACTGGGATATGGGAGACGCGCAGCAGACTCTCCCTCTTCCATGCATCGACGACGACCGTCGCGATATTTTTGGTATCGAGCGTTCTGGTCAGCCGGAGCAATCCCTCCATATCGTCGAGCGACATATCGGTTCGGATGCTTTCGCCGAGCGCATCAAGTATGCCATTGACAGCGAAGATATTGAAAAACGTGCCGAGAGAGAAGGCTTTGTCCTTGACGGCCTGGATTACCTGCTGCTGGCGTTTGGCGCGGCCGAAGTCGCCCTCGGGGTCGTTGTGCCGTTCGCGGACGTACTTGAGAGCGGTCGCGCCGTCGAGCGTCTGCCAGCCTTTCTTGATCTCGAACGTCTCATAGCTGTAATTTTTCCCCGGGTAGCGAGGGTCGTAGAAATCGCGAAGCACTTCGACCTGGATGCCGCCGAGCGCATCAATCGCTTTTTCGAAACCATCGAAATCGAGGATGAAAAAATAATCGATCGTCTGTCCGGTGATCTCCTCGACAGATGCGGAGAGCGGTGCGACCCCGTCGCCCTGACCCAATCCGTACTGGTAGAGAGAATTTATCTTGGTGTAGAGAGGCGTGTCGGGGATCGGCGCGTAGAGATCGCGTGGCAAGGAGAGGAGCGCCACCTTCTTGCCGATGGTATCGATGCTCATCATCATGACGGTGTCGGTCAGGTTCCTGCCCGGATAGCGCTCGCCTGCGCGGCCGAGGAGCAGGATGTTGATGCGGCCAGCCTCTTCGCCTCGCAGGAGCGGATTCTCTGCTCCGATGAACGAGGAAGTCAGGCGCCGCATATCGGCGAAGAACGATGCCGGCGCGTCGTTTCGGATCTGGATACTCCGGCTTACGGCGAGGCTCTTGTAGAGAAAGAATGTTACGGCGCCGAGAACCGTCAGAAACAGCGCGATAATGGCAATCAGCAGGATTTTTTTCCAAGGGAGCGCGCGTCGTGGCGTTCTTGCGGCCGGCATGTATGTTTCCGGAACAAAAGAAACGGCCGGCAGGTATGCTGTCCGCGGTCCGGCGGGGAGAACCGGCGTTTCAGGAGGCGATTTGCGGAGGCTGTCCATAGGAAGAGGCTGATTTCAGCTCAGCAGAGCGGTTTTTTACCCTTGCCAAAGCGTCAAAAGTCTGTTAGAATATCAATGTTTTTTACTGTTCATTAGTGTCAGGCATCGTCACCGAGGTCGTGGCGCCGAGTTTTCGTATGATTGAAGATCCGAATCGTATGCCGGGAAAACTGCAGAAAACAGAAACGGAGTATCTCGGTATCGGCGGGCTCTTGTTGGAGATGGTCAAGGTGTTCCTTCTCGCGGTAGTCGTCATTATACCCGTTCGCGTCTTTTTGTTCCAGCCGTTTTTCGTGCAGGGATCCAGCATGGAGCCGAACTTCGAGGACGGGCAGTATCTCGTCATCAGCGAGTTCGGATACAAGCAGACGGATTTCGATTTTTCCGAAAGCCTCAGCTTCACCGTAGACGCCTTCAAGACCATCGAGCGCCAGGACGTGACCGTGTTCCGCTATCCCAAGAATCCCGAACAGTTCTTCATCAAGCGCGTCATCGGTCTGCCGGGGGAGGCGGTGGAGATCCGCCGTGGCAAGGTGATCATCGCCAACGCGGTTCATCCGGACGGATTCGTATTGGACGAGAGCTCGTATATCGGCGCGGGAACATTGACGCAGGATATGCCGCGCATCTCTCTCTCCGACGACGAATATTTCGTGATGGGCGACAATCGGACGGCGAGCTATGATTCGCGCTCTATCGGTCCCATCAAGAAAGACAAGATCATCGGACGGGTGCTGCTCCGCGCGTGGCCGGTCGGGCGATTCTCGCTGTATTGAATTTTTCGAGCGTAAGTTTTTAAGCACATCGCTATGTCCCAGAAGAAAGCGTCCGTGAAGCAGATATCCCGCAGCGCGAAGAAAGGCGGCGACAGGAAGATGCCGGCCAAAAAGAAGAATGCGTCCGCGAAAAAGACATCAGCTTCGAATCCGGTGGAGGCGGAGATGCTGCTCCAGACGCTCCGCGGCATGCGCGATATCCTGCCGGACGAGCAGCCGTACTGGGAACGCGTGAGGAGGGCGCTCACGCACGCGTCGCAGGAATATGGTTTTCGCCGTATCGATCTGCCGACGGTCGAATTCGCGCATCTGTATCTGCGCACGGTCGGAGAGGGGACCGATATCATGGACAAGGAGATCTACCTGTTCAATACCCGCGGCGGCGATCGCGTGGCGCTGCGGCCCGAGATGACCGCCGGCCTGTGCCGCGCCTACATCGAGCACGGGATGGGCGTCCTGCCCAAGCCGGTCAAGCTGTTTTCCATGGGACCGGTATTCCGCTATGACCGACCGCAGGAAGGCCGCTACCGCGAGCATTGGCAGGCGAACTTCGATATGTTCGGCGAGAGCGACCCGATCCTCGACGCGCAGACGATCCAGCTCGCGTACCGCGTCGTGCAGCAGCTGGGACTGAAGAATATCGAGTTTCAGGTGAACAGCATCGGCACGCCGGAATCGCGCCGCGATTATGAGAAGGCGCTGGTGCGCTATCTGGAGGCGCAGAAGAACAAGCTGTGCCAGAATTGCCGCGAGCGTCTGACGGCGAATCCGATGCGCATCCTCGACTGCAAGGAGGACAAGTGCATCCAGCTGACCGCGCATGCGCCGCAGTCGCTCGACTATCTCGATCAGGAATCGAGGGATCACTTCAAGCATCTGCTCGAATACCTCGACGAGCTCGAATTGCCCTACACGATCAACGCGCGTCTGGTGCGCGGACTGGATTATTACACAAGGACGGTGTTCGAGATCCGCTCCACGGATCCGGAAGGCAAGCAGTACTCGCTTGGCGGCGGCGGACGCTATGACCGTCTCATCGAATCGCTTGGCGGAGAGCAGACGCCGGCCATCGGATTCGCTCTCGGACTCGATCGCATCGTGATCGAGATGAAGCGCACGCAGGTGAAGCCGTATCAGGAGCCGAAACCGCGCGTATTCTTGGCGCAGCTCGGCGATATGGCCAAGAAGAAGAGCCTGAAGCTGTTCTCGGAGCTGGAAAAAAATGGTATCCTTATCGCAGAAAGTTTCGGACGCGGCAGCCTGAAGTCGCAGATGCGCGTCGCCAACCGTCTGGGAGCGGAGGTGACGATCATCATCGGTCAGAAAGAGGCGCTCGATGACACGGCCATCGTCAAGGATATGATTTCCGGGACGCAGGAAACGGTCACGCACGAGCGGCTGATGGATGCCGTGAAGAAGATTCTCAAGACCAATCAGGATTTGAAAGTGTAAGGTTCGGCGTGTCTATGCGTGACAATATTTTTCTCAAAATCATCCGCAAGGAAATCCCAACGGAGTTCATCTACGAAGACGATGAGATAGTGGCGTTTTATGATATCCGTCCCATCGCGCCGGTGCACGTCCTGATCATTCCCAAAAAGCCGATCGAGAGCATCGCGACGATGGATGCCGCGGATGCGCCGCTCGTGGGGAAGATGTTTCTCGTGGCGCAGGGCATCGCGAGAGACTTGAATATTTCCGAGAAAGGGTATAAACTGCTCATCCGGGTAGGAAGAGACGGCGGCCAGGAAGTACCGCATCTTCATCTCCATCTGCTGGGCGGAGCCCGATTGGCGGAGAATATTCACCCTGTGTAATTCCGCCGAAAGCGGACCGGCACAGCCGGATTACACAGGGTAAACCCCGTATAAAAAATTGATTTGAATGGTTCGGATTTCATCCGAATGATCCGAACAGATTCGTATCATTCGGACGTGATCCGCAATAATTTGGATTGCTGTTAGGAAAGGAGGTCGCTTAGTATGATCCAAGTACGCAAAAAAGAACGGGAAACAGCCGAAAGCCTCATCCGGCGTTTTTCACGCCGCGTGCAGCAGAGCGGCGTCTTGCGCCAAGTGCGCAAGCAGCGTTTTCATCAGCCGGAACAAAGCCGTGCCAAACGCCGCGAAGGCGCTCTCTACAAAGTGAAGATCCGCAAGGAGATCAATCGCGTGAAGAAACTCGGCAAGTTCGATGAAGAAGCGCTCCGCGACATCAAGAAGAAGATGTAACAACGCGCAGAAAACAAGAAACTGCCCCGACATGATATCGGAGTGGTTTTTTGATGGGGAGTTTGGTATGATACGGGAGGTAAACAGATAATGGAAAACAGCCTATGAATCTGTACGAAACTGTCGGGACGCATCTGAAGGAAGCGATGAAGTCGGGGGATACGCTGCGGCGCGATACCCTGCGTCTGCTCTCGAGCGCCATCAAGAACGTGGCGATCGAGAAGCGCAAAGCGCCGGCGGAATTTTCCGATAGCGAGGTGGAGGAAGTGATCCGCCGTCTGACGAAACAGCGCAAGGATAGTATCGAACAGTACCGAGCCGGCAACCGCGCCGATTTGGCGGAAAAGGAAGAGGCGGAACTGAATCTGCTCTCGGCCTATCTGCCGCAGACGATGCCGGAAACGGAGCTCCGCGCGCTGATCGAAGCGACACTCAAGGAATCCGGACTGACCGCCAAGGCGCAGATGGGGCAGGCGATGGGCCTGGTGATGAAGAAAGTAGCCGGCCGCGCTTCCGGCGATGACGTACGCCGAATCGTCGAAACGCTGCTGGTCTGATGTATGTCTGGCGGCAGAGAAAAGATTTCAGAAGTGTTTAGATGAACCCTACCGAAATTGAAACAATTTCGCTAAACGTTCCCTAAAAAACTTCTGAAATCTTTTCTCGAATTTTCAAAAGTCGAATAAAATGGGGATATGTCGCAGTAATGATCTGAAGTTTCATTGACCAGATATGCAAGTAACATTGGAATATACGGAGGAAACAGCAACTCCTTTCGGCGAGGAGTTTTTTCAGGGAGTGGCTGCGCGGACGCTTGAGGAGTGCCATTTCCCGTTTCTGCGCGGCAAGGATGTCAGATTGAGCGCTGTAGCGGTCTCCACGGAAAAGATCCGGGAATTGAATATGCGGTATCGCGACAAGGATCAGGCGACGGATATCCTCTCGTTCGGCGAATATGCGGGCCGAGAAGAGCTCGCGGAGGAGACCGCGCAGGGGATCTTTCTCGGAGAGATATTTTTCTGTCCCGCGTTCATCGCGAAAGCGGCGGCGGAGGACGAGGTGACGTTGCGGCGCGAGATGGCGTATATCTTTTCTCACGGCGTGTTGCATCTCATCGGATACGATCATGAGGAAGAGATGTTCGCGATCCAGGAGCTGGTGACGGATGCGTTTTCAGAGTAGGAGCATAGGCATCGGGCACACAATAGTATAGTATAGGATAGGGATATATCGATGTGAGAAACTTTTTTTATGGAGAGATTTACAAGAAGCTTTTCTTATGCGTTGCGAGGGATCCTGTTCACGATACGCAATGAAAAGAATTTTCAGGTCGAGATAGTAGCGGGGATACTCGCGGTCGTGCTGATGCTGTTTTTTCCGCTTTCCGGAGCGGAACGCTCCATGATCATCCTCTCTATCGCTCTGGTACTGACACTCGAGCTCGCGAATACCGCCTTGGAGCGCATGATGGACATCCTGAAGCCGCGGGTGCATCCGTATGCGCGCGTGATCAAAGATGTGATGGCTGGCGCGGTGTTGCTCGCCTCTCTCGCTTCGGTCGCCATCGGCATAGCTCTCTTTTTTCCGTATATCGCCATACTCGTAGGGAGGTAGAGGCCTTTCCCTTTGCGCTTGCGGGTTTTCGGGGTATACTATGGGGCAGAGAGCTCTGTTTTTAGGATGGGCTTCTTGTTCAATTTTTGCCTATCTATTTTCTATGTCGAAAGGTCATTATTATGTCGGTCTGGATATCGGTTCCGCGGAAATCCGTGCCGTGATCGCGCATGAAGTCTCTTCCGAAGAGCCGCTTCGTGTCGTCGGTATGGGGTCGACGCCTTCTTCCGGCATGCGCCGGGGAGTCGTGGTGGATACGGAGAGCGTCGCCAAAGCCTGCAACAGCGCCCTCGAGCAGGCGGAACGGATGGCGGGGCAT
>JBAQCV010000003.1:0-3706 GCA_049294475.1 Candidatus Moraniibacteriota bacterium | reverse complement strand
CGCTTCATCTTCACGAACCGCGGGCACTTCGAAGAAATCGCCGACAAGACGTTCAAGGTATTCTTCATCATCATCGCGCCGATCATCGCCGGAACGCTCTTCCTGGCTCCGGATATCATACGCATCGTCAGCGGTGGCGGGTTTCAGGAATCCGTGCTCGTCCTGCGCATCCTCATATTCGCCCTAGGGTTCATCTTTTTTGGACATTTTTTCAATATGCTCCTGATCGTCGGCAATGCGCAGAGAAAGCTTATGCAGGCGCTCATGATCGCAGCCGCATTCAACATCCTTCTCAACGCGTTTCTCATCACGCGCTACTCGTATATCGGCGCGGCGGCCGCATCGGTCGCGACAGAGGTGCTCGTGGTCGGCCTCACGGCATTCTTGGTAAGAAAGCATATCCGATATGCGCCATCATTCAAGCGCATAGGGAGGATTTTCCTCTCCGGCGCCATGATGGGGGCGGTACTCTTCATATTTGCACCGTATTCGTTTTTCATCGCCGGCGCGCTGGGCGTCATGACATATCTGGGGATGTTGTGGCTCACGAAAGCCATCAGTCCGGGAGAGGTCGCCAGTCTCTTTCAAAAGGAAAGCGGCATGCCTCTGTCCGAGGTCGAGCGCATGGAAACGATGGTGCCATGACTTTTTCGGACGCACCTCCGCTTTTCCTGTTTCAACCCCGTACCGCAAACGTATGACTTCTGCCCCGAAGGTAGGCATCATTGTCTTGAATTACAATGGCGGACGCCGCCTCTTGTCCTGCCTCAGCTCTCTCGAACAGCTCGATTATCCCAACAAGGATGTCATCATTGTCGACAACGGTTCCGGTGATGACTCGTGCGCTTCGGCAGCAAAACAGTTCCCGCAATTTGCCTTTGTCCGGAATGGAAAAAACGAAGGCTTCGCCAAGGGCATGAACATCGGGACGCGTTTGGCGCTCGAGCGCGGCGCACGGCTAATTTGGCTTTTCAACAATGACGCCGAGACGGATCGGCGCACCCTGTCCCTGCTCATCGCTGCCGCAGAGGCGCATCCGCAGGCCGGGCTCCTCAGCCCGGTGATTTATGAGACGGAAAGCGGCGACATCTGGTTCGCCAAAGGCACGATAGAATACTCTCGGATGCGGGCGCTCCATATCCTCCCTGCCAAGCGGGAGCTGCTCTCCAAGGCATATCCGAGCGGATTCCTGACCGGCTGCGCCCTGCTCATAACAAAGGAGCTGATAGAGACAATCGGCTTTCTGGACGAGCGGTTTTTCCTGTATTATGAGGACGCTGATTATTCCCTGCGCGCTCTTGCGGCGGGGTTTCTCTGCCTTGTGGTGCCGGAGGCCAGGGTGTCGCATAGCGAAGAGAGCCGATCCAATCTGGAAAAAACCTATTTTCTCGTGCACTCAGGGCTGCTCTTTTTCGAAAAGCACGCCCCATTGCTCCTGCGACCGTACCTCCAGGCGTATGTTACAATACGAAGGATAAAGAATGTTGTTGATAGGCTGCGCGGGAAAGGTGGCGCCGCCCTTGAGGCGTACCGCGCGTATCAGGATTACTTTCATGGACGCTAGCCCGCACATCTCCCTTGTTTTCGTGAATTACCGGAGCGCTCAATACCTCGCGGCGGCTCTCCGGAGCCTTTTTTCTTTCGAACGGGCAACGGATTTTTTCGAGGTAATCGTAGTAAACAACGATGTATCAGAGCGTCCTGTCCTGCTGGAGCTCAAACAGTCATTCCCCTTCGTCCTGATAGAGAGCGGCGAAAACATCGGCTTTGGCAGGGGGGGCAATCTCGGTGCCAGACAAGCGCGCGGGGAGATCATAGGCTTTATCAATCCGGATGTGCTGTGGACAGGAATGCGCCTGCGCGGCATCGCCGGCGTATTCGATGGGGAGAGAAACATCGGCATTCTTGGTATGGCGCTTCTGGGCGCGGACAAGGAGCCGGAACCCTGGAGCGCGGGAGATGCGCCGAGCCTCGCCAATCTTTTTCGAAACAACTTCCTTCTTTCGCGGCGGGCGCCCTGGAGCAAAGAATCGTTTTCCTTTCCGGATTGGGTAAGCGGCGGAGCGCTGTTCATCCGCGCCGGACTGTTTTCCGAGATCGGCGGTTTCGATGGGCGTTTCTTCCTGTATTTCGAGGACGTGGACCTGTGCGCGGAAGCGCGGAAGCGAGGGTTTCTCGTGGCGCGTCACGGCGCTTTCCCTCTTATCCATCTGGGCGGGAGGAGCAGCCGTTCCACGAATCTGCAAAAAAAATACTTCTACGGATCCCAAAAAAAATATTTCGAGAAACGCCGCCCCGCGTGGGAGGGCGAAGCGCTCCGCCTCCTCCGATCTTTCTTCCGTATTTCCTGTTGAAATCATATGCTTGAGACGCTGCTCGCACTTTTTATTTTTCTGCTCCCCTTCCAGTTCGCCCTGCAACCGGCCGAAGGGGTAGATTTGGCAATCGCCCGCGTACTGGCCGTGGGAATTTTTCTTTTGTGGGGCATGAGAAGTCTCGCTGAAAAACGCCTTGTATTGCCGCGACCGCTCCCTCTTTTCTTTTTCACCGCTTTTCTCCTGTGGACAAGCGCTTCTTTCCTCTGGGCGGACAGCTCTCCCTGGGCGCTACGGAAAAGCGTATTTCTCCTCTCGTTCCTCCCGCTCTTCCTGGTTTTTTCCGGCCTGTTTCGCGAATCACGCGTGCGAGAAAAGGTATTTCGCGCATTCGTGGCCGGGGCCGCTCTTGTCGCGACGATAGCGATCGTGGAATTCTGCCTGCAGTTTGTTTTCGGAGTCGAGAAAATGTTCGCTCTCTGGACGGGGACAGTGCTGCCGTTTTTTCTGGGACCCGCATTCGGCGAGTCTGTCGCGAGTCACCCGAGCCTCCTGGCGAATATCGCCGGCACCACGGTTTTGCGCGCCTCAGGATTCTTTCCCGATCCGCACATGGCCGCATTTTTTTTCGGGATGTCGCTTCCGATCGCCATCGTTTTCGTGCTGGGCGATGGAAACCAGATACGCAAGCGCTGGATCGCCTGTGCCGGAGCCATCCTCATAGCGGACCTCCTGACGTTTTCGCGCGGCGGGTATATCGGGCTTATTTTCGGACTGGGAGCCTTTATTTTCCTGTTTCTTTCCTGGACTGCAGCATGGAAAAAGAGAGCATTGCAGATAAGCGTCGGCAGCCTCATCATCGCCATAATGGTTGTCGCCAGCCCGGTCGGCACGCGCCTGCTCTCGAGCTTCTCGCAAACCGACACGTCCAATATCGAACGGCTGCGGCTGTGGCAGGAGGCGACGGAGCTCATCCTGGACCGGCCGATTACGGGCGTGGGGCTCGGCAACTATCCGCTGGCCGTGAAGCCGAGCGCCGAGTATCGCGAGCCTATCTATGCGCACAATCTTTATCTGGATATCGCGCTGGAGATCGGCATTACCGGACTTCTGTTTTTTATTCTGTTCCTGTGCTACGGATTGCTCTGCGCGTGGCGGAGGTGGCGGGGAGAGCACTCCGTTTTTCACCTAGCCATTTTTTCCTCGCTGATCATTTTTTCCGTCCACGCTTTTTTTGAGACGCCGCTGTTTTCCGTCCACGTGTTGCCGGCGCTGGTGCTTCTTCTGGCAGGGAGCATGGCACCATCGCATACGGGGCAACGCGGCTAATATCAACGTATCAGAGACGCTTATGCTTTCAGCGAAGTCATTCATACGGTGCTGCATAGCGG
>JBAQCV010000002.1:0-9949 GCA_049294475.1 Candidatus Moraniibacteriota bacterium | reverse complement strand
ATACCGGCGCCCGGTCCGATGGCTCCCAGGCCGATGGCGAGAGCCGCCCCTATCATCTTCGCTGATTCGCTGTCCATACTGTTTATGCTGCTGATTACTAATTATTTATAATTGACGTATTGTACCGCTTTTTCCCATATCTGTCCAACATTTCAGTGCTGAGGCTCCATCATCGCCATCTTCAGGAACACGAGCGTGAGCATGGCGAACACGGCTGCCTGGATGAACCCGACGAAAATCTCCAGAAACAGAAACGGCAGCGGAACAAGGTACGGGACGAGGTGCAGCATCACGGTCAGGAGGATTTCGCCGGCGAACACGTTGCCGAACAGACGGAAAGAGAAGGACAGGAGCTTGGCGAACTCGCTCACAAGCTCCAGAAGCCCCATGACCGTGCCGAGCACGTACGGCTTGCGCAGAGGGCTGATGAAAAATTTCTTGCCGTACTTCACGATACCCAGCGCCATGATGCCGCTCCACTGGACCGTCAGCACGACCATGAGCGACAGCGCGATGGTGAAGTTGAGATCCGCCGACGTGCTCCGCAAAAACGGGATGATCGTCGCATGCCCTTCCTGCACATGCGACAGCCCGATCGTCCCCATCCCGGGCAGAAGCCCGATCCAATTCGAAAACAGCACGAACAAAAAGATGGTCGCGATAAGTGGAAATGCCTTGCGGGACTGTGTCTTGTCCTGCAGGACGCTTTCGATGAACGACAGCAGCCACTCGAAAATTATCTCGAAGATATTCTGTATCCCGCGCGGTATGAGCCGCATCCTCCGTGCTGCGATCCGGGTCACGATCACCAAGAATATGCTCACCAAAAAACCGATGAGCAACGCATTGGTCACCGGAAAACTCCCGATGCTGAACAGTTTTTCCGCGGCTATCGATATCTCCATAGAGTAACAAAAAAGCGCTTTGCAGCGCTTCCATCGTATCAGCGAAAGCCGGAATCGTCAATCTGTTCGGCTTACAGGTTGGCGAGCTCTTCTTCCAGCCTCTGTCTGTTCCCCGCGAACAGTTCCTTCTGTTCCAGCAGCTTGAGTTTTTCGGCTTGCGCCTCCGCCTCCAGCCTGGCATTCAAGGCCATCAGCGTCTTGTCTCCGCGCTGCTCGGCCACCCTGCTCCCCTCCTGGATCCTGCCCACTACCCTCTCGATGCTCGCCGTTATGGACTGGATGCCCTCGTCCAATTTTCCGATCCGTTCCCTCAGTTCGGCCGCTTTCACCTCTTTCTGCTGTTCTGCCGAAACGGGCGCAGACTCCGTATCCCGCCCGCCGTTCATGCCATGCTCCGCATCATTGCCGGCAGTCCTCATCCCCAGCTTTTCGAAGATATTCATCATAACAGGTCATCATTAATGGTTCCTCCGCAGTATATCACACTTTTCGAGAGGCAAAAACCCGCTGGAAATTCCCGTCCAAAGCCGTCTCCAGAGCGGACATCGTTGTCCCTTGCATGGCGCATACCCGCTCAGCGGTCATCCGGACATAGACCGGCTCATTGCGCTCTCCCCGCTTGTCCTGCGGCGCGAGAAACGGGCAATCCGTTTCCACGAACATCCGTTCAAGCGGGACGAGTTTCACGACTTCTGCCGGATCATCTTTCGTCCCGACAGCCGCCTGTTTCACCGGATAGGTAATGGTTCCGGCAAAAGAAAAACAGACGTTCGGCAATGCGAGAAATCTTTTCGTGATCTCCGTGTCGCCTTGATAGCAATGGAGGATAGCTTTTAGCGTACCGCTTTTGGCTTGTAGCAATTCAAACATATCTTCATAAGCATCTTGGCTCCCGACAGAGGGGCGGGTATGGATGATGAGCGGCAACTTCAATTTCTCCGCCAATCCGATCTGCGCCAAAAATCCCTCTTTCTGAAATGTTTTCTGCGTATCTGTGATTATTTTTTGTTGGCTGCTATCTGCTGACTGACGAATGTAATAATCCAGCCCGCACTCCCCGATCGTCACGACCTTGGAATTTCCCGCCAAGCTTCGAAGTTCCTCTACGAGATTTTGAATTTTAGAATTTGTGATTTGAGATCTGTTTGGAACTTGTAATTTTGAATTTGAAATTTCTTTTCCGATTTCGTTAAAAAAGTGCGGGTGCAGCCCGACGGAAGCAAAAATGCCATCATATTTCTCCGCCACCGCGATCGCCTGCGGATTGTCTTGTGGTGACGTTCCCACGCAGATCATCTTCTCCACCCCCGCCTCCCGCGCGCGCCGCACCACCTCGTCGCGATCGGCATCGTAACTGTCCCAGAAAAGATGCGCGTGGATATCAAGCATACGGCAGCTTTTCGCTTATAGCTTTTTGCTTTTGTGAGATACAGATCATCTGATTCTCTGAAACAGCGGTTCGGTTTTTCTTTCCCGGAGCGCTTTCGATATTTTTTCCGACGTCTCCGGCAGAAACGGTTCCAGAGCTATGGCGGCAAGAGCGAGTCCTTGCAATAATTGCATCATCACTTGTTCGAATTGTGCCTTGTTCGTTTCGACGAGTTCCCACGGTTTCGTCTCATCGATATATCTGTTCGCTTCACGGATCCCGTGCCAGATATGCTGCAGCGCCTCAGCAAAGCGGCATTCATCGATAAGCTGCGCGAGCTCCCCTGAAATTCCTGTCTGTTGTTCATTGCTCATCACTTGCGGTTCGCCGAGTTTCTCCGACAACTTCAACACCCGCGAGACAAGATTGCCGAGCCCGTTCGCCAGATCGGCGTTGTATTTCTCCGTCATCCGCTCCATCGTGAGATCCACATCGTCGCCGAACGTTCCCGCGCTCAAGAGCAGATAGCGTGTTCCATCGGCGCCAAACTTCTCAAGCATCTCATCAATCGCAAGCGCGTTGCCTAATGTCTTGCTCATCTTTTTCCCGCCAGCGAGAATGTGTCCGTGTGTGAACAAAAGTTCCGGCAGCGGAATACCGAGATGCATGAGCATCGCCGGCCAAATCGTCGCGTGCACGCGCAGGATATCCTTGCCGAGCAATTGCACATCCGCCGGCCATTCTTTCGGCACATTTTTCGCATCGCCATCCCAGCCGAGCACGGTAAGATAGTTCAGGAACGCATCCACCCACACGTATGTCGTCTGCGTCTCGTCGAACGGAAGCGGGATGCCCCACTTCACGTTCTTGCGCGAGATCGAGACATCTTGCAACGTTTCACCCTTCAGGAAAGACAGTATCTCCGTTTTGTACCTCGCCGGCGCGATATGGAATTCATCTTCCTCGATCTTCTCGATCAGCTCCTGCTGCAGCACGGTCATCTTCATCAGGTACGTCTCTTCCTGCATGAATTCCGGCACACTGTTGTGATCCGGACATTGCCCATCTACCAAATCGTCCGCGATTTTGAACTGCTCGCACCCGACGCAGTACAGCCCCTCATAGGATCCCTTGTAGATGGCGCCGCTGTCATAGAGCGCCTGCAATACTTTCTGTACCGCCTGCTTGTGAGCCGGATCGGTGGTTCGGATGAATTTCGTGTACCCGATATCCAGTTGCTTCCACAACTCCTGGAACTGCGCGACGATCTCGTCCGCGAATTCCAGCGGGTCTTTCTCTGCCTCCTCGGCCTTTTTCTGTATCTTCATCCCATGCTCATCGGTTCCGGCCGAGAAAAAAACCTCTGCTCCCTGAAGTTTCTTGAACCGGGCCAATACGTCCGCCGCCACCGTCGTATAGGCATGCCCGATGTGCGGTTTGGCATTCACGTAATAGATCGGTGTCGTGATGAAAAACGGCTTTTTCTGCATATCTCAATCTTTATACGCGATAATGACGAATTCCCCTTTCACCTTGTCAGGATGGGCTGCGAAATGCTCTCTCGCTTCTCCAATAGTACCACGGATGATTTCCTCGAACATTTTCGTCAGCTCCCGCCCGATCACCACCTTCATTTCCGGCGCATATTCCGAGAGCAGCTCCAGATTCTTCATCACGCGGTGCGGCGATTCGTAGTATATCACCGGCATTTCGCTCGCCGCCACGGATTTGAAAAACGTCTGTCTCCCTTTCTTGTGCGGCGGAAACCCGAGAAACAGGAATTCCCGCATATCGATGCCGGCGACGGAAACGATCGCTCCGAGCGCGGACACGCCCGGGATAGGAACGACAACAATGCCGGCCGCGAGAGCGAGCTCTACCAGACGGTTGCCCGGGTCGGACAATCCCGGCGTACCGGCATCCGTCACGAACGCGAGATTCTCCCCGCTTTTCAGCCGCCCTACGATCTGCTCCAGTTTGCGCCCGTCCGTGTGCTCGTGACAGGACACGAGGGATTTCCGTATCTCGTAGCGCGCCAGCAGCTTCCCGGTCACGCGCGTATCCTCGCACAGGATCGCATCCACCGCCTTCAGCGTCTCGAGCGCGCGCAAAGTGATATCGGAGAGGTTCCCGATCGGCGTCGCGACGATGTAAAGCGTTCCAGTCATTGTGTTTCTCATCACCCTTGCCTCTTCAACAGGATATCATCCACGAATACCGACAGCACCATCGTGATCGGCACGGAAATGACGATGCCGAGCGCGCCGCCGAGCTCGAGGCCGATGAGGATCGCCATGATCAGCGCGACCGGGTTGAGCCCCGCCGAATGCTTCATCACCTGCGGAGCGACGATATGCGCCTCCGCCTGATGCGCGACGATATAGAAGACGAGCGCAGAAATGCCCAAGACCGGGGATACGAGCACCCCGACCAGGATCGCCGGAATGGCCGCGATAACCGGCCCGATGTATGGGAGCAGCTCCATCAATCCTCCGAAAAACGCGATCGCCAAGGCATACGGCACGCCGAGGAGCGACAGCCCGATATAGTAGATGACGAACGCGACGAGCATCAGGATCGCCTGGCCGAAGAGCCACTGGCTCACCTTGCCCTGCATGCGCGACGCGATCGAGAGCGCCTGCGCGTGATATTCTTTCGGCGTCAGAAGCAGGAACAGTTTCTCGATGCCCTTTTCCTCGAGCGACAGGTACAGTGCCAGGAAGAAATATCCGATCAGATGGATGAATCCCTGGAAGAATCCGACGGTCGCTGACAGGATGTTCGAGAGCCATCCGGTAATGTTGCCCTCGATATCGCGGAACAGCTGCTCTTTCTCGAAATCGATGCCGAACGTGGAGAGATACGCCTGCACGTTCGACAGCATGGTGTCCAGACGCTTCGCGTATTCCGGCCAGTTCTGGAGGAATTCCTTCACTTCGGAAAAGAACAGCGGGAGAAATACCGCCAAAAGCGCGATCCCTCCCAGAAGCAGGACGGCGTAGACGATGATGACTGCCGCTGTCCGGGACAGGCGCCATCTGCGCAGCCTGGCGATGGCCGGCGAGAGCGCGGCCGCAGTCAGTATCGCGAACAAGACCAAGAGCACCACGTCGCGCACGAGGTAGAGGAAATATATTCCGGCAGCCAAGAGCGCCAGCCGCAAGGCGATGTTCGTGCCGATGGCGATGCGTTCGTCCGACATAGCTATTACAGGCTTAGCAGATTCTCGAGTTCCTTGTGATGCGCATGAGGGCCGATGACGGCCATATTCAGTTTCTTGTCGACGAAAATATCCTGAGCCACGCGCAAGACATCCTCGGCCGTGACGCGGTCGATCATCTTGGTCCGTTCCTTGGGAGTCATGATCTCGTGGCGCACGGTCTCCTGCGTGACGAGATAGCCGACGACATCATCCGAACCTTCCATACCGAGAGCGAAATGTCCCTTGATATATTCTTTGGCCTTCTGCAATTCCTCGACGCCTATCAGTTCCGTCGCCGCTTTCTTGTATTCGCCGAGGATCACCACGACCGCCTTCTCGAGATTCTCATGCTCGACGCCGCACTGCGTCGCGAGATAGCCGGCATCGTGATAATTGTCGACGCTCGTGTGCACGTTGTACGCGAGGCCGCGCCGTTCGCGCACCTCCATGAACAGACGGCTCGACATCCCCCCGCCGAGAATCGTCGCCAGTATCGAGAGCGTGAAACGATCCTTATGGAACATATCATAGGCTCGCACGCCAACGATGATGTGCGTCTGGTCGGTTTTCTTGTGATGGAGCGACAGCGCAGGCTTCGTTTGCCGTTCTTTGATCTTCTTGAACGCCGGGCGCTTGCCTGTGCGGATATGCGCGAAATGCTTCTCGATCTCCTTCTTCACTTTTTTCGGATCGATTTTCCCCGCGACGCCCACGACGACATTCTGTGCCGTGTAGCCGCGATTCAGATACTTGATGAAGTCCTTGCGCTTGAAGGATTTGATGTTCTCTTTCGGTCCGAGGATTTCCCGTCCGAGCGGATGAGCGCCATAGAGCAACTTCTCGAAGTGCTCTCCGACTCTCCGCTGCGGCATATCCTCGTACATGTTGATCTCCTGGAGGATCGTGCCGCGCTCGCGTTCGATCTCTTCTTGTTCCAGCTTGGCATTGAGGAACAGATCGGAAACGACGTCGAGCGCGGTATCCCAGTGATGCGCCTCGACTTTCGCATAGTATGCCGTGTGATCCTTGGCGGTATAGGCATTGTATTCGGCGCCGATCGCGTCGAGCTCGCGGCTGATATCGATCGTGTTCGGACGCTTCTTCGTCCCCTTGAAGAACATATGCTCGAGAAAGTGCGCCAGCCCGTTCTCCTTCTCCGTCTCATAGCGCGAACCGACGCCGGTCATCACGATCACCGTCGCCGTCTCCGTGTCCTGCATCGGCGCGAGGATGATCCTCAGCCCGTTCTTCAAAGTGTGTTTCTGATATTTCATATAATTAAGACAGGTTTTTAGCTTTTGATTGAGGAAATGGCTGGCTTTTTTTGATCGAACAGAAAATGTATCTTCTGAAAAATAATCTTGAACTTTTCATATCGTGTGGCATCATTTATTGGAATCCATGTAAAGCCATCCACTTCCTCTTCTTGTATCGTCACTAATGACCCCTGAGCAATGAAGACAAAACGAAAATCATAATGGAAGTGCTCCGCTTCGCCCTTCTTCTCGTTGGATGGAATCAGGTGAATATCAATATCTATCGGTAGCTGTTGCCCCATGAGATCAAGTAACTCGACAGCATTTAATCCTGTTTCTTCCCGAATCTCTCTCCGACATGCATCAAGCAAATCTTTATCAGCAACTTCAATATGTCCACCTGGCTGCAAAAGTCTTTGTAATTGTTTGTGATAGATAAACAGTGCCTTCTTTTTATCTTCAGACAGAACGATAGCACTGACCGTTATATGCCCCGTAACGTTTTTCCGAGAAATGATGCTCTCCCCCAATGGGAAACATTGGACAATACTCTCAAGTCTTTTTTTTTCTTGAGGGAAAATTTCAAGGTATTGCTCAATGATTTTCTGAATTTCCTTATGCATATATTACAATGATGCTAATCAGGAAAAACTGTATTTAAATACCTCTTAAGCTCCTCGATCTTCACCCGTTCCTGCTGCATCGTGTCGCGGTCGCGGACGGTGACGGTTCCTTCGAGAGCTTTGTCGTCTCCGAGACCAAGCGTGTCGAAGTCGACGGTCACGCAGTACGGCGTACCGATCTCGTCCTGGCGGCGGTAACGCTTGCCGACGTTGCCGTTGTCATCGAATTCGCAGCGGAAAGATTTCTTCAACTCGCCGTATATCTCTTTCGCCTTCCCAACGAGTTCCGGCTTGTTTTTGAGGAGCGGGAACACGGCGACCTGTACCGGTGCAAGTTTTTTCGGAAATTTCAAAACGATGCGCGTGTCATCATCCGAAACTTTCTCTTCCGTATATGCATCCGTCATCACCGCGAGGAACGTGCGGTCAAGCCCGACTGACGTCTCCACGATCCACGGCATAAACTTCTCATTCGTCTGCGGATCGCGGTACGAGAGATCGACTCCCGAGAACTTGGAATGCTGCGTCAGATCATAATCGCTCCGATTGTGCACTCCTTCGAGCTCCTTGAACCCGAACGGGAAGTTGTATTCGATATCCCAGGCAGCTTTGGCATAAAAAACGAGATTCTCGTGTTCCTTCCAGCGCAGATTCTCTTCTTTGATTCCCAAATCGAGATAATACTGGAAACGCTTCTTGCGCCATTCTTCATACGCCTCCGTCGCCTCGTCCGGACGTACGAAATACTGCGTCTCCATCTGCTCGAACTCGCGCTTGCGGAAGATGAATTGCCGCGCCGTGATCTCATTGCGGAATGCCTTGCCGATCTGCGCGATACCGAACGGGATCTTCACGCGCGCGGAGTCCAGCACGTTCTTGAAATTGACATAGATCCCCTGGCACGTCTCCCCGCGCAAATATGTCGGCTCCTTTGTCCAGTCTCCCGTGAAGTTGCCGAGATTGGATTGCACCAGAAGATTGAAACTCTTCGCGTCCGTGAAGCTCTTCTTGCCGCATTTCGGGCAAGCGATTTTTTCCTTATGCTCCGAGAAGAGCCGGTTGATTTCCTCTTCTGTCATCTTCTCATCCGCCTGCACTCCTATCTCTTCGAGCAGATGATCGACGCGTACGCGCGTGTGGCATTCCTTGCACTCAGCCAGAGGATCAGCGAAACCGCCGACGTGCCCCGACGCTTCCCATACTTTCGGATGCATGAAGATCGCGCTGTCGAGTCCGACGATATTGTCGTGATCATACACCATCGCCTTCCACCACGCCTCGCGGATGTTCTTCGCGAGCTCCACGCCGTACGGGCCGAAGTCATACACTGCCGCGAACCCGCCATAGATTTCCGATGACGGATACACAAACCCGCGCCGCTTGCAGAGCGACACTATTTTGTCCATCGTGACACTGTTTTTTTCTTCAGTCATAATCCCTTGACAAAGCTATCTGTTTATCCTACAGTAACACGTTACTTAACAATATCATCGTACAGGGTTTTTCCCGTTTGTTCAACCTTTGTTCAACCTTGCGCCTCACAGGAGGATATCATGAAAAAGCTGCTGCTGTTGCTGTCGTTTTGTTTCGCCGTCGTGGCACAGGCTGCGCCGGTGGCCTGGGTAGAGACTGATTATCAGGTCGCTCCTCCCGACACGCCGATCAGCGTCTCGGTCAAGCTCGACGCGAACGGATCGAATGCGCCGGCTGACTGGTTCGGCGGGTTCTACAATCCGACTGCCGGACTGTACCATTACGACCTGCAGCAGGGACTCAAGCAGGATTCAGCGGTACTCGACATACCGGCGCTGAAGCCGACGTACCAAGGACCGCTCACGGATGTTTCGACGAGCGTGCCATTCGGCGCGTTGCCGGTCGGTCGCAACACCGTGTTCTTCGGTGTCGACACGGTCATGGATGGCCACGTCACTCCCGGCTACTCGGCTGCTACCGCCACCGTCGACATCGGCAACGATTGCCATATCGCATCGGTGCAAAAGGTTGCCGATCATGGATACAGCGGGCTGTTCCGGATGAGGTTCGGGCACTCGATGCTCGCTGTCCAGGAACAGTACTTCGTCCATGGCCAGCAGTTTCCCGACGGTCCGTGGATCAAGTATCCGTACGGCGGCTCCGGCACTGCGTTCGATCTGGAGTGGCCGAATGGGCAGCCGTTCGAGTTCACGTACGGCGGCACCTCGGGCGGCAAGGACAACTACATCGACCCGGGCTGCTCGGCATACCGGCACCCGGCAAATGCGCCGCCGGATGTCCAGCACTTGAAACTCGTGCTGGGGACCAAGAAAGTCTGCGGTGCAAACAACACGGGAGATCCTCTCATCACGGGGATCTACAACCTCGGCGGAAATCTGCGCCGAATCTATGTCGATTTTGCACAGTTACCCATACGGAACTATCGCAAGATCGTCGTAAACGGGCAGTCCGCGCCGGACAGCGCGTGGGTGGACTACCCGGTGACGGACCAGTTCCCGTGCTTCTACACTGACGTGAACTGGTCATCCGGTGGGACGAAATTCGAATTTTCGTTCTACGTCGTCAAGGAAGACGGCACCACTCAGTGGGCGGATCCGAGC
>JBAQCV010000001.1:0-1905 GCA_049294475.1 Candidatus Moraniibacteriota bacterium | reverse complement strand
GGCCTTCGCGGCCGAAATGGGCAGGATAGAAAAGCTCGAACTGCTTGGTTTCCAGCGCGTGCAGCGCATCGACGCCGTTGGCGGCCTCGTCCGGATACAGGCCGGCAGGAATGCTGTCGATGCGATAGATCCTGACAGCAAACGCGAGAATCAGGATGGCGATCACGATAACCCAGGTCGCGATATGGTGACGCTCTGCGGATCGCTCAGGCATAGGTGTTAATTTTTTGTTTCTATGGTAAAATTATACCAGGAATGAGCGGAAAAGAGAAGTCCGATCGGTATTATTTTTTGTCGAAACATGTATGAGGCTATCGGAGGCAAGAGGGGCAGAGGCGTTACAAGAGATTCCTACCGTACAACCTCGCCTGTTGGCTGTGCCTGCGAAAGAAGAGCGCAGACAGGGCGCTGTCGCCGAATCCCATGGGACCTATGACGAGGCGATGGAAAAAACGGCGCGCGCCTACATCCGGGAATTTGAAGCGAGCGAGGATGCGCTGGAAAGCTGGGGCGAGCATATCGGGGCGGAATATGGATCGTCTCTGCCTGATGATACGGAAGCTATGGAGCAGAAAAGCGATGGACAGGAGACGGCGGCCTATCATGCGCTGAGCGGGAAAATCGGCGAGATAGGGAATGAATGGAATATGCTGGACGATCGCATCGTCGAAAACGGCCGGCGGAGAGTAGGGCTGCTCGCCGAGCTCCGCGCTCTCGAGAGTCAGATGCCGGAGCATGTTTTG
This sequence comes from Candidatus Moraniibacteriota bacterium, assembly GCA_049294475.1. Classification (GTDB taxonomy): domain Bacteria; phylum Patescibacteriota; class Minisyncoccia; order Moranbacterales; family UBA1568; genus UBA1568. The sequence continues at coordinate 1,162 of JBAQCV010000001.1, read as the reverse complement.
GCATTGAAAAAAGAGGCGCTGGAAAGATTCGATGCGGCGCATGCCGCCATGGACGGAGAAACCCGCGCAAAAAAACATACCGCATCTGATCATACTCCACGCAACTCCCGCGTGACGCACCAATTGGCGTCGAAAGAATCTGGCAACAAGCGTCCCGAAAAGAAGAAGGGGCAACCACGGGACATGACGCTCTTCGCAGAAACTTCGAAGCGACTGAAGACGGACCAGGTGTTCAGGAAGGATGGCCAGCCTTTATTGATCATCCGGGCTATTGCCCCTGAAGGGATACGCATAGAACACAGAACAACGGTTTCTGAAACGGAGTGGAGTCCGGATGTCATCAAGCCTCAAAATATCAGGGGATTTCTGGGATATCTGCAAAGAGAGTTCGGCTGGGTGTCGAGAGAACGGAAGAGGTCGCCGAAAAGACACGAGAGAACCAAGACGATTCCAGGAAAAGCGCCGGCCGACAGCGCTGCCGAGAAACAAGCGGTGCCCGAGGAGCGGGCGTACGAAGCATTGGAGGCGGATTTGCCTGCGGTAAAAAAGAAGCAATGCGCAAGTGTAGTGTCCGAAGGCTTGTCACCGTTCGTGCAGCATGCGGAAACGAACATGGAGATAACGCTTCAGCAGCTCGTCGAACAAGCTGGGATCGAGAATGTTGTCAGGAATATCGTGCCGTCGATCACGCGTACTCTTTCCACCGAGTCAAGATTGAGCGAGGAAGAGAAAATCCTGTTCGCATCAGAATTTGCAAAACGAGAAATCATCGAATCATTGAGATAATCATCCGGATTTTCATATGAGCGCGGAAACAAAAAAACCAGGAGTGCCCATCGAAGAACTTTTGAAACGGGTCGCCGCCGCCGCTGAGGCGCAGGCTGATAAATTTACGCAACCGGTCGCCGAGGGGGCGGATCCGCAACTGGAATCGAAGCCTGTAGCCGAGCCGATAGGTGCGAGCGTTGACGCATCTATCGCAACGGTGCCGACACCCCAAAAGGTTTTAGGGAGGCGCAGGCGAGAGGGAAAGCATGGGAAACCCAGGACAGCTGCTGAAAGTACGAAGTCAGCGGTTCCGGTTGCTGCACCTGCTCATGACGCGATGCAATCGGTGTCGCCAAGCGATCAGACGAATGCCGATGAACGCACGGCGCTCAGG